>NZ_CP162023.1:2169697-2479654 GCF_041320275.1 Mumia sp. Pv4-285 | reverse complement strand
GCCGGCGGCGACGAACATGCCGAGCCCGCGGCGCTTCTCGATCAGACCCTCGTCGACGAGGATGCCGAACGCCTTCGCGGCGGTAGCCGGGTTGATGCGGAACGTGGTCGCGTACTGCGTCGTGGACATCACCTGTGCCTCCTCGGGCAGGTCGCCGCTCAAGATCTGCGCGCGGATCTGGTCGGCGATCTGGATGTAGATCGGCTCTGGTCCGTCGAACACGACCCGCTCACCTCCTGTGGTTCATTACTGGACTAATGAACCACAGAACATGCCGGGATGCAAGGTCTCGATCGCTCCGCACCCCGCTGGTCGAGGCGCGGAGCGACATCCCGCTGGTCGAGGCGCGGAGCGACATCCCGCTGGTCGAGGCGCGGAGCGACATCCCGCTGGTCGAGGCGCGGAGCGACATCCCGCTGGTCGAGGCGCGGAGCGATCGAGACCTACTCCGGCGCCGCCATCTCGGCGGCAACCCCGACCAGGCGCACGGCGCGCGTGCGGTCGGTCCGTTCCAGCAGCGCTGCGGCGGCGTCGGCGATCGTGACCGCGTCGGAGGTCGGCTGGGGGAGCGTCATGCTGCGGGTGCGGGTCTCGAAAGGCACGTAACGGATCTTGAGCCGCACCCGGACGGCCGGGCGGCCGTCCTCGACGACGTCGTACGCCGCCTGCTCGGCGAGTCGGCGCACCTCCGCCTCCA
Organism: Mumia sp. Pv4-285; assembly: GCF_041320275.1. Classification (NCBI taxonomy): domain Bacteria; kingdom Bacillati; phylum Actinomycetota; class Actinomycetes; order Propionibacteriales; family Nocardioidaceae; genus Mumia; species Mumia qirimensis. The sequence continues at coordinate 2,478,957 of NZ_CP162023.1, read as the reverse complement.
CTTCAGCGGGATCGGTGAGGTCGACCTGGAACGTGACCTCGTGACCGTGGGAGCGCGGCACCCACGGCGTCGGATCGACCGGCGAGGTGTCGACGCCGCGGGCGAGCCGCCTGTACCACGGGCCCATCGTCGGGCCGATCTCCTTCGCCAGCACCTCGTCGTCGGCCGCCCCGAGCTCGCGCACGGTCGTGATGCCCAGGCGTGCGAACCGTGCGGCCATCTTGCCGCCGATGCCCCACACGCCGTCGACCGGCCGATCGCCGACCACCGACCACCAGTTGTCACGGGTGAGCACGAAGGTGCCGCGAGGTTTGCCGAGGTCGGTGGCGTTCTTGGCTCGGATCTTGTTGTCGCCGATGCCGACGGAGCAGTGCAGCATGGTGCGCTCGAGCACTCGCGCCTGGATCGCCTTGGCGAAGGCGACCGCACCGTCTGCGTCGGCCACCTCGTCGGGCACCGCGACGAACGCCTCGTCCCAGCCGAGGATCTCGACGGCGGTCTCGAGGCTGCGCAACGCGTCCATCACGCCCTCGGAAGCAGCGTCGTACGTGGGCTTGTCGACCGGGAGGAACACCGCGTCGGGGCACTTCTTGGCCGCGGTGCGCAGCGGCATCCCCGACCGGACCCCGAACTCGCGCGCCTCGTACGAGGCGGTCGAGACCACCCCACGCTCGGTCGGGTCACCGCGGCCCCCGACGACGACGGGGAGGCCGGCCAGCTCAGGGCGGCGCAGCACCTCGACCGCGGCGATGAACTGGTCCAGGTCGACGTGAAGCACCCACATCGCAACAGCTCCACTCAGGTCGCGACGCGGTTGCCGTCGTCGTCCCAGTGCTCCGCGACCTTCTTGCTGGGCTGCACCCGCGGTGGCTCGCCCGGTTGCTTCGGGTAGTCGGGCGGCCAGTTCAGCTCTCCCCCCGGCAGCGATTCCCACAGGCTGAGCAGAGGGTCGAGCGAGTACGCAGTGGAGTCGATGTCCGCCCAGGGGTCGCCGTCGGCGAGATAGTCCGGGACAGTCGTCAGATTGAAGTCTCGTGGGTCCTTGACCGCAGAGAGCGCCGCCCACGACATGGGGGTGCTGACAGGCGCTCCGGGGCGTGCGCGCAGACTCCACGCGCTCGCGATCGTCCGGTCGCGCAGGTTCTGGTTGTAGTCCAGGAAGAGCCGAGAGCCTCGCTCCTCCTTCCACCACGCGGTGGTGACGCCACCGTCGCGACGCTCCAGCTCGCGCCCCAGGCCGATGGCCGCGTGACGCACGTCGTCGAAGGTCCACGTCGGCTGGATGCGTACGTAGATGTGGATGCCCCGGTTGCCGCTGGTCTTCGGATAGCCGCGCAGCCCGAGCTCCTCGAGCAGCTCTCTGGCAACCTCCGCGACGCGCTGCGCGTCGGCGAACGAGGTCCCTTCCTGCGGATCGAGGTCGATCCTCAGCTCGTCGGGATGATCGACGTCGGGTCGCCGAACCGGCCACGGATGGAAGGTGAGAGCGCCCATCTGGGCGGCCCACACCAGCGACGCCGCTTCGGTGGGACAGAGCTCGTCCGCTGTCCGTCCGCTAGGGAACGTGATCTTGACCGTCTCGACGAAGTCGGGCGCTCCCTTGGGCAGCCGCTTCTGATAGAAGCCGTCGGCACCGCGGTCCTGCGGACCGGTCGCCAGCCGCATCCCCTCACGCCAGCCGTCCGGCCATCGCTCCATCGCCGTCGGGCGTTCTGCGACCGAGGAGAGCAGCACCTCGCCGACGGTCGCGAAGTACTCGCAGACCTGGAGCTTGGTGATCGCCGGAGTCCGCTCGGTCGCCTCGTACACGATCCGGTCAGGGCTGGAGACGCGCACGGCACGGCCGCCGGCCTCCACCTCGGTCGCTGCTGCAGGCATGGGACCAACGTAGGGCCTGTCGGGGACACGACGCGCGCCCGTTCCCGGCGACCCGTAGTCTCGCGCCGTGGAACGTCAGGTCGATCTCGTCCCCGAGCCCGGACGCGCCGACGCCTTCACGCTCCGCGTCGGTGGGGCGGAGCAGTCCCACGTGGACCTCGCAGACCCCGCGCGCCTGGTGTTCGAGTACGTCCAGCGCATCGGCGACACGCTGGACCTCCTCCGCCCTCCGCCCGACCGGCTCTCCGTCGTGCACGTCGGAGGAGCCGGCCTGACGGTCGCGCGGTACGTCGCCGCGACCCGACCACGATCGGCGCAGGTCGTCCTCGAGCCCGACGCCGAGCTCACCGCGTACGTCCGTGAGCATCTTCCGTTGCCGGCCCGCAGCGGGATCAAGGTGAGGGCCGCGGACGGCCGCAGCGGCCTGGCTGCGATGCGCGACGACTACGCCGACGCCGTGGTCCTCGACGCGTTCGACGGCCCGATCGTCCCAGCGGACCTGACGACCGCCGAGGCGTTCGCGGACGTCGCGCGCGTCCTGCGTCCCGACGGCGTCCTGCTCGCGAACCTCGCCGACCAGGCCCCGTTCCCGTACCTGCGCCGAGCAGTCGCTGCAGCCCGTACGGCGTTCGCCGAGGTCGTCGTCAGCGCCGAGCCCGCCACGCTGCGGGGGCGGCGGCACGGCAACGTGCTGCTCGTCGCGAGCCGCACACCCTTGCCTGTCGAGGATCTGCGGCGCCGTGCAGCCTCGTCAGCCTTCCCGTACCGCGTCGTCGGCGGTGCCGACCTGCTGAGCGTCGTGGGAGGGGGCGCCCCGTTCACCGACGAGGACTCTGCGCCGTCTCCGGCACCGCCCGGCGGCGCGACGTACTTCGGATGACGGCCCCGCTGGTCGAGGCGCGAAGCGATCGAGACCAAGGCGTCCGGCAGGGGTGACCCGCGCCACTAAGGACAACCTTCGTTGAACGGGCCCGACCAATAAAGGCACACTGATGTTGTGAAAAACAATCGGGTCCTTCCTGACGAGTCGTCGACTCGTCAGCGCGTGGTGCGCAGCATCATGCTCGAGGGCCCGTCCACGGCGGCCCAGCTCGCGGAACGCCTCGACCTGACTCCGGCCGCCGTACGCCGCCATCTCGATGCTCTCTCCGAGGAGGGCCTCGTCGAGGTGGCTACCGAGCGGACCCGCGGGCAGCGCCGCGGCAGGGGGCGCCCCGCCAAGGCGTTCGCCCTCGCCGATGCTGGCCGCGAGGCGTTCGAGCAGGACTACGACGACCTGGCGGTGGGCGCGATGCGCTTCCTGTCGGAGACCGTCGGCGAGGAGGCCGTGATGGCCTTCGCGCGGCGCCGTGCCGCCGAGCTGGAGCGCCGATACCTGCCCGTCATCGAGGTCCCGTCCGAGCAGCGCGCCGACGCCCTCGCCGACGCCCTCGCCGAGGACGGGTTCGCCGCGAGCACGCGTCAGGCGCCGGGCGGCACCCAGCTGTGCCAGCACCACTGCCCGGTCGCGCACGTCGCGGCCGAGTTCCCCGAGCTCTGCGAAGCAGAAACAGAAGCGTTCGCCCGGATGTTGGGACATCACGTGCAGCGCCTCGCCACCATCGCCCACGGCGACGGCGTGTGCACCACGTACGTGCCCGACACCCCGGCACCCCTCACGACCGACGAGAGGACCACCCGATGACCACCACTCCGGACACCGGCACTGCACCGAATGCGGCTGGCAGCGCTGTCCCGAACGCCATCGAGCAGGCAAACCCGGAGCTCGAGGGCCTCGGCCGCTACGACTTCGGCTGGGCCGACCCGGACATCGCCGGAGCGAGCGCCAAGCGCGGTCTCAACGAGGACGTCGTCCGCGACATCTCGGGTCGCAAGAGCGAGCCCGACTGGATGCTCGACCTGCGCATGAAGGGTCTCAAGCTCTTCGGTCGCAAGCCGATGCCGTCGTGGGGCGCCGACCTCTCGGGCATCGACTTCGACAACATCAAGTACTTCGTCCGCTCCACCGAGAAGCAGGCGACCTCCTGGGAGGAGCTCCCGGAGGACATCAAGAACACGTACGACCGGCTCGGCATCCCGGAGGCTGAGAAGCAGCGCCTCGTCGCCGGTGTCGCCGCCCAGTACGAGTCCGAGGTCGTCTACCACCAGATCCGTGAGGACCTGGAGGAGCAGGGCGTCATCTTCCTCGACACCGACACGGCGCTCAAGGAGCACCCGGAGCTGTTCAAGGAGTACTTCGCGACCGTCATCCCGGTCGGCGACAACAAGTTCTCCGCGCTCAACTCGGCCGTCTGGTCGGGCGGGTCGTTCATCTACGTGCCCAAGGGCGTCCACGTGGACATCCCGCTGCAGGCCTACTTCCGGATCAACACCGAGAACATGGGCCAGTTCGAGCGGACGCTGATCATCGTCGACGAGGACGCGTACGTCCACTACGTCGAGGGCTGCACCGCGCCGATCTACAAGACCGACTCGCTGCACTCCGCGGTCGTCGAGATCGTCGTGAAGAAGGGCGGCCGCTGCCGCTACACGACCATCCAGAACTGGTCCAACAACGTCTACAACCTGGTCACCAAGCGCGCCACCTGCGAGGAGGGCGCGCAGATGGAGTGGGTCGACGGCAACATCGGCTCCAAGGTGACCATGAAGTACCCGGCGATCTACCTGCTCGGCGAGCACGCCCGCGGCGAGACCTTGTCGCTCGCGTTCGCCGGCGGGGGCCAGCACCAGGACTCCGGCGCCAAGATGGTCCACGCCGCGCCGCACACCTCGAGCTCGATCATCTCCAAGTCGGTCGCGCGCGGCGGTGGTCGTGCCTCGTACCGTGGCCTGCTCCAGGTCCAGGAGGGTGCTGAGCACTCCGCCAGCACGGTCAAGTGCGACGCGCTGCTCGTCGACGACATCAGCCGCTCCGACACGTACCCGTACGTCGACGTCCGCGAGGACGACGTGTCGCTCGGCCACGAGGCGACCGTCTCGAAGGTCAGCGACGACCAGCTCTTCTACCTGATGAGCCGCGGGATGGAGGAGGACGAGGCGATGGCGATGATCGTCCGTGGCTTCGTCGAGCCCATCGCGCGCGAGCTGCCGATGGAGTACGCGCTCGAGCTCAACCGCCTGATCGAACTGCAGATGGAAGGTGCCGTCGGGTGACTGCCCCCACCACTACCAACACCCCCTCTTCCGGTCCGCTCGCCGGCCCGGTCGAGACCCGTGTCGTCAGCCACCTCCACCCGGAGGGGTCGTTCGACCCGGCAGACCACGAGGTGCCGAAGGGCCTCGAGGAGATCTGGCGCTTCACCCCGCTGAAGCGTCTGCGTGACCTGCACAAGGACGCGCCGCTGGACGGTCACGACTACGAGGTCGACCTCGACGTCGCGCCCGAGGTCCAGGCCGGCTCGGTCGACATCGACGACCCGGCCCGCGGCACGTCGACGTACGTGCCGGTCGACCGCATCTCGGCCCGCGCCTGGGAGGCGTCGGACCGGCTCTTCAAGATCACCGTGCCCGCCGAGGCCGTCGCCTCGCAGCCCACCTGGGTGCGCTTCCGCGGCAACGGGGTCGAGAAGGCCGGTGCCGGTCACGTCGTGATCACGGCCGAGCCGTTCTCCAAGGCCACGGTCGTCATCGACTACGTCGGGTCCGCGACCTGGGCCGAGAACGTCGAGATCGTCCTCGGCGACGGCGCGCAGCTCACCGTGGTCGCCGTCCAGGACTGGGACGATGACACCGTCCACGTCTCGCACCACCACGCGCACGTCGGTCGCGACGCGAGCCTCAAGCACGTGCTCGTGAGCTTCGGTGGCGACGTCGTCCGCATCAACGCCTCGGTCGAGTACGCCGGCACCGGCGGCGACGTCGAGATGCTCGGTCTCTACTTCGCGGACGCCGGGCAGCACCTCGAGCACCGCCTGTTCGTCGACCACAACAACCCCAAGGGGCGCAGCAAGGTCGAGTACAAGGGCGCGCTGCAGGGCAAGGACGCCCACACCGTGTGGATCGGCGACGTGCTGATCCGCAAGGAGGGCGTCGGCATCGACACGTACGAGAGCAACGACAACCTCGTCCTCACCGACGGGGCACGTGCCGACTCGGTGCCCAACCTGGAGATCGAGACCGGCGAGATCGAGGGCGCGGGCCACGCGTCGACGACCGGCCGGTTCGACGACCAGCACCTGTTCTACCTGCAGAGCCGGGGCATCCCGGAGATCGAGGCACGCCGCCTCGTCGTCCACGGGTTCTTCAACGACGTCATCCGCCGCACCGGGGTCCCCGAGATCCAGGCGCGTCTGCTGGAGACCGTCGAGGCCGAGCTGGCCAAGCACGTCGGCGTCGCTGACGTGGTGGCGGAGGCCTGAGCCGATGAGCGGATTCGCGTACGCGGCGGACTTCGCCGACGTCCCGGACGGGGGAGTGCTCGCTGTCGAGGTCGAAGGCCTCGAGGTCGCCCTGGTCCGTTCCGGTGACGAGGTGTTCGCCGTACGCGACGAGTGCTCGCACGCGGCGGTCCCGCTGTCCGAGGGCGAGGTCGAGGACTGCACCCTCGAGTGCTGGCTCCACGGCTCGCGCTTCGACGCCCGGACCGGCGAGGTGCTCAACCTCCCCGCGACCGAACCCGTCCCTGTCTATCCCTGCAAGGTCACGGAGGACGCGACCGTCCTCGTCGACGTGACAAGCCCCAGCATCTGACCTCCAGAAGTCGTACCTTCTAAGTAGCAACGGAGTTACCACATGTCCACTCTCGAGATTCGCGACCTCCACGTCTCGGTCGCCACCGAGGACGGCCCGAAGGAGATCCTCAAGGGCGTCGACCTCACGGTGAAGTCGGGCGAGACGCACGCCATCATGGGCCCGAACGGCTCCGGCAAGTCGACCCTCGCGTACTCGATCGCCGGCCACCCGAAGTACGCCGTCACCTCCGGCACGGTCACCCTCGACGGCATCGACGTTCTCGAGATGTCGGTCGACGAGCGTGCTCGCGCGGGGATGTTCCTCGCCATGCAGTACCCGGTCGAGATCCCGGGCGTGTCGGTCGCCAACTTCCTGCGTGCCGCCAAGACGGCCATCGACGGGGAGGCGCCGCCCCTGCGCACCTGGGTCAAGGACGTCAACGGCGCGCTCGACCGCCTGACGCTCGACAAGACGTTCGCCCAGCGCTCGGTCAACGAGGGCTTCTCCGGTGGCGAGAAGAAGCGCCACGAGATCGCCCAGCTCGAGCTGCTCAACCCGAAGTTCGCGGTGCTCGACGAGACCGACTCCGGTCTCGACATCGACGCGCTGCGGATCGTCTCCGAGGGCGTCAACCGCTTCTCGGACCAGGGTGACCGAGGCGTCCTGCTGATCACGCACTACACGCGCATCCTCCGCTACATCAAGCCGGACTTCGTGCACGTGTTCGTCAACGGCCGTGTTGCCGAGGTCGGCGGCGCGGAGCTCGCCGAGGAGCTCGAGGCCAACGGCTACGACAAGTACACCAAGGCCGCCGTCTGATGAGCACCGCCGGCGGGTACGACGTCGAGAAGGTTCGGGAGGACTTCCCGATCCTCGGTCGCACCATGGCCGGGGGACGTCCGCTCGTCTATCTCGACAGCGCCAACACGTCGCAGAAGCCGACCGCGGTCGTCGACGCGATGGCTGAGCACTACCTGCAGCACAACGCCAACGTCGCACGTGCCATGCACCAGCTCGGCGCCGAGGCGACGGCGGCGTTCGAGGGGGCGCGCGACACGATCGCGACCTTCGTGAACGCGCCGTCGCGCGACGAGATCGTGTTCACCAAGAATGCGTCCGAGGCGCTGAACCTGGTCGCCAACACCTTCCGCAACGCCGAGGGCGACCTGGCGATCCGCCCCGGCGACGAGATCGTGACGACCGAGCTCGAGCACCACTCCAACATCGTCCCGTGGCAGCTGCTGGCGCAGCGCACGGGCGCGACGCTGCGGTGGTTCGGCCTGACCGACGAGGGCCGCCTCGACCTGTCGGCGATCGACGAGCTCATCAACGAGCGGACCCGGATCGTCACCGTCGCGTGGGTCTCCAACATGCTCGGCACGATCAACCCGCTCGACGTGATCATCGCCCGGGCCCACGCCGTCGGCGCGATCGTCGTCGTCGACGCCTCGCAGGCCGTCCCGCAGCTGCCGGTCGACCTGACCGCCCTCGGCGGCGATGTCGTGGTTTTCACCGGTCACAAGATGGTCGGTCCCACCGGCATCGGCGTGCTCTGGGGACGCCGGTCGCTGCTCGAGGAGCTGCCCCCGTTCCTCGGTGGCGGCGAGATGATCGAGACCGTCACGATGGAGCGCTCGACGTACGCACCGCCGCCGGCGAAGTTCGAGGCCGGCACGCCGCCGATCGTTCAGGCCATCGGCCTGGGCGCCGCCGCCGACTACCTCACCGCGCTCGGCATGGACGACGTCGCCGCGCACGAGCAGGAGATCACGGCGTACGCCTTGAAGCGGATGGGTGAGGTCGACGGACTCACGATCGTCGGCCCGTCGGAGATGATCGACCGCGGGGGAGCGGTGAGCTTCACCCTCGACGGGGTGCACCCGCACGACATCTCGCAGCTGCTCGACTCGTACGGCATCGCCGTCCGCGCCGGTCACCACTGCGCGCGTCCGGCGCACCAGCGGTTCGGGGTGCAGGCGACGACGCGGGCGTCGTTCTACCTCTACACGACGCACGCCGAGATCGATGCGCTCGTCGAGGGAATCGTGAACACCCAGAAGTACTTCAAGGTGGTGTGACGAGCATGAACGTGGACGCGCTTTACCAGGAGATCATCCTGGACCACTACAAGCACCCGCACGGCAGCGGGCTCCGCGACCCGTACGAGGCCGAGGTCCACCACGTGAACCCGACCTGCGGTGACGAGATCACCCTCCGGGTCCACGTGGACGGTGAGACCGTCTCGGACGTCTCGTACGACGCCGAGGGCTGCTCGATCAGCCAGGCCGCGGCGTCGGTCCTCAACGATCTCGTCGTGGGCAAGACCGTCGTCGAGGGCTTCGTGCTCCTCGACGAGTTCCAGGCCCTGATGCAGGGTCGTGGGCAGGTCGAGCCCGACGAGGACGTGCTCGAGGACGCGATCGCGTTCGCCGGAGTGGCACAGTTCCCCGCCCGCGTGAAGTGCGCGCTGCTGCCCTGGATGGCATGGAAGGACGCCACGGCCCAGGCCGTGGCGCACGAGACCGAGGAGGGTCGATGAGCGACACGCAGAGCCAGACCACGCAGAGCCAGACCGCTGGTGACGATCTGCCCGAGGTCGACCTGACCCCGGTCGGGAAGAGCGTCACCACTCCTGAGGACGTGAACGAGGCGATGAAGGACGTCGTCGATCCCGAGCTCGGCATCAACGTCGTCGATCTCGGCCTCGTGTACGACGTGGCGGTCGACCCGGCCAACAACGCCACGATCGACATGACTCTGACGTCGGCGGCGTGCCCGCTGACCGACGTGATCGAGGACCAGACGCGCCAGGCGCTCGAGGGCATCGTCAACGACTTCCGCATCAACTGGGTCTGGATGCCGCCGTGGGGTCCGGACAAGATCACCGAGGACGGTCGCGAGATGCTGCGCGCCCTCGGCTTCAACGTCTGACCCCCGTTGACGGAGCACCGTTCCGTCCTCGTGCCGTACGACCGGCTTCCCGGCTGGGTGGAGCGTTTCTCCGCCCGGCACGGGGAGCCGGTCGTCGTGCGTGACGGGTCGCGCCTCACCTTGACGTCGCCCGACGGCGCCGAAGCGTCGTACGCCGAGGCGCCACCGCCGAGCGACTTCGGGGTCGTGCTGGTGCGCCGGGGCGGCTACGCGGTCGGGTTCGTGACGGACGGCGCGCTGGTCGCTCACAAGGCCGGGACCCGCTACGTGCAGGGGCAGACCAAGGCCGGCGGCTGGAGCCAGCAGCGGTACGCCCGGCGGCGAGCCAACCAGGCGGACGCTCTCGTCGGTGCGTGCGCCGACGTCGTACGCCGGCTCGTCCCCGAGGGGGCCCTCGTCTTCGGCGGGGGAGACCGGCCGCTGTTCACCGCGGTCCTGGAGCACTCCCGTACGCCGCTGCTGCCGGCGCAGCGCTGGCTCGACGTCGGCGACCCCAAGCACGTCGCGCTCCAGAAGGCGGTCGTCGACGCCCGGGCGTACGAGGTCACCCTGAACGCTCTCGCCTGACGTCGTCACCCTCGCCCGGGCCTGTGGACGACCGGCTCGGCGGTGGCCGGAATCCCGTTAGCGTGACGGGCGTCGGACGAACGGCCGTAGGACGGCCAGGACGGAGCGAGCATGAGCACGACGATCAATCTCGACGAGGTCGGGCGGCTGACCCGGTCGGGGCGCGGATACCAGGCCACGGCGGAGGACAACGTCGCCACGGCACGCGACAACCTCGGCCGGATGGAAGGCGCTGAGACGGGCTTCAAGGGGGCCGCAGGGTCGGCCTTTCAGTCGGTGGCGCGGACGACTGCCGGCAACCACGGGCAGATCGCGCGTCAGATCGCCGAGCAGGCACGCCGGGCCGTGGAGGCTGAGCGGCTCGCTATCGGCGGCGACGACCAGGCCACCGAGGCGCAGGGTGCGTCCCGCTCGGCGGCAGAGGCGTTGACGTCCGTCGTGTCGCGACCGGTGAACGGCTGAGGGGCGGCCATGACGTACCAGCTGCGCGCCGACCTCGGTGTGATCGACCAGGCCGGGGCCGATCTCACACGGTACGCCGGGTCGCTCGAGGACTATCGCGAGTCACTGCGGGCGGAGGCGCAGAAGGCGCTGGCCACCTTCGGCGGTGGCGTCGGCAGCGAGGAGCACGCGTCGGCCATGCGGGTCGTCGACAGGCTGGTCGACGAGCACGTCGCGGTCGTGACCCGGCAGGCGTCGGGTGCCGCCGACGCGGGAGAGACGTTCCGGGCTGCCGGGTCGAGGATGCGCCGGGTCCTCGGCTCCGGCGGCTGACGGGGGACGACGGTGGTGTCAACGGCCACCTGGGAGATGCGCCCGGACGACCTGGCGGACGACGGACTCCACGTCGTGCGGACGGCGCCGGAGGCGGCTTCGGCTGGCGACCGGTTCTTGGCTGCGGTCACCGACGGAGGCGATGCGGTCCATCACCGGGTGCTGGCGGCCGCACTCGACCGCTATCACGGCACGCTCGTCCCGCTCACCGCGGCGCTCTCGGACTCCGCGACGGCGGGCGGCACGCGGCTGACCGCTGCCGCGGGGACAGGCACGGACGCCGATCGTGAGGCGCTGCGCGAGCTCGGTCCTACGGCCTCAGCAGCAGACCATGTCCGAGACAGGCTTCGCCGCGCCATCAACGTGCCGCGGCGCTGAGGCGGCTCAGCCCTGCGTCGCGTCCGGCGAGCACACGGTGACGAAGGAGCTGCCGTTCTCGGCGTCGACGTCGGCGCGATCCTTCCAGCCGAGATCGTCGAAGAGGAAGGTCGATCCAGGGTGCTCCGGCGAGCCGGCGACCACGTCGTCGACATCGACGACCGATCCCCAGGCGGGCTCCGCGGCGTCGATGACGAGGTTGACGGTGTCTGCGTCGCGCCAGTCGTACCCGGCCGGTAGTGCTTCCACCACCGTGAGCGCGGGGTCCGGGGCTGCGAGGTCGAGGTGCTCGACGGTGACGCCCGGCGCTGCGGCAGTGAGCACGAGCCGGGCGCGGTCGTTGCCGGGGCCTGCGAAGGTGAGTGCTACGCGGGTCACGCCCTGGCACGGCGTGCCGGTCCAGATCCGGAGCGCTCCGCCGTCATCGCGGTAGCCCGCTCCCGAGGGCAGCGGCGGGGCGAACTGTGCGTCGCCGTCGTCACAGCCGGACAGCAGGAGGAGCGCCGCAACGGCGGCCGTACACGCCGCGGAGGCGCGACGAATCACCGGTAGCCGCCGTCCTTGAGCCCGGCGTCCTCCTCCGTGTGATTGCCGCCGGTGGCCTGCTCCCACAGGTACGAGCTGAGGAAGCCTGCATAGCCCTCGTCGGCCCACTGCTGCGAGTGACGTTCCTCGTGGTGCAGCAGGCGGTCCATGTCGAGCTGCCCCTGGTAGACGTTGCCGTCGTCGTCGACGTAGGTCGCGCGACCAGACTCGACCGCGTCGCGGAGGACCTGTGCGGGGTCGTCGACGTCGTCGATGTTGAGCATGAAGATGTCGCCCCAGGTCGTCCCGCCCTTCTGGCTGTAGATGTCCTGGAGCCAGTTGCCGCCGAGCCCCATCACCATGCCGTTGGGCGTCGTGACCACGCGACCGTCGTTGCTGTGCACGAAGTCGATGTCCTGGTCGTAGCTCCAGTCGTTGTCGCCCTGGCGGTCGATGATGCGCTGGATCTCGTCGGCGGAGTAGGGCGTCTCCGGGAAGTCGTTGTCAGGGCTTGCGGACCCGTAGTCGGTCCCGGCGTTGAGGATGTAGGTCATCAGGGTGGCGAGGCGGGCGTCGTCGCTGCTGATGTCCTCCGGCAGGAGGAAGAACGACTTCTCGTCCGGATCCTTGATGCGCTCGAGGTCGTCGAGGACCTCGAAGTCGTCGGGTCGGATCTCGTGCTTGTCGGCGATCTCGACGATCGTCTCGACATCGACACCACGGCGGGCCGCGTTCTCGAGCCACTCGCGGTAGTAGCCGTCCGGCGAGGGACCGGTGAGCAGGCCCTCGTCACGCAGCGTGAGCTCCATGATCGAGACCGCGACCACAGGGTTGTCCTTGAGGTACTGGCGACGCTGGTCCGCGGTCATGGCCGCGAGGTCGTACGGCATGACGCGGAGCGGGACGCGGGTCAGGTCGACGAGGTTGGAGTACATCCCGGCAGCGATCGAGGGGAGTGCGCCCGCGGCGTACAGGGCCTTGATGTGATCAGGGTCGAGCGGGTCGGACAGCTGCTGCTTCGCCGTACGTGCTGCGCTCTCGAGCGCCTGGACTGCGTAGGCGTGCTGGTAGGCGAGCGCCGACTTCTTGGCCTGCTGGTCCTCCTTGGTCGGCTCGGCCCGGATCTGGCCGTTCAGGCTGTCGATCGTCTCGTTGAACGTCTGGACGGCGGTCGCGAAGAGCCGGATGGCACCCGCCGCGACGACGATGCCCTGCACGAGCGCGCGAGCCTTGTTCTTGGTGGCGGTGTCCGCTCCGCTCATGGCGTCGGCGAGCACCCCGGCCACGCCGTCCTTGGCCGTGTTGTGCTGGCTGGTGAGGTCGGCGTTGAAGTTCTCGACGTCACCGGCGGGTGCGAGGACCGCATCGGCCTGGTCGTTCAACGTGCTCGGCGCGACGTCGTGCCGAAGGAATCCGTCGATCAGCAGCGACGAGCCGCCTCCGTCGTCTGGACGCATCCCGATCCAGCCTTTCCTGTTGTCCGGTGGGACCGACCCTAGCGGGCGAAGGGGCTCACTGGTGGGCCTCGTCGTACGCCTCGACGTTGGTCTGGACATCCTGGACGAGGGTGACCGCGGTGTCGGTGAGATCACCCCGCTGCGCCGGGTCGGCGGCGCCGCCTTCGGGCAGGTAGTCGAGGTTGATCAGGCGTGCGCCGCCGTCGGGCCAGGCGAGGACCGTGAGCCGGTCGTCGGTCCAGCAGACGCTGCCGTTCCAGCTCTCCAGCGCCGCTGGCCGCTCACAGTCGGTGGAAGGCTCCGTCGAACGGTCTCGAGGCTGCGTCGTCGGATCATCGGTGACCTCGACGCGGACGACGGTCGCGTCGCTGCGGTCGTCGACGACGTCGCACTCCTGAGCACGCTGAGCGCGCTCGTCAGCCGGGCCGATGCCGTCGCCGAGGGTGTCGAGTTCGTCGTGCCCGACGACGGACTCGATCACGTCAGGCGTGAAGAATCCGCAGACCTTGCCGTCGACCAGGTCGGGCGTCGCCTGGGCGTCCGGATCGTCCTCGGTGTTGCAGCCCGTGAGGGCCACGGCGCCGACGACGGTCAGTGCAAGGCCGCCGACCAGGCGCCCGAGCGCACCGCGGTCGTGAAGCGTACGCATCATCCGCCCTTGTTCATCTCGGTGTCGAACGCCGATGTCAAGGTCTGCGTGAGGTCGGACAGGATCGCCTCCGGTTCGGAGTCCTGCCAGTCGTTCCATGCAGTGCGCTGCTCCTGGGTCCAGTCTTCGTCCGGCGCACGGTTGAAGAACAGGTCGGGGTCGAACACGCGACGCTGACCGTCGGTCCCGGGAACCACCTGAGTGATCTCGTCCGAAACTCCGGCGTAGGTCTCGTCTGGGCGCTCAGGGTTGCTCTGCTCGCCGAGCAGACCCTGCTGGAGCATCTCGTTGGCGAGGGCGTACCGGAGGGAGTCGTTGAGGTTCGTCCGGGAGTCCTGGACGTAGGCGTCGGCATTCGACGGCGGTGCTTCGGAGATCGCCGTCTGCATCCGACTGATGGCCTCGCCCTTGGCGAAGTCGAACGTCGTCTTGAGCGCCTCGTTGGCGGTCTCGCCGAGCACTCCGCCGGCTCCGGGGAGGAAGCTGGTGCCGAACTCGAACGCCTTGGAGACGTAGGCGCGGCGCACCTCGTCGGTCATCTCCTCGTCCCGCTGCACCGTGACCGACGCGTCGACGAGCTCGCCGAGCACGCCGCCCACATCGGGGAGGTCCAGCGTGGGGGCGCCGGGGTCCCGGTCGAGGTCGAAGAGGGACGGGTCGACCTTGCCGTCCTTCCATCCGTTGACGAGATCGCCGACCTCGTGGTTGATGCCCGCGTTGGCCACGCCGGCCAGCAGTGTCTCCACGCCGGTCTTGTCGGTGGTGTGACCGACCTCGCCGACGACGAGCTTCCACTGCTCCTCGGTGAGGTTCAGGCGGGTCGCTCCGTCCTCCTCGACACGGTCGGAGACGGTGAAGTAGATGTCGTCGGCGTAGCCGGCCCCGATCGCGCCGAGGCTGTCGGTCATGCCGGTCCAGACGTGCCAGCTCCCGTCGGCGTCACCGTCGGGCTTGCCGCCGGCCTTGTCGGTGCCCAGGTTGTCCATGTCCTCGGTGCCGCTGTTCTTGGCGATGAGGGTGAACAGGTCCTCCGCGAGCGCATCGGCCTTGTCGGAGCTCCAGGTGCCGTTCTTGCCGTCCTCGCCGCCGATCGTGGCCGCCTGGAGCGCCTCGCCGAGGCCGTCTCCCTCGTCGCTCTCCACACTGTCGGAGAAGGTGCGCTTCAGCATGAGGTAGTCGAGGCGATCGGCCTCCTCCTGGCTGTCGCCCTCCGTGAAGAACTGCTGGGCGCCCTCGGGGGAGCTGCCCATCGCACCCAGGAGGTTCGCGAGGCCGTCAGTGGCGAGACCGCCCTTGAAGGAGTACTGGGTCTCGTCCTCGTAGCCGTTGTTGACGGTCCACTCGTCGATCGTGACGCGGTCAGGATCGCGGATCCACTGCCCGTTGGCCTGGGCGAGCGGCCCCCACACGGATCCGTCCTGGTTGCGCTCCCAGTCGAGCACCTGGTTGGTCAGACCGGAGATGAAGTCGGGGTCGTACTCGCCGCCCGCCTCGCCGCCCTCACGCAGCAGGAGGGTGAGTGCCGCAGCGTTCGTGGGGTGCTCGTCGTCGGTGATCGCGCGGAACCAGTCGTCGGCGAGCTCGGCCGGGTCGGGCGCCGTCTTGCTGTAGGTCGCGAGCGTGACGCCGGCGGCGTTCATGAAGTCGTCGTAGAGCTTCAGCGCATCTTTTGCGCTGCCGGGGAAGACGTCGCCGTCGCGGTCGTCGCCGACCCCGAAGAGGTCCCAGTTGATGTGCGCGATCGCGTCGGACATCTCGTCGGGCGTGACGGTCGTGTAGAGCCGCTCGGCGAAATCGGGGTCGTTCTTGAGGTACGAGAGGGCATCGACGGTCGCGCGGTCGATCTCCTTGTCCTTGATGGCCTGAGCCACGTCCTCCGCGACCAAGGCCTTCACCGCGGGGCTGAAGAGCGCGATCAGGGCGACGTCGAGAGTGGCCGCGTTCAGCTTGATGTAGTCGGCCTGCTCGCGGTCCGTCATGTTGGCGAGGTCGACCGGGAGCGCCGTGAGCGGGACCGCCGTCAGGTCGGTGACGTTGCTGAACATCGCGGGAGCGAAGGAGGGAAGGGCGCCGGCGGCGTACAGGGCCTTGACGTGCTCCGGGTCGAGCGGATCGGAAAGCTGGCCCTTGGCGGTGCGTGCGGCGGACTGGAGGGTGTCGACGGCGCCGGCGTGCTGCCCCGACAGCGCTGACCTCTTCTCGATCTGCTCCTCGCGGGTCGGCTCGGACCGGATCTGGCTGTTGAGCCCGTCGATCGTGCTGTTGAACGTCTCCACCGCGGTGCCGAAGTGTCGGATCGCACCCGCGCCGACCGTGATGCCCTGGACCAGGGAGCGGGCCTGGTTCTTGGTCGGTGTGTCGGCGCCCTCCATCGCAGCGGAGATCACGCCGGCGACACCGTCGCGGGCCGTGTTGTGCCGAGTCGTGAGATCGGCGTTGAAGTTCTCGACGTCACCAGCCGGAGCCCCGACCGCATCGGCCTGGGCCGAGATCGTGCCTGGCGAGACGTCATGCCTCAAGAAGCCGTCGATCAGCAGGCTGGACCCGCCGCCACCATCCGGTCGCACCATCCCGAGCTGTCCTCACGTGTGGGAACCAAGGTCGGTGCCGACTGTACCGAGAGGTGGGGCCAGTGTGAATCCGGGTGACCAATAATGGGTACAAAGCAGACACGAATCGCCGAGGTCCTTGCGCCGATGGACCTTGTACCGCGTATCGTCGTCCTTGACTCGTCGTCTGAGGAGAGGTTTGTGCACCATGGGTGCTAGCTACTGGGGTAACGAAGAGCTCGGCTCGTTGACCAAGGCCGCCAAGAGCGGTCACGGCGCCGCAAGCGAGGACGCATCCTCGTCTGCGACCCGTCACCTGAGCCGTACGCAGGCCACCGAGGGACTCAACGTGGGCCCGACCGGCAACGCGCAGCGCACGGCGCACACGTCGCTCGCCGCCGCGAAGCAGCTCAACGCGAACAACGTCGCGACCGTCGGCACCAATGTGAACCGCGGTGAGCAGTCACAGGCGCAGACGACCGAGGAGTCGAGCTCGCTTCAGAAGGTGTCCGCTACCGACGGCGAGTCGACGGCTACGTCGCTGCGCCGCGACATCCAGGCCTGACGGCCGACTTCGTACGAAAGAGGAGCACGACGTGAAGATTCGCTACGACAAGTCCGCCAGCGAGGACATCAACGCCTCCGGCAAGGAGTTCGCGGGCGGTGCGCAGTCCGACCAGGACACCGTCGAGACGGCGGCGCGCCAGATCTCCGCGAACCTGTCCGGCGCCGGTGCCGACGAGGCCCACGCGGTTCACCGCACCGCCTACGAGCGTGCCGACGAGCTGCACCAGGCCTCGCTCAAGTCGAACCAGACCGATCAGAAGACGCAGGACATCAACGACTCCGCCATCCCGCGGATGCAGTCCTTCTTCGGCAACCGCGCCTGACGCAGCCGAGGAGAGACGATGGCTCCGTTCTACGAGATCGATGACACGACCGCGACCCACACGTCGGGTCGCCAGATCTCTGCCCTCTCGGGTGACGTCCAGACTGCCAAGAGCACGCTGGTGACGGCGCTCGAGGCCGTCACGCCCGGCTCCCGCCACGGCGTCGGTGACGTGACGACGGGCGTCGACAGCTTTCAGACCTGGGCTGTCGAGACCGCCAACGCGGTCGCCAACGGCGTCAGCAACCTGGGCACCAACACGTCCAACGGCGCGAGCACGGTGGTTCACACAACCAACGACACGACTGCTCTGCAGAACCAGCAGTCGGTCCTGAGCCGCGACGTCAACGCGGTGTCGGGGCGTGCGATCGCCGTCTGAGGCGCGCGACAGCAGACACGACGCCCCCTCCCGCCGCGGCGGGAGGGGGCGTCGTACGTCGTCGGCTGGGCCGCGCTGTCAGCCCGCGTCGTCCGGCACGAGGCCGGTCTGGACCTGGCCGACCAGTCCGTTGCGATTCACGTACAGCGCCCGCCCGGTGGGGAGCCGCGTGGGCGCCACCCCGCCGACGAGGCGGCCCTCCAGCCGGTCTCCGGAGAACATCAGCCCGGCCGTCGAGACGTCCGTGAGGCGCTGCAGCATCGGTTCGAACTGAGCCCGGGCGAGACCGTTCACGCGACGTGAGACCACCAGGTGGAACCCGAGGTCGTTGCCCTGCGGGAGGTACTCGACCAGCGGGTCGAGCGGGTTGCCCGAGGACGTGGCGACGAGGTCGTAGTCGTCGACCACGACGAGCAGCTCGAGCCCGTTCCACCACGAGCGCTCGCGCAGCTGCTCCGAGGTGACGTCCGGTCCGGGGAGCCGCTGATGCAGCGACCCGGCCAGCTCGCCGGCAACCTGGGCGGTCTGGTCGCGGTTCGTGCAGTAGGCGACGAGGTACTCGTCGGGGACGACGTCGAGGAGCGACCGACGGAAGTCCACGAGGACGATCCCGAGCTTCTCCGCCGGCATCAGCTGCGTGTAGCCGCGCAGCAGCATCTTGAGGAAGTTGGTCTTGCCGGTCTCCGGGTCGCCGTAGACGAGCAGGTGCGGGTTGGAACCGATGAGGTTCACCGAGACCGCGCGCAGGTTCCGGTCGAGGACACCCACTGGGACGCCCGGGTACGCCGGATCGACCGGCGGCAGCTCCTCGAGGTGCACCACGGGAGCGAGCGTCTGGACCTGCTCGACGGCGATGCCCTGCCAGCGCTCCGCGACGGCGGCGAAGAGCTCGCGCTGGGCCTCGAAGACGTCCTCGACCTCGCGCACGCCGTCGATGCGCGGCACCGCGGCCTGGAAGATCCGCTCACCCTCCATCGCGCCGCGCCCGGAGACGTCCTTCGGGATCTGCTCCATGACCTTGCGACCGAACTGCGAGTCGTACACGTCGTTGAGGCGCAGCTCCAGACGTCCGCCGAACGACGGCTGCATCCGCATCCGGATCTGCATGCTCTGCGTGACCGTGAGGACGACGTGCACGCCGTACGCACCACCGCGCGCCGCGATCTCGTCGACCGCGTAGTCGAGCGCGTCGTACTCCTCGCGGAACGTCGCCCACCCGTCGATGACGAGGAAGACGTCGCCAGGCGCCTCACGGGGGATCCGACCCTCCTCCCGGGCGCGTCGGTAGTCGTGCATGCTCTCGAGCCCGTAGCGGCGGAACAGCTCCTCGCGCTCGTCGAGGACGCCCATGACCTCCTGGACCGTGCGGTTGATGCGCTCGGGGTCGTTGCGCGTCGCGACAGCGGCCACGTGGGGCAGCGCCCGCAGCGCCTGCAGGGTGCCGCCGCCGTAGTCGATGCAGTAGAACGCCACCGTCCCCGGCGCGTAGCGCAGGGCGAGCGACGACACCATCGTGCGGAGCGTCGTGCTCTTGCCGGTCTGCGGCGCACCGGCGAGGACGAGGTTGCTGCCGGCGCCGGTGAAGTCCCACTCCAGCGCGTACTGAGCCTGCTTGGCGGGCTCGTCCACGAGACCCAGCACTGCCTTGACCGACGCCGGCGCGCCCGGTTCGTCGATCTGCTGGACCGCGTCGAGGGTGAGGACCGGAGGCAGCGGGTCGAGCCAGACAGGGCGTACGGCGGGTGCGCCGGCCGCGGTCATCTGCTCGCAGAGGACGTCGAGGACGGTCGGACCTCCCTTGCGCGCGGCCGCATCGGCGGCGGCGTCGTCCAGCGAGGCCTCGCGTTCGGCGGCGGCGCGATCCGCGATCCAGGCGCCGACACCGTTGACGGCCACGTACGGGACGACGGGAACGGAGGTCTTGGGGCCCTCGCTCGGCGGGACGTACGGGCTGGACACGAGCGCGGCCTTGAAGCGCTCGAACACGGTGGTGTCGACCTTGAGGTATCCCGAGCCGGGCTCCGGAGGGAGGTGGTACGCGTCGGGCACCCCGATCGCGTCGCGGCTCTCCGACTCCGAGAAGGTGCGCAGGCTGATCCGGTACGACAGGTGCGACTCGAGACCGCGGATCTTGCCCATCTCGAGCTTCTGCGTGGCCAGCAGCAGATGGACGCCGATGGAGCGGCCGATGCGCCCGATCGCGACGAACAGCTCCGCGAAGTCCGGCTTGGCGGTCAGGAGCTCGGAGAACTCGTCCACGATGACCAGGAGGTGGGGGAGCGGCTCCAGCCGCTCGCCGGCGTCGATCTTCTCCTGGTACGCGGTGACGTTGGGCAGGTTGCCCGCGGCCTTGAGGACCTCCTGGCGGCGCTGCATCTCGCCGTACAGGGCGTCCCGCATGCGGTCGACCAGCGTCAGGTCGTCCTGGAGGTTCGTGATCATCCCGGCGAGGTGGGGGATGTGCTCCATCGCGGCGAACGTCGCGCCGCCCTTGAAGTCGACGAGCATCAGGGCGAGCCGGTCAGGACCGTGTCCGACGAGGAGCGAGCTGACGAGCGTACGGAGCATCTCCGACTTGCCCGAGCCGGTGGCGCCGACGACGAGCCCGTGCGGACCCATCCCGCCGTGGGCGGACTCCTTGAGGTCCAGCAGCACCGGCGCGCCCTGCTCGGAGAGGCCGATCGGCACCCGAAGCAGGTCGCGCTGGGCCCGCGGCTGCCACGTACGACGGGTGTCGAGGCGGGCGGGGTCGCGGACGCCGAGGATCTCGGCGAGGCCCACCGACGCCTCCAGACCGCCCTCGCCGGAGTCCTCTGCGCTGAGCCGCAGGCCGGACAGCGTCCGGGCGAGAGTGTGTTCGACGCCCTCGGGGAGGAGGTCGGCACGGAACGGGTCCTGGTGGACCGAGGTCCGCAGCGACCCGTCGAGGCCGATCTCGACCCGTACGTCGAGCGGGCGGGGCTCCTGGCGGGCGGAGGGGAGGAGGGTGACCACGTGGACCCCGAGGGTCTGGAGCGGGATCGAAGGGTCCGGTGACTCGAGATGGGCGCCCGGTGACCCGTCGTGGTCGACGATCACCACCAGGTGCGGTCCGACGGCACCAGCCGTGCCCCGGCTGCGCTGGTAGCGGTCGAGCCGGTCGTCCAGCTCGGTGGTGAGCAGCTCGGTGAGGGCAGGGACGGAGGTGGCGACCCGCCGCGCCGGCACCTCGCCGTCGAGCGTGCGGCTGCTCTGCGTGTGCGGGAGCCACTTCACCCAGTCCCACGCTGCGCCGGCGCCCTCAGGGCGTACGACGGCGACCTCGAGGTCTCCGGGGCCGTGCAGCGTGACGAGCTGGGCGAGCATGGTGCGCGCGACGGCGCGGGCGGCGTCCGGGTGCCCGACCACGACGAGGTGGCCGAGCGCCCGCAGTGGAACGGTGATCGGCTGCTCCGACAGCGTCGCGTAGCGCTGCTGGAGCTCTTCGGCGGCGTTGAGGCACAACGGGTCGAACTCGTTGAGCGGACCGGTGTCGGCGTCGAGGCGCAGTCCGCTGACGAGCGGGACGGTGCCGGTGCCGAGGCGGACGGCGAGGAAGTCGCTGTGCGACGGTCGGCGCTCCCAGCGACGCGTGTCCTCGGTCGCGATCGGGACCAGCTGGTCCGGGCGCGGGAACCGCCACGCCTGCTCGCTGCGCTGCGTCGCGACGCGCTCGCGGACCGCCAGACGCATCTCCTCGAGGTAGTCGAGGTAGCGCTCGCGCGACTCCCGCATCTGCCGGCGAGCGCCGCCTCGCTGGCTCACGATCATGACGACGCCGATCGCGATCGACCCGATCAGGACGAGGAAGCCCGCCACGACGAGGATCGGCCGGTCCTTCTGCGTCAGTGCCATCGTCAGCGAGCCGGTGCCGCTCATGATCGGCATCATGAGCATCGTCATGCCGGCAGCGGGCGTCGGTGCCTGAGTGCGGTGCGGAGGCTCGTGGATGCTCAGCGGCGCGTCGTCGACCCGCGGCGGGGCCGTCCGCGGGGGCCGCTTCACCAAAGTGGTGCTCATCGCCGTCCTCATCCTCGGGGCTGCACAGTGTCGTGGCAGGCGTTGTCCCGGCAAACGATATGCTCCACGGCGTCCGGTCTGCGCGGTGGTCGGGCTACGGTTGCCGCGCAACGAGCCTCGCACGCACGGAGAGGGGTGCAGGTGCTCACCGCCTACAGCAGGGTCACAGTGGTGACCGACGAGCGACGCGTCGATCTCGCGCTCCCGAGCGCGCTGCCGCTCGCCGACGTCGTCGCCCAGGTGGTCCGCTACTGCGGACCCGGCGACGTGTCCCAGAACGGCGTCCAGCTCGCGCGGGTCGGCGGAGCCCCCCTCGGGCTCGGCCAGACGCTGGAGGAGGCCGGCGTGCTCGACGGCGACGTCCTCGAGCTCCGGCCGCGTTCGAGCAGCATCGAGCCGGCGTCGGTCGAGGACGTGCGCGATGCGGTCGAGGACGCCACCGAGTCCGCCGGCGGCGCATGGACTCCCACGACGACCCTCACCTTCTGGATCGTCACGACCGCCGTCGCGCTGGGCCTGCTGGCGCTGTGGTGCGCGGGCCTCCTGGAGTCGTTCGCGCCGGGCTGGGAGGTCCCTCCGGCGGGCACCCGGGCGGTCGCCGGCATCGCGACGGCTGCGGCCCTCGCCGGGCTGGCGCCCTGGGCGGCGCGCGCTGCCGCGTCCTGGTCGGTCCGGCCGGTGCTCGTGGTCGCGCTGGCATGGGCGTGGATCGGTGGCACCGCCCTCGGAGCGTGGGCGGAGTGGTCCTCGCAGGCGACCTCGGTCGCGGCGTTCACGCTGGTCGCCGCGACCGCCCTCGGCACGCGTGCGCTGACGCCTCGCGCCACCCCGTACGCCGCGTTCGGGGTCGTGCTGCTCGCGGTGGCCGGTGCCTTCGCGATCACGGCCGCACTCGACGTCGACGCCCTGCAGACGTTGCGCGTCGTCGTGGTCGTCGTCCTCCTCGTGGTCGGTGTCGCTCCTCGCGTCTCGCTGTCGGTCGGCGGCCTCGCCGGGGCCGACTACCGCGTCCGTCACGTCGGCACGATGTCGCGCGACGCGATCGCAGCCCGCTACCGCGAGAGCAACGGTCTCCTCGTCGGGTCGCTTGCGGCGATCGCGCTGGTCGTCGGCGTCGGAGGCGTCGTCCTCACGTTCACCGACAACCGCTGGGACCGCTGGCTCGCCCTCGTCGTGGGTCTTCTCGCGCTGTCGCGCTCGCGGGTGTTCTCGCGCGTCGCCCACATGGTCGGGCTCCGGTTCGCCGGCACGGTCGTCCTCGGCGCCCAGCTCGTGCGCGAGGTCGCCGACCTCGAGGCGACGGCGTGGCTGATCCTGATCGTCCTCGGCCTCGGCGCGCTCGCCGTGGCGCTGGCGTCCATGCCGGTCTCGTCGATCACACGCGCCCGCAACAAGCGTCTCCTGAACCTGGCCGAGCTCATCCTCGTCATCCAGGCGATCGTCCTCGCCTGCGGTGCTGTCGGCCTCTTCGACCGCCTGTCCGACATGGTGTGAGGAAGGACGTCCGATGACCGACGACCGCCGCCCACCGGGTGACGACAACCCGAACCGCCGCGACCCCGGGCGCCGCTCCGACGCCCAGGGGGCCGCGGCCGACCTCGCCAGGATGGGCATCGACCCACGCAGCCTGGGCCTCGACAGCCCGCCGGAGCCGGGGGCTGGCCGCCGTTGGGCCGCCGATCCCGAGGACGCACCGTGGGGGGCGGCGGACTCCGATCCCGGGACCGACGCGTCCCGCGGCGACAACGTCGTGGCGCTGCGGCCGGAATGGGCGGCGGCCCCCAGTCCCGCGCCCTCGCCCGCACGGCCGACCCCGCCCGCGTCGGCCACGCTCCCGGGCACCGTCCAGCGTCCGCCGTCGCTCGCTGAGCACGTCGTCGCCGGCACGGTCTCACCTGCGCCCGCCGGTCGTACGAGCGGCTCGTGGGTCCGCGGCGCCGCGCGCGGGATGGTGACGCTCGACAGTGCGTCGGCGGCCGACGCCGAGCGGACCTTGATCGGTGCCGTACGCCGCCGCCATGCCGGTCACCGGACGGTGGCGTTCCTCTCCGCCCAGGGCGGCGTCGGGACGACGACGGTCGCCAGCGGCGTCGGTGCGGTGCTCGCCGCGCTCCGCGACGACCGTACGGTGCTGGTCGACGTCCAGGCAGGGACGCCCGCGCTGAGCGCACTGCTCGGCGTCCAGGACCCGCACTCCGTACGCCGGTTGCTGGCCTCGTCGGACGCGGCGACGCCGCCGCTGACGCCCGGCGGCCTGGCGGTCGTCGACGGACCGTCGTGGGACGAGCCGCTCGGCCGCGCCGACCTCGGTGGGGTCGTCGACCGCCTGGCCGCCCAGCACGCCTTCCTGCTCCTCGACGCCGGCGACGACCCGACGGACGGCGCCTACACGACCGTGGCACGCGCGGACCGTGCGGTCGTGGTCACAGGCCCCGGTGAGATCGGCCTGCGCGGCCTCGAGGTGGCGCTGCGTCGCCTCGACCGCGTGAATCCTGCCGCGGCGCGCTCCGCCACGGTGGTCGTGGTCTGCCGGGACGACGCCGAGTCCGCCGACCAGGCGCGCCGATCGGTGGCTGCCGCGGGCGTCGCCGACGGCCAGGTGGTCGTGCTCGGCGCCGATCCGGCGCTGCGTGGCGGCCGCCCGTTCCGCGCCGACCAGGTCGGCGCACAGACGCGGCTGGCCCTGCTCCAGGTCGCCGCTCGCCTCGCCGAGACCCGATGAGCGCGGGGCACGCGAGATGGGCACGGACAGCCGATGAGTGACGTCGACCCCGGTCGTGGCGACGACCGAGGAGGGCAGCAGCGCGCGGTGCCGGCTCCGCCAGGGGCGCTCGCCAGGACGCCCAACGCCGAGAAGTACGTCCTCGAGGCCGACGCGCTGCGCCGCCGGCAGCTGCGTTCGGCGCTGCTGCACGGAACCCGCCGCACCTGGCGGGAGCACCGTTCCACCTGGCCGGCAGTGCTAGCCGGAGTGATCGTCGTCGCCGTTATCGTGGCAGGGATGGCGGTGACGAGCGCCTACCAGCGTCAGCAGGACATCCAGGACCGCCAGGAGCGCGAGCGCGAGCGCGCCATGACGCCGTCAGCGACGACGCCGTCGCCGAGCCCCGCCGCCTCACCGTCCCGTACGCCGAAGAACCCCGAGAAGTCAGGGGATTGACGGTGGTTAACCATATGACCTGTAGGTTGTCGCAGTGATGCTGACGCTCGGGCATTAGCTGGAGGATCCCACCATGTCAAAGTTGCCGACCACCGCAGAGACGCGCGCGTCTGTGCGCCTGCCGTCCACCCGCGAACGCCGTCCGGCGCTCGCGGCGCTGGCGGTGATCCTGATCGTCGGCGGTGCGCTGCTGTCGGGGTGGATCGCCATGAGCTCGGGTGACCGGGCCGACTTCCTCCAGGTCGAGGGCGAGGTCGCCCAGGGGCAGCGTCTGACCGACGGAGACCTCACGACCGTGTCGCTCCCCGAGGGGTTCGACGGCGGGGTCCCGGCCGACGACAAGGACGCCGTGGTCGGCCAGTACGCGACGGCGCGCCTGCTCGCCGGGACGGTCCTGTCGACCGAGATGGTGGCGGAGTCGACCGGCGTCGGCGAGGGCCAGGCCCAGTTCCCGATCCAGACCCCGGCGACCCGGTCGCTGAGCGAGCTGCGGGGCGGTGCGCCGGTCGGTCTGTACTTCTCGGGCGGTGACGGGCCCGAGCAGGGCATCGCCGCCACCGTCGTCCAGGTCGGCGAGGTCGACGACAGCGCCCTCGCGTCGAGCCAGGAGATCACGGTGCTCGTCAGTGTCGACGCCGGCTGCGGGCCCCGGTTGGCCAGCGCGCTCGCCGACGACTCGGTCTACCTCGCGACGGTCGGCGAGGGTGCTGACCTCGACGAGACCTGCGGCGGCTGACCATGGCGCTGATCGCCCTCGCGTCCGCCAAAGGAGCGCCAGGCGTCACCACGACCGCGCTGGTGCTCGGCGCGCTGTGGCCGCGTCCGGTCCTGGTCGCCGAGTGCGACCCGTCCGGCGCCGACATCGCCACCCGGATGCCGCGTGACGACGGCGGCTCGCTCGACCCTCAGACCGGCCTGCTGAGCCTTGCGGCAGCGGGGCGCCGGTCGCTGCACGCCGGGCTCGTCGACATGCACACCCAACGGGTCCTCGGCGGTCTCGAGGTGCTCGCGGGTCCGCAGTTCCCCGAGCAGGCAGGCGGTCTCGCGACGGCGTGGTCGCAGCTCGGCCCCGTGCTCTCGCGGATGCCGCAGCACGACGTCGTGGCCGACCTCGGGCGCATCGGGGCCCTCACCCCGCAGAACGCGCTCCTCGCGAGCGCCGACGCGGTCCTCCTGGTCGTCGACACGGCACCCAGCAGCGTCGTCCACGTACGCCACCGCCTCCGCCCGGTGACGGACACGGTCGGGGGAGCGTACGGCGCCCCCGTGCACGTCGCGGTCGTCGCTCCACCGAAGCGCACCCAGGTCGTCCGCGAGATCCGTGACGCGCTCGAGGCCACCGACGTGGAGCTCGCGGGCGTGCACCACGTCGCCTACGACGAGCGCGGTGCCCACCTGTTCCAGGGGCAGACGCACGCGCGTCCCGACAAGCTCGCGCTGATCCGCTCGGCCGGCCCGCTCGTCTCCGAGCTCGCTGCCGCGGTCGCCCACGTGTCGCCGGTGCCCGAGGGCTCGCCCTCTCCTGAGCACGGCCCTGCAGCGTCCCACGCCTCACAGCAGTCCGGTCCGGGCCTGTGGACGGAGGTTCAGCGATGATCGACCACGGACTCGTCCGTACGCTCCGCGGCCAGGTCGCCGACCGGCTCAACGAGCAGCGTCGCCGCGACCAGCTCGCGGGTCTCGCGGCGATGTCGACCGACGACGAGCGCGAGTACGCACGGTCGCTGATCGTGCAGGTCCTCGAGGACCACGCCCGCTACGAGATGGCCGAGGGCAGGACTCCGCTCCAGCCGGACGTCGAGGCCGAGCTCGCCGGTGCGATCCACTCGGCGCTGTTCGGCGTCGGCCGGCTCCAGCCCCTGCTCGACGACCCCGAGGTCGAGAACATCGACATCAACGGCTGCGACCAGGTCTTCGTGCAGTACGGCGACGGCAGCGAGGAGCGCCATCCTCCCGTCGCCGAGAACGACGAGGAGCTCGTCGAGCTCATCCAGGTCCTCGGCGCCCACTCGGGCCTGTCGAGCCGCCCGTTCGACTCTGCCAACCCGCAGCTCGACCTGCGGCTGCCCGACGGCTCGCGCCTGTCGGCCGTGATGAACGTGTGCGCGCGGCCGTCGGTCTCGATCCGCAAGGCCCGCATGCAGAAGGTCTTCCTCGACGACCTCGTCGGCAACGAGACGATGACGCCCGACGTCGCCGAGTTCCTGAAGGCCGCGGTGGCCGCCCGCAAGAACATCATGATCGCCGGCGCCACGAACTCCGGCAAGACGACGATGCTGCGGGCGCTCGCCAACGAGATCCCGCCGCACGAGCGCATCATCACCGTCGAGCGGGCCCTCGAGCTCGGCCTCGGCGAGACCGCCGACCTGCACCCGAACGTCGTCGGCTTCGAGGAACGTCTCCCGAACTCGGAGGGCCTCGGCGGCGTCACCATGGCCGAGCTCGTCCGCCGGTCGCTGCGCATGAACCCGTCGCGCGTGATCGTCGGCGAGGTCCTCGGCGACGAGATCGTCACGATGCTCAACGCGATGAGCCAGGGCAACGACGGGTCGCTGTCGACGATCCACGCGAACTCGTCCGTCGAGGTGTTCAACCGCATCGCCACGTACGCCCTCCAGGCCCGTGAGCGGCTCCCCGTCGAGGCGACCCACCTGCTCGTCGCGGGCGCTCTCGACTTCGTCGTGTTCATGCGCAAGCACAACGACGCCCACCTCGGTGGCACCCAGGCCCGTGTCGTGGAGAGCATCCGCGAGGTCGTCGGCTTCGACGCGCAGGTGCTGTCGTCCGAGGTGTTCGCTCCTGACGGCCAGGGGCGGGCGGTCGCCCACGCGCCGATCTCGTGCGCCGACGAGCTGGCCCAGCACGGCTACGACCCGGCCGTGCACGGAGGCGGCTGGTGATGGAAGAGCTGCGTGTGCCGCTGGCACTGACCGCGGGCGCCCTGGTGGGCGTCGGCGGTCTGATGCTGGTGCTCGCGCTGCGTCGTCGCCCTCCGCAGCCGACGATGCTGCGGCGCAAGTCGAGCGCGAAACGCTCCGAGCGCCAGAAGACCCTGACCATCGCCGGTGTCGTGGCGTTCGCCGTCACCCTCGTCGTCACGCGCTGGATCGTCCTCGCCGTGGTCGTGGGAGCGGTCGTCGTCCTCTGGGACCGGCTGCTCGGTGGTGGTCGGGCCGAACGTGAGGCGATCACCCGCGCTGAGGGCCTCGCCAACTGGATCGAGTCGTTGCGCGACACGATCGCCGGTGCGGTGGGCCTCGAGCAGGCGATCCCGGCGACGGCGAAGAACGCTGCGCCGTCCATCCGGCCCGCGCTCAACCTTCTCGTCGACCGACTGCGGGTGCGCGAGCCGCTGCCTGACGCGCTGATGCGCTTCGCGGACGACCTCGACGACCCGTCCGCCGACGTCGCAGTCGCGGCGCTCGTGCTCAACGCGCGCCTGCGCGGCCCCGGCCTCCGTGAGGTGCTGTCGGCGCTCGCCGAGTCCGCCCGCGCCGAGCTGGACGTACGCCGGCGCGTGGAGTCGAGCCGCCGCAGCACGCGCCGCAGCGTCCAGATCGTGGTCGGCGTGATCGTCGTCGTCGCCGGCGCTCTTGTCCTGTTCAACCCCGAGTACGTCGAGCCGTACGGCAGTTTCGTCGGTCAGCTGGTCCTCGCGGCGGTGCTGGCGATGTTCGGCGCGGCCGTGATGTGGATGCGCCGACTGTCCGGTGTCGATCAGCCCGAGCGGTTCCTCATCGCCGCTCAGCCGACCCGGGCGCGCGACGCCCGCCAGGCGGTGGGCGCATGACGCTCGCACTGCTCGCCGGCGCCGCCATCGGAGCGGGGATCCTGATCCTCGTCCGGATGAACGTCCGACCTGTCCCAGGGGTCGCGGCGACGCTCGCCCGTGTCGACGGCGCCAAGAGACGCGCACGGCCTCGGCCGTCCGACGGGTCCGGCAAGTCGGACCTGATCGACCGGTGGCGCGGAGCGGTGGGGGAGCGGTTCGAGGACGAGGTCGACGCTCGAGGCTGGTCGTTCACGCGAACCCGCGCCGACCTGGCCGTGGTCGACCGACCCTTCGCGCAGCACCTCGGCACCAAGCTGCTGCTCGCCCTCGCAGCGCTGGTGTGGTTCCCGATGGTGTTCACGCTGCTCGGCTACGACCCGCTCGGCATCCCTGCCGTCGTGTCGCTGCTGCTCGCCGCCGGTGCCTTCTTCCTCCCCGACCTCCAGCTCCATAGCGAGGCCGAGAAGCGCCGCCGCGACTTCCGTCACGTCACCGGCTCGTTCCTCGACCTGGTTGCGATGAACCTCGCCGGTGGCCGCGGTCTCCCCGAGGCCCTGATGGCCGCGTCGACCGTGGGTGACCACTGGGCGATGGTCCGGATCCGGGAGGCCATCACCAACGCGCGCCTGTCAGGACGCACCCCGTGGGAGGGCATCGCCGCGCTCGGGCAGCAGCTCGGCGTCGACGAGCTGCGCGACCTTGCGTCGACGTTGGGGCTGGCCGGTGACGAAGGCGCCCGCATCCGTGAGAGTCTTCTCGCGCGGGCTAACAGCATGCGGCGCCGCGAGCTGGCCGACATCGAGGGCGCTGCCGGTGAGAGCTCGCAGTCGATGCTGGTGGCGCAGCTGTTGATGTGCGTCGCATTCTTGGTATTCCTGGCCTATCCCGCGGTGTCGAAGCTCGGGTGACGTCGTGCAGCAAGGAGAGGAAACACATGTATTCACAGGTTCTGGCCGCCCAGATGCTGATCGGGCAGGTTCGCGCCGCGGCCGCTCGCGCACGTCGCGAGGGGCGCTCGGAGGCAGGGGCGTCGGCCGTCGAGTGGGCGATCATCTCGGCCATCGTGGTGGCGGCCGCACTCCTGATCGGAGCGGCGATCACCAACGTCGTGCAGGACAACATCAACGAGATCAACCAGGGCTGAGGGCGCTCCGCCGGCGGCGAGGCGAGCGGGGGGCGAGCGCGGTCGAGTTCGCGATCATCGCGCCAGTCCTCCTCCTGCTCGTCTTCGCGACGATCCAGGTCGGGCTCTACATGTACGCCCGCAACGTCGCCCAGACGGCCGCACGCGAGGGCGTCTCGTACCTCCGCCTGGCCGGCGACAACCCCAACGCCGACTCGTACCTCGGGCGTGCCGAGGAGCTCAGCGTCGGGTACGCCGCGAAGCTCGGGCGCCTCGACGGTGTGAACGCCGACGGCACGATCGACGAGACGACCGGCAGGGTGACGATGGTCGTGCAAGGTGAGGCGGTCCTGCCGCTCGGCGGGCGTGTCACCGTCGTGCAGTCCGCCGACGCGACGCTGGAGCAGTTCCGCGTCGATCCGCGGGGTGCACCTTGAGAGCGCGGCTGGGGGAGCGACGTGGTGAGGCGGGAGCGTCGAGCCTCGAGCTGGTGATCCTTGCGCCGTTCGTGATGATGCTGATGATGCTCATCGTCGCGTTCGCCCGGTACGCCCAGGCGGAGAACCTGGTCGACCAGGCCGCACGGGACGCGGCCCGTGCCGCGACGGCGCAGAACGACCGCACCGCCGTCGGCCAGATCGCGACGCAGACGGTCGCCTCGACGATGGACGATGCGCCCGAGAGCTGCCGAGACACCGCGAGCGCCGGCACGCCGATCCTCAACGGCAAGGCGTTCGTCGTGCCGGACCCCGACGACATCGACGAGGTCGCGTCGGTCACGGTGACCGTGTCCTGCACGCTGAGCACCGGCGACCTGAGCTTCTTCCCGTTCTGGGACATCGACGTGGAGCGTTCGTTCACGAGCCCGCTCGACCGCTACAGGGGGTACCGATGAGCCTCCGTACGCGTTGGCGCGCCCGACTCACCGCGGCGCGCGACGAGGCCGGGTCGGTGGCCCCTTTCGTCGTCATCGTCAGCGTGGGGCTGCTCCTGCTCGCCGGTCTCGTGATCGATGGTGGGCGCCAGCTCAACGCCAAGGGCATCGCGATCGCGTACGCCCAGGAGGCCGCCCGCGCCGGTGCCCAGGCCGTGAACGTCGCAGACCCGTCGCTCGACCTCGTCACCTCCGCGGCGCTCTCAGCCGCCCAGCAGTACTGCGAGCAGGCGCGGGCCAGCGACGCGACCTTGGTGCGCTGCAGCCCTGCCATCCGCGACGTCGTCATCAACGGCACGTCGCTGTATGCCGTCGAGGTCGAGACCGAGGTCTCTCGCTCGGCCATCGTCATCGGCATGATCGGCCGAGACTCCCTGACGGCGACAGGGGTCGCGCAGGCGCGCCCGGTGTCCGGCATCGACGCCCCCGACGACTCGAAGCTGAGCACCCTCGAGCCGCCGTCGGTCGCTCCGCCGGGGGGTGGCGAGGATGACGGAGGTGGGCTGCCGATCACCAAGTTCGACCCGCCTTCTCCGTCGCCGATCGAAGAGTGCGTGGAGGCCGACGAGGACGACGACAAGCCGGGCAAGCCGGACGATCCGAAGAATCCGGACGATCCGAAGAATCCGGAGGATCCGAAGAACCCCGACGATCCGAAGAACCCCGACGATCCGAAGAACCCCGACGATCCGAAGACTCCCGAGAACACTCTGCCTACCTGCCCGCCGGCCCAGGACGAGCAGCCATGAGACCTTCCAATATGCACAGGCCCAATCGATGGGGGTTTCACGGTGAGCCCAATAGCCGATATCGTGCGGATCGGTCACGCTTTTTCCAGAACGTACGCAGAAAGGTCTCGGGAGTGCAGCTGCGTTGGATCCTGACCGCGGCGGCGGCGACGCTTGCCCTCGCGGGCTGCAGCGACGGCAAGGACACGGCGAAGGCTGATCCGACGCCGTCCCCGACCACCGTGGCCACGAGCGAGACACCGTCGCCGACGCCCTCGCCGACCCCAACGACCACGGCTCCCGCCAACCCGTTCCCGGGCATCGCGATGACCTTCACCGGTGGCAACGCGAGCGACCCCCGTGTCGCTGCCATCAAAACCTTCGTCGCCGGAAGCGCTTACGCGTGGACTGCGCGCCAGACACCGGCCGAGCTGCGAGTGGCCCTCAATAAGGACCTGCAGCGCGTGATCGCCAGCGGCATCGCTAAGGCTAAGGCCAACAACTGGACCGTTTCGCCGCGACCGATCGTGCACCTCGAGTCGCTCGAAGGCTCGGGCAAGAAGGCGACCGCCCACCTTTGCCGGTGGAACCCGTCGGTGGACTGGCGACGCAAGTCCGACAATGTGAATGTCCAGAACACCGGTCGGCGCTGGCAGGATCTCAAGCTCACCCTGGTCAGCACAGGCCAAGGGTGGCAGGTTGCCTCGGCAGCGGATGACGGTACCTGCGCACGGAAGGCGCCGTGATGGCCACTCTGCGAATCCGCGCGCTGGTCGCGACGGCCCTCCTAGCCTCCCTGATGACAGCATCCGTGCCTGCGGCTGCCGACGAGTTCGGTGGAGGGGGAGGAGCTCCTGCCCCTAGTGGCACGACCGCGCCACCGTCGTCACCTCCGCAGCAGGCCCAGATCAGGGACTGCACCGTCTACGCGAGCGGCACCGGCATGGGGTCGTACTGCGCGAGTGGCGGCGGAAGCAACGAGACCCTCCGGGTGAGATTCGGCGGCGAAGAGTTCGTGCCGTGCCGGTACGAGAACCCCCCAGCATGGATCGAGGTCCCTCGGAACCCGAACCCTGACGAGGGACGGTTCCTGCAGAAGCGGTGCATCGAGAACGTCAACTGGGACACCTACGCCGGCGGCCGCCAGATGCATCTGACGATCTCGCTCGAGTGGGTCCCGAACGATGCGGACATCACACCGCCTGACAACCCGCTCATGACGTTCTTGTGGAACCGGGTGACCGGTGATGACACAGCGCTGCCCGTGCCGGTCATGCGCCCGAAGCCGTCGACCGTTCCTGTCGTGGGCTACCCGACGTTCTTCACGTTCGCCTGGGTCGATCCAGAGTCCGGCGACCCCGTGGCCGAGGGTGCCGGTGCCCCGCTCGGCGACCCGTACCGCGAGGTGACGCTGCCGGGACGCGGGCTCCGCATGGTCGCTGAGGCGACCGAGGTCGTCATCGATCCGCACCAGACCGACATGGAGCCGATCACCTGCACGCCCGACCAGCTCGTCTACGAGCCCGGCAAGTCCGTGGCCGACCAGCCGTCGGACTGCAAGATCACCTTCACCCGCTCGTCGGCGACGGCGGCCGCGTTCGCCGACGCGGATGCCCCCGCGATGCCGCAGGTCTACGTCTCCGCCTACCCCGTCACCGTCACCGTGCACTGGCGGATCACCTACGGGTTCGGCGACGCGATGCAGGAGCTCGGCAACGGCTTCGAGATGAGCGCGACGCAGCCGCTGCCGGTCCAAGAGGTCCAGGCCCCCAACGAGCCACCGATCGTGCTCTTCTGACCCCCACCCGATCCGTACGACACCCCGAAGGAGCGACGCGATGACCGCCACCCAGCGCAGCAGCCGCCTCCCTGTCACGCCCCAGGACGGCGGCCGCGGTGGTGACGTCGCCCGCGGGCTGATCGCTCTCGTCGCGACGCTCGCGCTGGTGGTCGGCGTCCCCGTCGCCCTCGCCTCGGCGTTCGGCGCGCCCTGGCCCTCGCAGGTTCCCGACGTCGGCTGGCTGACCCAGCCGTTGACGACCGACGTCCTCCTCCACGTGCTCGCAGCCGTCGTGTGGCTGGCGTGGCTCCACTTCGTGGTGTGCCTGCTCGCCGAGGCCGTCTCCGAGGTGGGCGCCCGCGGCCTCGCGCCGAGGATCCCCGGTGGAGGCATCGGCACCCAGGCCCTCGCACGCAAGCTGGTGACGACGATCGTGCTGCTGGTGGGCACCGCGTCGATCGCCGCTCCCGCCGCGAGCGCAGCCGTGCCGGCACCCGAGCACCGTCCCGTCGGGATCGAGCAGGTCGTCGGCAGCGAGCGCGCAGCCGGCTCTCAGAGCGCGGAGACGAAGCAGCGCGTCGCGAAGGCCGCCGACGCCGAGAGGCCCGCCACGAGCGAGCTGTCGCGTGCGACGAAGGCCGAGCAGCGCGGTGGCGAGCTGACGACGTACTACGACGTCAAGCCGCCGAACAACCGCAACTACGACACGCTGTGGGACATCGCCGAGCGGTACCTGGGAGACGGGTTCCGCTACAAGGAGATCTACGCGATGAACCGCAACGTCGTCCAGCCGGACGGTCGTACGCTCAGCAACCCCGACCTGATCCACCCGGGCTGGGTCATGAAGATGCCGAACGACGCCCGCGGTCCCGGCCTGAAGGTCGTCGAGGCGGCGCGCGACGACGTCGCCGCTCCCAGCTCTGCCCCGGGCTCGAGCACCGACGGCGCAGGCAAGGCGGGCGCTGCCGCGACCGACGCCGCGGCGACCGACGGAGCCGGTGGCGCGGTGGGCGGCGTGGTGGAGGCCAACAGCACCGCGACGGCGTCGCTCGGCAGCTGGGCCCCGATCTTCGGTGTCGCCGGTGGTCTGGCTCTGGCGGGCGCCCTTCTCGGCCTGCGTCGCCGCCGCGCGTCGAACCCCGGCGGCGGAGGCGACCGCCCACGCGGCTCGTCCGCCACCAGCTCGACGCAGGTCGACATCGCAGCCCGCGTCGAGGCAGGGCTGCGGAACGAGGCCGCGCCTGCGGACGCCCAGTGGGTCGCCGGCGCCGTACGCAGCCTGCACGCGAGTGCGCTGCCACCGCTGGCGCGAGCGGCGCTGTCGTCCGATGGTCTGGTCGTGTCGTTCCGCTCGGAGCCGGAGCAGGCGCTGCCGTCCGGCTGGACGAGCTCAGGCGACGCACGGACGTGGGTGCTCCCGCGAGAGACCGCTACGACCTCGCACGCACCCTCGCCCCTGCCGGCGCTCGTCTGTGCAGGCACCCGCGACGACGGGGCTGTCCTGCTGCTCGACCTGGAGTCGTACGACGGCGTCGTCTCGATCGGCGGAGATCCGGTCGTCGCGCGCGGCGTCGCGATGAGCCTCGCGGTCGAGACCGCGACCCACCCGTGGGCGGACACCCCCGTCGTCACCCTCGTGGGCTTCGCCGACGACGTCTCCGCGCTCGGCAACATCGATGCCGTCAGCGACATCGGCCGTGCGCTCGACGCGCTCGACAACGTGGCGCACGACCAGCGCGCCACCTGCCGGACGTACGGCGTGGAGTCCATCCAGGCAGCGCGCCGCATGAGCGACGAGCCCGGCCGTACGCGTCTCCAGCTCGTCGTC
This sequence comes from Mumia sp. Pv4-285, assembly GCF_041320275.1. NCBI lineage: Bacteria > Bacillati > Actinomycetota > Actinomycetes > Propionibacteriales > Nocardioidaceae > Mumia > Mumia qirimensis. The sequence goes on along the minus strand of NZ_CP162023.1, from coordinate 2,443,947 downwards.
TGCTCCGGCGTCCCCGACCCGGCGGCTCTCGCCCGTCTGCACGCGTGGGCGGCCGACCCGATGGTCGCCGTCGCGGTCGTCGTGGTGGGCGACTGCCCGGACGGCGCTGCCCGCCTGACCGCGACGGACGACGGGCGCCTCGTCTGCGGCCCGCAGGCGATCGACGTCGTCGCGCAGGAGCTGTCCACGGAGACCTGCCGTGGCCTCGCGGCACTGTTCACGCTTCCCGCTGAGCCGGCAGCAGTCCCGATCGAGGAACTGGCCGAGGCGCTCGTCGTCGAGGAAGCCGTCCTCGCGACTGGTGACGACGAGCCCGTGGTGGTCTCCGTCGATCTCCTCGGCCCCGTGGTCGTGCGCGCACCCGGTCCGATCGACGAGGCGCGGCGTGAGCTGTTCACCGAGATCGCGGCCTACCTCGCGGTCCACCCGGACGGTGTCCACGTCAACGTCCTCACCGCCGCGATCTGGCCACGTGGGGTCGACGCCGAGACCCGTGACGCCACCCTGTCGGCGGTCGCGGAGTGGATCGGTACGTCCGCGGCCGGCGAGCCGGTGCTCAACACCGAGGCCGGGGTCTGGTCGCTGCGTCGGTCCGCCGTCGCCTGTGACTGGGACCGGTTCCGCGCCGCCCTCAACCGCGCGGTCAACAGCCGCGCGCGGGTGCCTGCGCTCCGTACGGCCATGTCGTTGGTCCGCGGCCCGGCGTTCACCGACGTCCCGCAGGGCCGTTACGCCTGGCTCGCCCACCTCGGCCTCGAGGAGGACATCGCACTCGCCGTCGAGATGACGTCGTCTGCCCTGGCGAGCGAGTGCACCGCGGTCGACGACGCCACCGGCGCCCGTGACGCACTCCTGGCGGGCCTGGCAGCGCTCCCGGCGAGCGAGACGCTGTGGTGCGCCGCGATGCGGCTCGCCGTCCGCTTCAGCGGGCGCGCCGACGCGACTGTCGTCGCCGACCAGATGTTCGCAGCCATCGCTGCATACGGGTCGCCCCTGGGCGCGACGTCCCGCACTCACGCTCTCGTCGAGGAGCTGCTCCCCGGCTACCGTCGCGGCGTCGCCTGACGGTTGCTCGAACCGTCCCGCTACGGTTCCGTCCGTCGGATCCACTGAAAGGAACTCCTGTGCGCCTGCGCATGCTCGCCCCTGTCGTCGCTCTCCTGTTCGTCGTGACCGCGTGCGGAGACGGCGGGTCTGACGGCGGGTCCGACGGCGGCTCTGACGGCGCTGCCGACGTCACCGCGCAGCAGGCGACGCTCAAGACGAGCATGGGCGACATCACGGTGGACCTCTACGCCGACGAGGCGCCGGAGACGGTCGCGAACTTCGTCGGTCTCGCGACCGGCGACAAGGAGTGGACCGACCCCGAGTCGGGAGAGAAGTCGTCGGACCCGTTGTACGACGGGACGGTCTTCCACCGGGTGATTCCCGACTTCATGATCCAGGGCGGAGACCCGCTCGGGACAGGGATGGGCGGCCCCGGCTACGAGTTCGGCGACGAGATCGATCCCGCGCTCACGTTCGACGAGCCGTACCAGCTCGCGATGGCCAACTCCGGCCCCGACACCAACGGCTCGCAGTTCTTCATCACATCCGTCCCGACGCCGCACCTGAACGGGGCCCACACGATCTTCGGCACCGTCGCCGACGACGCGAGCAAGGCAGTGGTCGACGAGATCTCGGCGGTGCCCACGGACGCGACCGACAAGCCCGTCGAGCCGGTCACCATCGAGTCCGTCGTCGTCAGCGACTGACACCCCTCCGTACACTGGACGAGGCGGCCGGGTCCCGGCCGTCCTCGGACGTCGTCACGTCCTCATCCCTCCACCCAGACCCGGGAGCCACTGCGTCATGATCAGCGTCAGCGACGTCGAGCTGCGCGTCGGCGCACGCGTCCTCATGTCGGGAGCGACCTTCCAGGTCGTCGACGGCGACAAGGTGGGGCTCGTCGGACGCAACGGTGCCGGCAAGACGACGCTGACCAAGATCCTCGCGGGCGAGGGCGAAGAGCCCGCAGGCGGGCAGATCCTGCGTCGCGGCACGATCGGCTACCTCCCGCAGGACCCGCGCAGCGGCGACCCGGAGATGCTGGCGCGCGACCGGATCCTCTCGGCCCGTGGGCTCGATGAGGTCTACCGCGCGCTCCGCCGCTCGGAGATCGAGATGGGCTCCGACGACGACGAGATCCGTGACCGCGCGATGAAGCGATACTCCCGCGCCGATGCCGAGCTCCACGCCGGAGGCGGGTACGCCGCCGCGTCCGAGGCGGCCACGATCGCCGCGAGCCTCGGGTTGCCGGACCGCGTCCTCGAGCAGCCGCTGAAGACGCTGTCGGGTGGCCAGCGCCGCCGGATCGAGCTCGCCCGGATCCTCTTCCTCGGCGCCGACACGCTGCTGCTCGACGAGCCGACCAACCACCTCGACCACGACTCGATCGTGTGGTTGCGCAACTTCCTGATGAGCTACCGCGGCGGCGTGATCGTGATCAGCCACGACGTGGCCCTGCTCGAGGACGTCGTCAACAAGGTCCTGCACCTCGACGCCAACCGCGCTGAGATCGACGTCTACAACATGGGCTGGCGCAAGTACCTGCAGCAGCGCGAGACCGACGAGCGACGTCGCAAGCGCGAGCGGGTCAACGCGGAGCGCAAGGCTTCCACGCTGATGGCCCAGGCGGACAAGATGCGCGCGAAGGCGACGAAGGCGACGGCCGCCCAGAACATGGCCCGTCGTGCCGAGAAGATGCTCGCCGGTCTCGAGGGCGAGCGCGCCTCCGACCGGGTCGCGAAGATCGACTTCCCGACCCCGGCGCCAGTGGGCAAGACGCCGCTGATGGCCGAGGGCCTCTCCAAGTCGTACGGCTCGCTGGAGATCTTCACCGACGTCGACCTCGCCATCGACCGGGGGAGCCGAGTCGTGATCCTCGGGCTCAACGGTGCCGGCAAGACGACGCTGCTGCGGATGCTCGCCGGCCTGGACCAGGCCGACACCGGCAAGATCCTCCCCGGCCACGGCCTCAAGCTGGGCTACTACGCCCAGGAGCACGAGACCCTCGACCTCGAACGCACCGTGCTGGAGAACATGCAGTCGGCGGCGCCGTCGCTCACCGACACCCAGGCGCGCAGCGTGCTCGGGGCGTTCCTCTTCAGCGGAGACGACGCTCACAAGCCGTCGCGGGTGCTCTCGGGCGGTGAGAAGACCCGGCTGGCTCTGGCGACGCTGATCGTCTCGGCGGCCAACGTGCTGCTGCTCGACGAGCCGACGAACAACCTGGACCCGGCCTCACGCGAGGAGGTGCTCGGTGCCATCCGTGCGTACGAGGGCGCGATCATCCTCGTCACCCACGACGAGGGCGCGGTGGAGGCGCTCCAGCCCGACCGCGTGCTGATCCTGCCCGACGGCATCGAGGATCTGTGGACCAAGGAGTACGAGGAGCTCATCAGCCTCGCGTGAGCGGTGGGCAGCGTGCCCGATAGCCTCGGGACATGAGCTATCCCTCCCCTGACGCGCTGGAAGCCGCCGGACTCGAGATCGCCGTCGACGGCGCGGTCCTGACCGTCACCCTGAACCGCCCGGACGTGCGCAACGCGCAGACGCCGGCGATGTGGCGAGGACTCGCGGCGATCGGCGCCGCAGTCGAGCCGGACGTACGCGTGGTCGTCCTCCGAGGGTGGGGCGCGTCCTTCTCGGCCGGACTCGACCGCGCGATGCTCTCCCCGGGCGGCATCGAGGGCGAGGCGTCGTTCCCGCAGATGGCGACGGCGCCGGAGGCGGACTTCGACGCGACGGTCGCCTCCTACCAGGAGGGGTTCACCTGGCTGCGCAACCCGCAGTTCGTCTCGATCGCCGTCGTCCAGGGCCATGCGGTCGGCGCTGGCTTCCAGCTCGCGCTCGCCTGCGACCTACGTGTCCTCGCGGACGACGCTCAGCTGTGCATGAAGGAGCCGGCGCTCGGCCTCGTCCCCGACCTCACTGGCACGAAGCCGCTGGTGGACGCCGTCGGCTACGCGCGAGCGCTGGAGATCTGCGCGACCGCGCGATGGGTGCCGGCCGAGGAGGCGTACGCCCTCGGCCTCGGCCAGGCGCTCATCGCCCACGACCAGCTCGACGTCCACGTCGCGGGTCTGGTCGCAGCGCTCACGGCCGCACCGCACGGCGCGGTCAGCGGCACGAAGGCGCTGCTCCAGTCGGCCGGCGACCTCGACCTCGCCGAGCAGGCGGCGGCGGAGCGTGTCGCGCAACGTGCTCGGTTCGTGGACCTGCTGGGGGCGCCGTGAGCACGCCGTACGACCTCGGTGGACGGACGTACGTCCTCACCGGGGCGAGCAGAGGGCTCGGTCTCGCCACCGCCGAGGCGCTCGTCGGTCTCGGAGCGAACGTCGTCGTGACGGGCCGCGACCGAGGCGCTCTGGACGCGGCCGTGGAGCGGCTCGGAGCCGCCCAGGCGGTCGGCGTGGAGGCGGACAACGCCGACCCGGGGGCGCCGCAGGAGATGGTCGCCGCTGCCCGCGGCCGCTTCGGGCGCATCGACGGGCTCTTGGTGAGCGTCGGCGGGCCCCCGGGAGGGCGCGTCGCCGACATCACGGACGAGCAGTGGCGGTCGGCCTTCGACGCGGTGTTCCTCGGGGCCGTCCGCATCGTGCGTGAGATCGCCCCTGAGCTGAGCGACGGCGGATCGATCGCTCTCGTGCTGTCCTCCTCGGTGCGCGCGCCGATCGGCGGACTCGCCATCAGCAACGGTCTGCGACCGGGCCTCGCCATGCTGGTGAAGGACCTCGCCGACGACCTCGGGCCGCGGGGAGTCCGGGTCAACGCCCTGCTGCCGGCGCGGATCGACACCGAGCGGGTGCGCTACCTCGACGGGCTGTCCGGCGACGCGGACCGCCAGCGTGCGGCGAACGAGAAGTCGATCCCGCTGGGGCGCTACGGACGTCCGGAGGAGTTCGGTGCAGCGGCGGCTTTCCTGCTGTCACCCGCCGCGTCGTACATCACCGGGACGATGCTCCCGGTCGACGGAGGAGCGATCCGCAGTCTGTGACGCCACGCGCTCGGCGGCAGCCCGCGCAGCCGGGACCGACCGCTGGCCAGGACGGGCATGGCCTGCCTTGCGTGGTCCGCGGGGGTGCGCCTCCGTCCAGGCGAACCACCCGAAGCCGACGAGCGCCAGCGCAGCGAAGAACCACCACTGGAGCCCGTAGAAGAAGTGTGGCCCCTGACCGAGCTCGGGGCCGTCCGGGATCACGAGGCCCGATGCGGCGGGCTGCTGCTCCTCGAGAGCGAGGTAGCCGCCCTCGTACAGCGGGTAGTCCAGCGTCGGCGCCATGCCCAGTGTCGAGATCGCGCGGACCTGGCCGTCGTCCGGCTGCGTCGCGTGCAGGGGCACGTGGTCGTTCGCCCGCCACGACCCGATGACCGTCACCTCGCCCGTCGGCGGCGCCGGGATGTCGAGGGTGGCGTCGGTCGTGTTGGCGGACGGCATCCAGCCGCGGTCCACGAGGACGGCCGTACCGTCTGCGGTGCGCAGTGGCGTGACGACCTCGACACCGGGGCCGGCCTCGCGGGTCTGGTACTTCACGACGACCTGACCCTCGGTGTCGTACGTCCCGGTGACCTCGACCTGGGTCCACTCGTTGCGCTCGGACTCGTCGCTGTCACGCGTGGCGACCTCGCTGACCGAGACCGGCGCCGAGGAGAGGTTCGCGCGGGCCACGTCGTTGCGTTCGAGCCGCTGGTCGAGGCGCCCGAACTGCCAGAAACCCAGCCAGATGCAGACGCCGGCCAGCAGCACGACGAACAACGCGAACGCGACCCAACGACGCGTCAGCAGGAACCGGTACACGACTCGACGGTAGCGAACCCCTCCACAGCCCTCGACCAGCAGGGCGCGCCACCTAGACTGGCGATATGACCGCCGACACCGTCGCGCCACTCGCGTCCGAGCACGGCTCGCGGCTCGTCGACCGCCACGGGCGGGCGGCGACCGACCTCCGTGTGTCGTTGACCGACCGCTGCAACCTGCGCTGCCAGTACTGCATGCCGGCCGAGGGGCTCGACTGGATGCCGACGGAGCAGACGCTGACCGACGACGAGGTCGTACGCCTCGTCACGATCGGCGTCGAGCGGCTCGGGATCACCGATGTGCGCTTCACCGGCGGCGAGCCGCTCCTGCGGCGCGGACTGGCGGGGATCGTCTCGGCCACCAAGGCTCTCAAGCCGTCGCCGACCGTCTCGCTCACCTCCAACGGCCTCGGCCTGAAGCACACCGCGCAGGCGCTTGCTGACGCAGGACTCGACCGCGTCAACATCAGCCTGGACACGATCCGGCCCGACACCTTCGAGCAGATCACCCGTCGTGACCGGCACGCGGACGTCGTCTCCGGGCTCGAAGCGGCCCAGGCGGCCGGCATCGCTCCGGTCAAGGTCAACGCCGTGCTGCTTCGCGGCATCAACGACGACCAGGCCCCCGAGCTGCTCGCCTGGTGCATCGAGCGGGGTTACCGGCTCCGGTTCATCGAGCAGATGCCGCTCGACGCCCAGCACGGGTGGGACCGCAGCTCGATGGTCACCGCCGACGAGATCTTCGAGAAGCTCGCCCCGCACGTCACGCTGACCCCGGCCGACCGTGCCCGGGGGTCGGCGCCGGCCGAGGAGTTCCTCGTCGACGGCGGCCCGGCCACCGTCGGCATCATCGCGTCGGTGACCCGCCCGTTCTGCGGCGACTGCGACCGGGTGCGGCTGACCGCCGACGGGCAGGTCCGCAACTGCCTGTTCGCCCGCGAGGAGTCCGATCTCCGGGCGGCACTGCGCGGGGGAGCGTCCGACGACGAGATCGCCGACCGCTGGCGTGCCGCGATGTGGACGAAGCTGCCCGGCCACGGCATCGACGACGTCGGCTTCCTTCAGCCCAGCCGGCCGATGTCAGCCATCGGCGGGTAGCGGCTGGGTCTCCTTCCAGAACCCGCGCGCCGACAAGAACTGGCGCAGGGTCGGCTCGTGCTCGTCGCACGCCAGCCAGGTCTTGCGACGGTCGGGCGTGTGGATCTTCGGGTTGTTCCACAGGAGGGCGTGCTGCGCGGGCGCGTCGCACCCCTTCGAGGAGCAGATCAGAGGGGCCTGGTCCGCGGGGTCACTCAGGGTCATCGGTTCCTGCCGGTGAGGGTTTCGGGGGGTCGGGCTGGACCGTCGGCCCTGGGCCGAGCTGGCCGATCGGCTCGGGGTGGACGACGTCGGCCTGGTTGGTGGGCTTGCGGCGCGCCGTGTTGGCGAAGACCACGGCGACGTACGGCAGGAAGATGGCTCCCGCGATGAAGACCCACCGCGCCGGGCCGGTCACGACGACCGCCAGGATGAAGCACACCGTACGGATCAGCATCGAGACCAGATATCGGTTCTGGCGATGCCGCAGCTCCTCGCTGCGACCGACCTGTGCGGTCGTGATCGCGACCGGGTCGTCGTGACGATCGTCCATCCCCCCACGGTACGCCTGCCGATCCAGCGGCATGATGGGCGCATGACGAACCGTACCTACCGCATCACCGAGATCGTCGGCACGTCCAGCGAGGGCGTCACGGACGCGATCACCAACGGCATCAGCCGGGCGTCGCAGACGCTGCGGCACCTCGACTGGTTCGAGGTCGAAGGCATCCGCGGTCACATCGAGGGCGACAGCGTGGAGCACTACCAGGTGACCCTCAAGATCGGGTTCCGGCTCGAGGACGACTAACCGGTGAAACAGCTCGTCGTCGTCCGGCACGCCAAGGCGGAGGCGTCCGCCCCGTCGGACTCCGCGCGCGCTCTGACGGCGCGTGGGCGGGACGACGCGCGTCGACGGGGCGAGCAGCTCGCCGTCTACGTGACGGGGACCGCCCAGGCGTTGGTGTCACCCGCCGTACGCACGCGCGAGACGTTCGACGAGCTCAACAGTGCGCTGGGGCTCGCGCCGAGCGTGGTCGCGTACCCCGGCCCGTTGTACGGCGCGACCGCGCACGGCGTCCTCCAGGAGGTCCGGACGGTCGAGGGCGAGCCCAGCACGGTGGTCGTCGTCGGCCACAACCCTGCGGTGGGCGACCTGGTCTGGATGCTGCACGACGGGACGCACAACGGCGCCTGGAAGGCGTACGGCGACCGCGGGTTCCCGACGTCGGCGGCGGCGGTGCTGACGTACGACGGCGACTGGTTCGACATCGATCCGAGGGCGATGCGCCTCGAGGACTTCCTGGCGCCGCCGCCACGCCACTCGTGACCGAGACGTCAGTCGGGAAGCGCGTCGGCCGCCTCGACCTCTTCGCGGGTGATCCCGAGGAGGAACACGATCGCATCGAGGTACGGAACGGACAGTGACGTGTCGGCCGCGTCCCGGACGGCCGGCTTGGCGTTGAACGCGACACCGAGCCCTGCGGCGTCCAGCATGTCGAGATCGTTGGCTCCGTCGCCGATGGCCACCGTGTTCGCCAGCGAGATGCCGGCCTCCGCGGCGAACCGCCGCAGTGCCGCAGCCTTGCCGGCACGGTCGACGACGGGGCCGGTGACGCGGCCGGTGAGATGGCCGTCGACCACCTCGAGGGTGTTGGCCGCCCAGTAGTCGATGCCCAGTTCACCCGCGAGCTTGTCGATGATCTGGGTGAAGCCGCCGGACACCAGCGCGAAGCGGTAGCCGAGCCGCTTCAGGGTCCGGATCATCGTCCGCGCACCGGGCGCGAGCTGGATGGACGCGTGCACGTCGTCGAGTGCCGACTCCGGAACGCCGGCGAGCAGCGCCACGCGCTCCTGCAGCGACTCGGCGAAGTCGAGCTCGCCGCGCATCGCTGCCCCCGTGACCTCGGCGACCTCCTTCTCGTACCCGGCGTGGGCAGCGATCATCTCGATCACCTCGCCCTGGATCAGCGTCGAGTCGACGTCCATCACGACCAGGCGCTGCGCGTGCTGGTGGATGCCGAGCGGCTGGACAGCCACGTCGACGCCCTGGTGGGCTGCCTCGAGCGCGAGCGTCCGGCGCAGGACGTCGGGGTCGGCGCCGGAGACGTCGAGGTCGATGGCGGTCACCGGGTAGCGCGCCATCCTGACGATCCGGTCGATGTTGCCGCCGGCCTCGGCGACCTTCGTGGCGACGGCCGCGAACTGCCGGGGGAGGAGCGGCGCCCCCAGGACGGTGACGTGGCTGCGTCCACGACGACGGCCGCGGTTGTCGCCGCTGCCGTACGCGACCTCCTGCTCCATGCCGAGCTCCTCGGCGACCGCGGCCACCGCCTTCTCGAACGCCGTACGGTCGCTCGGCGCCGTCAGCAGCACGGCCAGCACGAGGCGGCCCCGGAGCACGATCTGCTCGACGTCGATCACCTCGACGGCGTACGGCGTGAAGACCTCGAAGAGGCGCGCGGTGACGCCGGCGTGGTCGCGTCCGAGCAGCGTCACCGAGACGGTGGGTGCGTCGAGCGGAGCGGTCGGCGTCGGGACGGGCTCGTTCACGGTCCGAGATTAGGCCATGACCGCGCGACTCATCCCGGTCGACCCGCGCCCGCGGCGACCACCAGCGCGTGCCGTGCTGCGCGGGCGAGGGTACGCAGGTGAGCGGACCGCGTGTCGGACTCCCACGCCGTCACCGCGCCGGAGCCGGTGTCGTCGGCGAGCTCGGCGATCGCCAGGCATCGCAGCGCTGTGGCGGCGAGCTGCTCGGCGCGGGGGTCGTACCCCGGGGCGAGCAGTGGTTCGGTGGCGTCGCGGATCCCGGAGAGCACCTCACGAACCTCCGGCTGCCAGCGAGCGACATCGAGCGCCAGCAGGGCATCCGTGGTCGTCGCGAGCTCGGTGCGCAGCTCACGCGACGCCTCCGCGACGCCGATGGTGGGTGCAACGGGGCGTGCCTCGTACCGGTGCCAGAAGACGCCGCTCCCGATCACCTCCGGGACGAGTCCGATGCCGGCTCCCTCGACCACGACGGCCTCGCCCACGTCGGTCGCGGCGGCGGTGAACGCCGGCGGGCCTGCGAGCCCGTACGGATCACCCGGCTCGGGCAGAGCGAGGGTCGCGCCCGTCGCCCCGCCACGGCGCAGCGCACCCCACGAGAGGATCAACGACTCCGCGGAGCGGTCGCCGTCGAGCGAGACCAGGACGTGGTGCGCGGCGTCGTCACCGCGTACGACGTCGGTGGCGGTCTCGAGCGGCGCGGTGTCGGCGAGCCAGGCGTTGAACCACGCCACCCACCGCGCGGAGCGGGTCAGGGTGGGCACGACGACGAGCCTAGGACGTCTGTGCAGCGGCGTCAGGGGAGACCCGCATCAGGCGAGGGCACACACGGTGCCGTAGGTTTGTGACGCCCACCCCGAAAGCGCAGGAGTAGTGCATGGCGCCCGTGCTCGAGCTCGCCGACGTCACCGTACGACGAGGCAAGGCCACCTTGCTCGACGAGGTCAGCGTGACCGTGAACGAGGGGGAGCGCTGGGTGGTCCTCGGACCCAACGGCGCAGGCAAGACCACCATGCTCCAGATCGCCGCGACCCAGATGCATCCGACGTCGGGGGTGGCGACCGTGCTGGAGGAGATCCTCGGCGCGGTCGACGTGTTCGAGCTGCGGCACCGTATCGGCTACACGAGCGCGGCCGTCGCCGACCGCATCCCGCGCCGTGAGCGCGTCCTCGACGTGGTGCTGACCGCGTCGTACGGCGTCACCGGCCGCTGGCGCGAGGAGTACGAGGAGTTCGACGAGGCGCAGGCGCACCTGCTGCTGCGGCTGATGGGCGTCGACGACCTCACCGACCGCACCTTCGGCACCCTCAGCGAGGGGGAGCGCAAGCGGGTCCTCATCGCGCGTGCGCTGATGACCGACCCGGAGCTGCTGCTGCTCGACGAGCCCGCCGCCGGTCTCGACCTCGGTGGCCGCGAGGAGCTCGTCTCCAACCTCGGCAAGCTGGCGCGCGACCCCGACGCACCCGTCCTGATCCTCGTCTCGCACCACGTCGAGGAGATCCCGCCCGGCTTCACGCACGTCCTGATGCTCCGTGACGGTCGGATCACCGCGGCCGGGCCGATCGAGGACACGCTCACTGCCCAGAACCTCGCGATCACCTTCCACATGCCGCTGATCCTCGAGGTGCGTGACGGCCGGTACGCCGCCCGCCGGGCGCCACGCTGACGCCGTGACCCGGCAGACGGCCCGGCGGGTCTGCGGACGTACGGCGCCGTCTGGCCGTCCGGTCCCCTAGAGTCGCCGCTATGGGGTGGCTTTCGGACAACGCGTGGGCCGGATGGGTCGCTGCCGGTCTGCTGCTGGCGACCGCCGAGCTGGTGAGCCTCGACCTGGTGCTCCTGATGCTGGCCGTCGGCGCGTTCGCCGGTGCGGGCGCGTCAGCGGTCGGTGCGTCGTTCGCGGTCTCCGCGCTCGTGGCGAGCGTGGTCTCGCTCCTGATGCTGTTCCTGGCGCGGCCGTCGATGGTCAAGCGCCTGCACCGAGGCCCCGACCTCGTCTCGGGCACCACGGCGCTGATCGGCAGCTCGGCGGTCGCGCTCACCGCCGTCGACGCGAACGCCGGGCAGGTCAAGCTGGCCGGCGAGACCTGGTCGGCGCGCTCGTACGACCCCTCGATCACCATCGAGGCGGGCACCAAGGTCGCGGTGTTCGAGATCGACGGTGCGACCGCCGTCGTCTACCCGGAAGAGGGCTAGCCCGGCGAGGTCCAGGCGCGCATCCGGGGAGACTTGCGTGTGCGCTAGTCTCCGAGGCATCGCACCCGAGGATCGAGGTTCTCCATGGCAGCACTCATCATCCTGGCTCTGCTCGCGCTCGCCGTCGTCGTGGTCCTGGCGAAGTCGGTCCAGATCGTGCCGCAGGCTCGTGCCGGGATCGTCGAGCGCTTCGGCAAGTACCGCACGACGCTGTCCGCCGGGCTCAACATCATCACGCCGTTCGTCGACAAGGTCTCCTTCAAGATCGACCTTCGCGAGCAGGTCGTGTCGTTCCCGCCGCAGCCGGTCATCACCGAGGACAACCTGGTCGTCTCGATCGACACGGTCATCTACTTCCAGGTGACCAACCCGGTCGCCGCGACGTACGAGATCTCCAACTACATCCAGGCGATCGAGCAGCTCACGATGACGACGCTGCGCAACATCATCGGCGGGATGACCCTCGAGCAGACCCTGACCAGCCGCGACGAGATCAACTCGAAGCTGCGTGGCGTGCTCGACGAGGCGACCGGCAAGTGGGGCATCCGCGTGAACCGCGTCGAGCTCAAGGGCGTCGACCCGCCGCCGTCGATCAAGGACTCGATGGAGAAGCAGATGCGCGCCGACCGCGACAAGCGCGCCGCGATCCTGCAGGCCGAGGGCTCGCGCCAGGCCGCCATCCTCACCGCCGAGGGCGAGAAGCAGTCGCAGATCCTTCGTGCCGAGGGTGACCGCGAGGCGCAGATCCTCAGCGCGCAGGCCAAGCGTGAGTCGCAGATCCTCACCGCGCAGGGCGAGGCCCAGGCGATCGCGACGGTGTTCCAGGCGATCCACGACGGCCAGCCCGACCAGTCGCTGCTGGCCTACCAGTACCTCCAGATGCTGCCCGAGATCGCTCAGGGTGACGCCAACAAGCTCTGGATCATCCCGAGCGAGGTCGGCGACGCGCTCAAGGGTCTGGGCGCCGCCATCGGTCAGATCCCGGCCGCGGTCGACGGTCCGCGCGAGCGGATCTCCTACGACGCTCCTCCGATCGGCGGCGACGTCGCCGAGCCCGATCTCGCGGCGGCCCACCGGGCGGTCGACGAGGCGCTCGAGGCCGCCAAGGCGGCAGCCCGGCCCGACGCGGGGCGCGCAGCGTCGGCAGCAGCAGCCGGCATCCCTCCGGAGCTCGCAGGCCCGGCGGGTCCCGCCGGCGAGGGTTCCGACGACGGCCCCGTGGAGCGCTGGGAGGACGACACCACCCGACTCTGGACCGAGGGCCAGCCGCCGACATCTTGATCGGGCTCCACCAGTAGCGCCGACGCCGGATCCGTCGCACACTGAGAGGAAGGTCATAGCCCGACCCTCCCCAGGAGGCCGCCATGAGGTCCAGCAGCGTCCCCGAGCTCGTCCCGGTGCTCTCGCCCGGGAAGCATCGCAACCCCCGCAAGGGTGCGTGCTTCATGGAGTTCGCGTCGTATCTCGCCGGTGAGCGATGGAGCGACCAGCCCGCGTGCACGCATCCGCTCCTGGCGGGGCTCGCACGGTTGGTCAACGACAACGTCAGCGACGTGACGCGCCGGTCGATGGTCGAGCTGGTCCCGCGGGTCGTCGGTCTCAACAGTCCCGACCCGCGCATCCACGCCGCCATCTGCATCCGTGCAGCGACGATCGCGCTGCCCCTGTCGCCGCGGGCGCACCAGCGTGCCCTCGCCGTGGGGCTCCTTGCCGTCGAGCGCTACCTCGAGGACTACGAGACGTCGCTCCCGGAGGAGTTCGAGCCGCTGATCGGCGACGCCTTCGCGCAGGCGCCGGCCGCCGAGCAGTGGGCGCGTGGCTTCCGCCGCGGGCTCACGACGCACCCGAAGCACTTCGCGCGCCGAGCAGCGCCGCGGATCGTGCTCAACAGCGTCGACGGCGTCGTACGCTCCGTGTGCACCGACTCCGACACGGTGCTGCACCAGATGCTGGCCGACGCCATCGACGACTGCGAGCTGCTGATCAGTGCTGGTACGTCCCGAGAAGTGTCGCCCGCGCCAGCGTCTTGAACGCGAGGTTGAACGACACGACCGCCGGGCTCACGTCCGCGTCGACGCCGAGCGACTCCTCGCCGACGGCGTGCACCACGAAGTAGTAGCGGTGCGCCCTGTCGCCCTCCGGCGGGGCCGCCCCGCCGAAGTCGGGGGTGCCGAAGTCGCTGCGGACGTGGAACGCCTTGCCCGGCAGGTCTCGTCCTGATCCGACGCCAGTGTCGAGCGACGTCACGTCACCCGGCACGTCGACGAGGACCCAGTGCCAGAAGCCGGACGGGGTGGGGGCGTCGGGGTCGAAGCAGGTCACCACGAAGCTCTTCGTCTCGGGCGGGAAGCCCTCCCACGACAGCTGGGGCGAGGTGTTGCCCTTCGCCTGCACCTGGGCGTCGCCCAGCGGGTCGCCGTCGTTGACGTCGGTGCTCGTGACGGTGAACGCGGGGACGGGCGGCAGGTAGTCGTACGGGTTGGGGGCGATCGGTCGGTCGAGGGTCATCGAGGCTCCTTCGCGGGTGGACCGGCTGGGGACCGACGCTACCGCGCGGCGACGCTAGCATCGAGTCGTGAACCACGGACCCGGACTGTCGCACCCGCCGTACCCGTCCGGCCTCATCCTCGCCGGCCGACGTGTCGTGATCGTCGGTGGCGGCCGGGTCGCCGCACGGCGGCTGCAGGCCTTCCTGGACGCCGGAGCGGCGGTCACCGTGGTGTCGCCCGACGTCGACCCGGTCGTCCGCGAGGCAGCGAAGGCCGGCACCATCACGCTGATCGAGCGCGAGTACGCGCCGGGCGACCTGTCCGCCGCCTGGTACGCGATGGCGTCGACCGACCGCCCCGCGGTCAACGCGGCCGTACTCGAAGAAGCCACAGCGGCACGCATCTTCTGCGTCCGCGCCGACGACGCGCCGCTCGGCACGGCGTGGACCCCGGCGGTCGGTCACCACGAGGAGACGACGGTCGCCGTGCTCGCGAACCGTGATCCCGAGCGGTCCCGACGTACGCGCGACCGGCTGCTCGACGCGCTCCGGACCCCGCTCGATGGCTGAGATCGTCCCGATCGACGACGCATCCGACCCGCGCCTGCGCGACTACGTCGATCTGCGCGACGTCCAGCTCCGCAAGCTCCTCGAGGCGGAACGCGGCGTGTTCATCGCCGAGGGCGAGAAGGTCGTCCGCAGGGCGCTCGAGTCGGGCCACGAGGCGCGGTCCTTCCTGATGGCGCCGCGCTGGCTCGAGACGCTCGCCGACGTGCTGGCCGGGACTGACGCACCGGTCTTCGTGATGTCGGAGGCGGAGATCGAACGCGTCACCGGCTTCCACGTCCACCGCGGCGCCCTCGCGAGCCTCTACCGGGCACCGGTGCCGACGGTCGTCGAGGTGCTCGACCGCTCTCGTCGGATCGTCGTCGCCGAGGACCTCATGGACCACACCAACGTCGGAGCGGTCTTCCGGAGCGTCGCAGCCCTGGGATTCGACGCCGTCATCCTCTCGCCGCGCTGCGCCGACCCGCTCTACCGGCGGGCGATCAAGGTCTCGATGGGATCGGTGTTCTGGCTGCCGTACGCACGGGTCGACGACTGGTACGCGTTCCCTGAGCTGCTTCGCGGGCACGGGTGGACCAGCCTGGCGATGACGCTGTCGGACGACGCCCGCGACCTGCGCGAGCTGGCGAAGGGGTCCGAGATGGGGGAGAAGGTCGCCCTGATGGTCGGCGCCGAGGGGCACGGGTTGTCACCGCACTGGAGCCGCAGCGCCGACGTACGCGTCACGATCCCGATGGCGGCCGACATCGACTCCCTCAACGTGGCGGCGGCGACGGCCGTGGCGTGCTGGGCCCTCGACGCGGGCTGAGGGAGTCTGTCTCCGCTGGTGAGGTCTCGATCGCTTCGCGCCTCGACCAGCGAAGCAAGTCTGCTCGACCAGCGAAACAAGTCTGCTCGACCAGCGAAACAAGTCTGCTCGACCGGCGAACCGAGAGACGGGTCAGAGGTCGTGCGCGGAGGTGATGCGCGCGACGGCGGGCCAGTCGCCGGGGTAGTCGTCGGCGATCGCCTCGGCCTGCTTGTAGAGCTTCTTGCGAGCCCGCGCGGGGACACGGTCACCGAAGACCGTGCCCATCAGGTGGTCGGTCTCGTGCTGCAGGCAGCGTGCGAGCGTGCCGCCCTCGCCGATGTAGGTGACAGGTGCGCCGGTGTGGTCGGTGCCGTCGACGCGTGCCCAGTCGGGGCGCGCGCACCACGTGTAGGCGCCCGGCAGTGACAGGCAGCCCTCCTCGCTGTCGTCGAGGTTGCGGTCGCCGGTCGACGGGAGCGTCAGCTCGGGGTTGCAGACGACTCCGGCGACCCGCTTGTTGTCGCCGTCGGTGCAGTCGAACACGAACACCTGGAGGTCGACGCCGATCTGGTTGGCGGCGAGACCGGCTCCGTCGGCGGCGTACATGGTCGCGAACATGTCGGCGACCAGCGTCTCGAGGTCCGCGTCGTACTCCGTCACGGGGCGAAGCTTGCGATGCATGACCGGCTCACCCCAACGGGTGATCGGGCGTGCGGTTCCTCCGGAGGGCATGGAGACGGACAACAGGGGCTCCTTCGCGCGGTTTGTCGGCCGACGGTTCGCTGATCCGAAGGGTATCCGACACCGTTTTGGCGAGCCGGGTGCACAAGAGTGCAACTCCCAGTTACAGTAGGTGGAGGAAATGCCTCCACGACACGAGGAGACGCTGTGACAGCGCACTCTGCGCGGCGGGACCCGATGAGCAAGGGTCTCGCCGTCCTCAACCGGATCGCTTCGATGCCGGTTCTCGACCGACTCAACCTGCGGGGGCCTTCGGAGAGCGTGGCCTACCACGGCGCGCGGGTCGGCTTCCGTACGGCCGCCGCGGTGAGCCGGGGGTTCAAACGGATGCCGGGCCGCGGCACCGCCGTACGCCCGTCTCCCGTGTCGGCGACCGGGGTCTTCGACCTCACGCCGACCGAGGACCAGCAGATGATGGTCGACGTCGTGTCCGACTTCGCGGCGGACGTCATCCGTCCCGCCGTCGAGAAGGCGGAGGCCGTGCTGGAGACGCCCACGGAGCTGTTCGTCCAGGCGTACGAGCTCGGGCTGACGCTCACGGGCCTCCCCGAGGAGCTCGGTGGGTTGGCCGCGGAGCGTTCGGCGACGACGGGCGTCCTGGTGGCCGAGGCGCTCGGCCGCGGCGACATGGGGATCGCCGCGTCGCTGCTCGCCCCCGGGTCCGTGGCCACCGCGATCGCGCTGTGGGGCGACAGCGCCCAGCAGCAGACGTACGTCCCCGCCTTCACCGGCACCGACGTGCCGGCCGCTGCGCTCGCCGTCGCGGAGCCGCACGCGCTGTTCGACCCGTTCGCGCTGCGGACGACCGCGCGCAAGGTCCCCGGCGGCTACGTGCTCGACGGTGTGAAGTCCGGGGTCATCCGGGGCACGTCGGCCGAGCTCTTCGTCGTGGCCGCGCGCCTCGACGACGGCCGCCCCGGCCTCTTCGTCCTCGAGTCCAACACCGCCGGGATCGCGATCGAGGTCGACGCCTCGATGGGCCTCCGCTCGGCGGCGCTGTCGCGGCTCGTCCTCGAGGGCGTGACGGTGTCGCGGGAGGCTCTGCTCCCCGACAGCGTCGACGGCTACGCCGACAGCGTCCGCCTGGCGCGGATCGCCTGGAGCAGCCTCTCGCTGGGCGCGATGCGGGCGGTGCTCGACTACGTCACCCCGTACGTGAAGGAGCGCCGGGCGTTCGGAGAGCCGGTCGCCCATCGTCAGAGCGTCGCGTTCATGGTCGCCGACATGGCGATCGAGCTCGAGGGCGCACGCCTCGCGACCCTGCGCGCGTCCTCGCGTGCCGACCTCGGCAAGCCGTTCGCCCGCGAGTCCGCCCTGGCGCGCCGCCTGTGCTCGGAGTACGGCATGAAGGCCGGCACCGACGGGGTCCAGCTGCTCGGCGGGCACGGCTTCACCAAGGAGCACCCGGCCGAGCGGTGGTACCGAGACCTGCGTGCCGTCGGCGTCATGGAGGGCGGCCTCCTCGTCTGAGGAGCCGCCAGAGGAGAGGACCACAGATGATCAATCTCGAGACGCCGAAGAAGTTCAGGGCGTTCGTCGACCAGGCGAACCGCGTCGCGACCGAGTTCCTGCGCGCCAACTCCCGCAAGTACGACCTCGCCGAGCACGCGTACCCGAAGGAGCTCGACATGCTCGCCGCCGTCGTCGACGGCATGAGCGACTCCGGTGCCGGGCAGGGCGCCGGCGCCACGGGCGTACGCCGCTCGTCCGATGACGGTGACGGCGTGCGCAACGGCTCCAACATGTCGTCGGTGCTGTCGGTGATCGAGACCTGCTGGGGCGACGTGGGGCTCACCCTCTCGATGCCACGCCAGGGGCTCGGCAACTCCGCGATCGCGTCGGTCGCCACCGACGAGCAGCTGCAGCGATTCAAGGGCATGTGGGCCTCGATGGCGATCACCGAGCCCGACTGCGGGTCGGACTCCGCGGCGATCACGACCACCGCGGTCAAGGACGGTGACGAGTACGTCCTCAACGGCGAGAAGATCTTCGTCACGTCGGGCGACCGCAGCGACGCGGTCGTGGTGTGGGCGACGCTCGACAAGACGCTCGGACGCGCTGCGATCAAGTCGTTCGTCGTCCCGAAGTCGCTGCCGGGCATCCGTGTGGAGCGCCTGGAGCACAAGCTCGGCATCAAGGCGTCGGACACGGCGACGATCGTGCTCGACAGCTGCCGCGTGCCCGCCGAGAACCTCCTCGGCGACCCGGAGGTCCACGCCGACAAGGGTTTCGCCGGTGTGATGCAGACGTTCGACAACACGCGTCCGCTCGTCGCGGCCATGGCCGTCGGGTGTGCGCGCGCGGCTCTCGACCGGACCCGCGAGATCCTCGAGGACGCCGGCGTCGAGATCGACTACGACCGGCCGATCCTCTCGCAGTCGGCGGCTGCGGCCGCGTTCCTCCAGATGGAGGCCGACTGGGAGTCGGCGCAGCTGCTGACCCTCGAGGCGGCGTGGATGGCGGACAACCGCATGCCCAACTCGCTCGAGGCGTCGATGGCGAAGGCGAAGGCAGGCCGCGTCGGCAACCAGATCACGCTGCGGTGCGTCGAGCTCGCCGGCACCCTCGGGTACGGCGAGGACGAGCTCCTCGAGAAGTGGGCGCGAGACTCCAAGATCCTCGACATCTTCGAGGGTACCCAGCAGATCCAGCAGCTCATCGTGGCGCGCCGGGTGCTCGGCCTGACTTCCGCGGAGCTGCGCTGACGGCCCACGGACGCCACGCTCGCGTGGCACCGAACAGCCCCGGCCACCCCCGTCGGGGCTGTTCGCTGCACGGCGGGCGCGCCGCAGCGCCTCCCGTGGCTAGTCTTGGCATGACACGTACGACGCCCCGTCTTCCGACGAGGCGCCGACCGCAGCGAACCGGAGCTGGCCTGATGACGACGACTCCCAAGCAGCCGTCCCTCGACGTCGACCAGGACGTCGAGTACGAGATCACGCGGCTGCTGCGCCGTTCTCGCCTTCGAGGTCTCGGGACGATCTCCCACATCCACCCCGACCTCGACTTCGCCTCGTACCTCCTGCTCATCGCGATCGTCGACGCGCGACCTGCTCTCGGCGGCGGCATCCGCGGATCCGACCTCGCCGAGACCATCAGCGTCCACAAGTCGACCGTCAGCCGTGGAGTGGCGCAGCTCGAGCGGCTCGGCCTGGTGGAGCGCGATCCCGATCCGACCGACGGTCGAGCACGCTTGATCTCGCTGACGGAGACCGCGCGCGAGCGGCTGACCGAGGTCCGTACGATGCGGCGGGCCAAGCTCGCCCAGGCCGTCGAGGACTGGAACGAGGAAGACCTCGACACGCTCGCATCACTGCTGGGACGCCTCAACGCCGGGCTGGAGCGCCCGAGCATCGAGACGCGCACAGGCAAGGATCTGGGATGGTAGGAGCATGAGCAATCTCGAGAAGCCAGTCATCGAGTTCCCCGAGGGCGACGAGCCCGCGGACCTCGACATCCTCGACATCGTGGTGGGCACCGGCGAAGAGGCGAAGCCGGGCGACTACGTGACCGTCCACTACGTCGGCGTGAAGTTCCGCGACGGCGCCGAGTTCGACGCCTCCTGGAACCGCGGCGAGTCGATCCGCTTCCCCCTGCAGGGCCTGATCCAGGGCTGGCAGGAGGGCATCCCCGGCATGAAGGTCGGCGGCCGGCGCCAGCTCAGCATCGCCCCGCACAAGGCGTACGGCCCGGCCGGTGGCGGGCACCCGCTGTCGGGCGAGCCGTTGATCTTCGTCATCGACCTGCTGGGCGTCGGCTGACCGTCGTCCTCGGTGCTGGCCGGGTGCCTGCGCGGCGCCCGGTCAGGACCAGGGCGTGACGGGCCGCTCGACCCGCACGCCGTCGACGACGCGGTCGACGCGCTCGTCGAAGAACGCGACCAGGTCGCGCACCGGCAGGGCGTCGTGGCGGGGCTCGGCGTACGACCACGCGAGGTCCGCGTGCGTCTCACCGCCGACTCTCGCCGACCAGTAGGCAGCCGAGCCTTTATAGGCGCAGACCGACCGGCTGTCGGTCGGCGTCAGCAGGTCCCGCCGGACGTCCGCCCACGGCAGGTAGTACCTGACGGGCAGCCACGTCTCCAGCAGCATCACCGGCCGCCTGCTGTCGGCCAGCACGTGCCCGTCGATCTCGATCACGAGGTGCCGGGAGCTGCGCAGGCAGTCGATCCGCTTGAACGGGTCGCGCGGGTGCCCGACCATCTCCTCGTCCTCCTCGAACCACGCGTCGAACGCCGCCCAGTCGAGCACGACGTAGTCCTGCAGCGCGGGGTCCTCGGCGGCGAAGGCAGCACCCCGGAGGTCCCCGGCAGAGGTTCGGACGTCGAGGGCGACACCCGGCGTGCTGTGGGCACCGAAGCCCGTCCGCGGGTCGAGGACGAGCGGGTGGCCGGCGTCGATACGGACCTCGTGCTCCTGCGCGGGCTCGGCGGTCGACCGCACCAGGTCCGCTGCGACGTCGTGGACCGGTGCGGCGTACGAGGGGACGACGCGACGCGGCTCCCAGACGAGGATCGCCGACGTGGTGTCGACCACCGTCGCACCGCTGTGCGCCGCCCGGACCCGCTGCGGGACGGGATGGACCCGCAGGTCCGCCATGGTGGCTGCCTCGGCCTCGCGTATCCAGGTGGCCATGGGTTCCAGTATGCGTTCCGCGCAGCGGTGTCACGTGAGCCTTGCGGATCCCGCGGGTACGGTGGAGGTGATGAGCATCTTCTCGGGACGTTCTCCTCTCCGTGCTGCCCAGGCCGTGGGCGGTGCGGCGGTCGTGCTGCTCGCACTGACCGCCTGCTCGGACGACGGAGACGCGCCTGCGTCCGGGTCGGACGCACCGGCGGCGCCGTCCTTGAGCAGCCTCGGTGAGCTGTCGGGCCTGACGATGATCGACACGTCCTGGGAGGCGTTCCGTACGGCGAAGGTCACCGCGGTCACGGGTCGGCCCGACGCGCGCGCCGTGGACGTCGCGTACGAGGCGAGCGACGCCGAGTGCGAAGCCCTCGCCGGCTTCGCGACCCAGCGCGAGGACGACCAGGTGCGTGTGACGCTCGTGATCGGTCAGGACGAGACGTGCGAGCCGGGTTCGATCGTGCCTGCCACGACGTCCGTGCCGCTCGTCCGACCCCTGGGAACCGCCGAGCCGGTCGCCTCCACCTACTCGACCGGCTCGATCGAGATCGGCTGACGCGAGACGGGCGGGCGTCAGCTGATCGCGTCGATCAGCTTCGTCACGCGCTTGGGTGAGACGGGCACGGCCGTACGCAGCCGTTGCGCGAAGGTGCCGACGCGGAGCTCCTCGAGCGCCCAGCGCGCCGCGTCGACGGCGTCCGAGCGACGCTCGATGTCGGGGAGGGCCTCGACCGCCTCGTAGAACCTGGCTTCCAGGTCCTGGACGGTGTGGCGCTGCTCCGCCTCCGCCCGGTCGTCGCCGTGCTGGAGACGGTGCGCGGCAGCGCGGACGTACCGGGGGAGGTGCTTCAGCTGGTCGAGGCCCGTCTCGGAGACGAATCCGTCGTAGACGAGCCACGACATCTGCACCTCGATGTCGCGCACGATCTCCGGCTTGCTCCCGCGATAGCGGTCGAGGTCGCCGCGGAGGCTGCCGACGTCGGCGATCACGCGCTCGACCTCGCGGGCGACGGCGAGTGTCTGCGCGTACAGCTCGGCGCGGACCTTCTCGCGCAACTGCACGAACGTGTCCTCGTCGCGGACGACGGCGCGGCCGGTCACCGCGTCGATGCCGGCGAGGACGCTGTCCAGCATGAGCAGCGAGGTGCTCGCGTACGGCGCACCGGCGAGGACCAGCAGAGCGCGGGTGCCGAGGTCGCGCGACACCTGTGCGGCGGGTGAGGCGACGTTGAGCGCCAGCAGGCGGCGTACGCCCTCGCGCGAGGCGATCTCGGCGTGCAGGGGAGAAGCGAAGACGCGGAGATCGACGTGGGTGACACGGTCGACGAGCGCCGGGTACGCCGTGACCTCGTGGCCGCGGCTCATCGACGTGACCTGCGTCGGGATCGTGCCGAGGTCCCAGGTCATGATCCCGTCGCGCTCGATGCTGCTCGACGCGGCCGCGATCGTCTGCCGGAGGCGGGGGCGCAGCTCGGCGCGGAGACGGTCGAGGTCCTTGCCGCGGGACACCTCGGTGTCGCCGTCGAGCACGCGGAACGTCACGCGCAGATGCTTGGGCACGGTGCTGAGGTCGAAGGTCTCGGGCTTCACGACGTCACCGGTCAGTGTCCGAAGACCATCAGACATGGCCTCGGTGACCGGTTTGGCGGTGTTCAAGGGCAGGGCCATCAGACGACGCGCGACGTCGGGTGCGGGTACGAACTGGCGCCGTACCTGCTTGGGCAGGCCGCGCAGAAGCGCGGTCACCAGCTCCTGCCGGTAGCCCGGGACACCCCACAGGAAGGCAGTCTCGTCGAGGTCCGCGAGCCGTTCCAGAGGCACGTCGACCGTGACGCCGTCGACGTCGCTGTCGGGCTCGAACGCGTACGAGAGCGGGAGGTCGAGACCGGCGGACTCCCAGGTCGTCGGGTAGGCCTCCAGAGCGACGTCGCCTGCATCGTCGCGGACCAGATCCTCCGGCGTGAGGTCGAGCAGGTCGGGCTTGCGGTGGCGCGCCTTCTTCCACCAGGAGTCGAAGTGGCGCACGGAGACCACGTCGGGTCCGACGCGCTCGTCGTAGAACGCGAAGAGCACCTCGTCGTCCACGCGGATGTCGCGGCGCCTGACCTTGTCCTCGAGCCCTTCGATCTCGGCGATGACCTCGGCGTTGCGTCGCCAGAACGGGTGGTGGGTGCTCCACTCGCCCTGCACGAGCGCATGGCGGATGAAGAGCTCACGCGCCACCTCGACGTCGACCTTGCCGTAGGAGACGAGGCGGTCGGCGACGACGGGTACGCCGTACAGCGTGACGCGCTCGTGCGCCATCACCGCGCCACGGCGACGTGACCAGTGCGGCTCAGAGTAGGAGCGCTTGAGCAGGTGGGCCGCCTCCTGCTCGATCCACGCCGGCTCGACCTTCGCCGCGGTGCGCGCCCACAGACGCGAGGTCTCTACCAGCTCGGCGGCGACGACCCACTGCGGCGGTTTCTTGGCGAGGCCCGAGCCTGGAAAGATCGCGAACCGGGCGCCGCGCGCACCGAGGTAGTCACGCGTCTCGCCCTCGCGCAGTCCGATGTGGGACAGGAGCCCGGTCAGGGCGGCCGAGTGGATACGGTCGGGATCGGCGGGCGTGCTGTTGAGGTCCAGCTTCATGCCCTTGCACTGGTCGCGCAGCATCGCGTGGACGTCCTGCCACTCGCGGATCCGCAAGAAGTGCAGGTAGTCCTCGCGGACCGTCCTGCGAAAAGCGTTGCCGGACAGCTCACGGCGCTGCTCGCGGAGGTAGTTCCACAGGTTGAGATACGCGAGGAAGTCCGAGGTCGGGTCCGTGAAGCGGGCGTGCTTCGCGTCGGCCTGCTGCTGCGCCTCGAGCGGGCGCTCGCGGGGGTCCTGGATCGACAACGCCGAGACGATCACCAGCATCTCGCGCAGGACGCCGTAGGTGGACGCGGCGACGAGCATCCGGGCGAGGCGCGGGTCGAGGGGGAAGGCCGCCACCTGCCGCCCGACCTCGGTGAGCGAGCTCCGCATCCCCTTCGCGCCGGCGGTGAGCGCGCCGAGCTCCTCGAGAAGACCGACCCCGTCACGGACGGCCCGCTGGTCCGGTGGGTCGAGGAACGGGAAGTCTTCGACCGGGCCCAGGTCCAGAGACGCCATCTGGAGCATGACCGACGCGAGGTTCGTCCGCAGGATCTCCGGGTCGGTGAACT
This sequence comes from Mumia sp. Pv4-285, assembly GCF_041320275.1. Taxonomy (NCBI): domain Bacteria; kingdom Bacillati; phylum Actinomycetota; class Actinomycetes; order Propionibacteriales; family Nocardioidaceae; genus Mumia; species Mumia qirimensis. The sequence continues at coordinate 2,419,890 of NZ_CP162023.1, read as the reverse complement.
CCGGGCGGCCCTCGTAGTCGTCCTCGGCGTAGAGGCGGATGCAGATGCCGTCCGACGTACGACCCGACCGCCCGGCACGCTGGTTCGCACTCGCCTGCGAGATCGGCTCGATGGGGAGGCGCTGCACCTTCAGCCGCTGGCTGTAGCGCGAGATGCGTGCCGTGCCGGGGTCCACGACGTAACGGATGCCCGGCACGGTCAACGACGTCTCGGCGACGTTGGTGGCGAGGACGATCCGGCGACCGGTGTGCGCCTCGAAGACCTTGTGCTGCTCAGCCGCGGACAGCCGGCCGTACAGGGGGAGGATCTCGGTCCGGCGCATCTTGCGGTCGCGCAGCATGTCGGCGGTGTCGCGGATCTCGCGCTCGCCGGAGAGGAAGACCAGGACGTCCCCGTCCGACTCGCGGCCCAGCTCGTCCACGGCGTCGCCGATCGCGGCGAGGACGTCGCCGTCCTCGCGCTCCGCGAGGGGGCGGTAGCGGATCTCCACCGGGTACGTCCGCCCGCTGACCTCGATGATCGGGGCGGGGTTGCCGGCCGCGTCGGCGAAATGGGCGGCGAAGCGCTGCGGGTCGATGGTCGCCGACGTGATGACGACCTTCAGGTCGGGACGACGGGGGAGGAGCCGGCGGAGGTAGCCGAGCAGGAAGTCGATCGTCAGGGAGCGCTCGTGGGCCTCGTCGACGATCACGGTGTCGTAGCGCAGCAGCAGCGGGTCGTCGTGGATCTCGGCGAGCAGCACGCCGTCGGTCATCACGCGGACGAGCGTGTCCGGACCAGAGCGGTCGTCGAAGCGCACGGCGTAGCCGACCGTCTCGCCGAGCGTCGTCTTGGTCTCCTCGGCCACGCGGGCGGCGACGCTGCGGGCGGCGATGCGACGCGGCTGCGTGTGGGCGATCGTGCCGCGGACGCCGCGACCGAGGCCGAGCGCGATCTTCGGCAGCTGCGTCGTCTTGCCGGAGCCGGTCTCGCCGGCGACCACGATCACCTGGTGCTCGTCGAGCGCTGCAGCGATGTCGTCGCGTCGGTCCGAGACGGGCAGCTCCGGCGGGTACTCGAGCGCCGGCACCGCCGCCGTACGGGACGCGACCCGGCGCTCGGCGGCCGCGACCTGCTTCTCGACGTCGGCCAGCTGGTGGCTGCGGCGATCTGCGTCGCGCTGCGACGCCGCGCGGTCGAGGCTGCGGCGCAGGCGGCGCTCGTCGCGCAGCGTCACCTCGCGCAAGCGCGTACGCAGCTCACCGACCGTCATCCGAGAATCCCTAGGGCTGTGTGTGTCAAGGAAGGTTGAGGGCGTCCTTCAGGAGGGCGTACCCGACGAACGCGACGATGTCGAGGATCGCGTGGGCGATCACCAGCGGGACGATGCGCCCTGTCCGCTGATAGAAGTACCCGAACACGATACCCATCACCGCGTTGCCGATCGCCGGGCCGACCCCCTGGTAGAGGTGGTACGACCCGCGCAGCGCCGCGCTCGTCGCCAGAACCTGCCACCGGCCCCACCCGAGCTGCGTCAGCCGCCACATGAGGTAGCCGACGACGATGACCTCCTCGAGGACCGAGTTCATCAGCGCCGACGAGATCAGGACGGGGACACGCCACCAGTGGTCGTCGAGCGCGCTCGGCACGATCGTCGCCGTGATGCCGACCGCGCGCCCGATGAAGTAGAACGCCAGTCCGGGGAGCCCGATGAGGGCCGCGAGGCCGATGCCCCAGCCGGCGTCCCCGGCAGGAGACCCACGCCCGATGCCCATCACGCGGCGCGGTGCGTCGCCCGAGCGGACAAGGAGGTAGAGCACGAGAACCACCGGCATCAGCGCGAACCCGATGCCGAGGAGCTGGTAGGTGAGGTCCAGCCACGACCGGTCGCTGCGCGAGGCGTTGAGCGTCGCAGTCTGGTCCGACAAGGGGCCGCGCGTGAGCTTCGCGACCAGTGAGACCGTCGCGTAGATCGCCGACTGGAGCAGCGACAGCAGCAGGACGATCCACACCTCGACGCCGAGCAGGCGGCGCTGCGGGGCCGTGACCCGGTCCGGTGCGGGGACCAGCGGACCGGGGAACGTCACGGTCACGGTGTCAGAGCTGCCGGGCGGAAAGCGTGTCGCACGAGTTGAGGTTGCCCGACTCGTAGCCGGTCATGAACCAGCGCTGACGCTGCTCCGCCGAACCGTGAGTCCAGCTCTCCGGGTTCACGCGTCCGGTCGCCGACTCCTGGATGCGGTCGTCGCCGACGGCGGCCGCGGCCGACAGTGCGGACTCGATGTCGGACTCGGTGAGCGGCTGGATGAGTGTGGTGCCGTCAGCGTCCTCGGTGGTCGACGCGTGGTGCGCCCAGACGCCGGCGAGGCAGTCCGCCATCAGCTCGACCCGGACGGCGCCCGAGGTGGGGCCCTCACGGTCCTGCTGGGCGTACTGGAGGACGCCGAGGATGTTCTGGACGTGGTGCCCGTACTCGTGGGCGACGACGTACATCTGCGCCAGCGCGCCGCCGTCCGCGCCGTACCGGCTGGTCAGCTCGTCGAAGAACGAGGCGTCGATGTACACCTGCTCGTCGGTCGGGCAGTAGAAGGGGCCGACGGCGTTGCTCGCGGTGCCGCACGCCGACTGGGTCTGGCCGGAGTAGATGACCGTGTACGCGTCGCGGTACTGGCGGTTCGCGTCGGCCGGGAGCGCCTCGCGCCAGTAGTCCTGGACGCTGTTCACGGTGCCGATGACGCGGCACACGTCGTCGCGGTTGGCGTCGGCTCCGGTCTGGCACTGCGAGAAGTCCATCTCGGTCGAGCCGGCCTGCTGGACCTGCGAGGTGTCGAACGCGCCCGCGGATCCACCCTGCTCGAACGGGTTGACCCCCAGGAGGAGGCCGATGATCAGGAGGATGATGCCTCCTGCGCCGCCGCCGATGGCGACACCCGTCCGGCTCGAACCACCGCTGCGGACCTGGCTGGTGTCGAGGTCCGCACCCTCGTTGAAGGTCATGCTGGGAGTCTAGGGCGATCGGCCCGCCGCATCCCGTCGGTGGACTCCACGATCCCCGCTGGTCGAGCTCCCCGCCCCCGCTGGTCGACCCCCCGCCCCCGCTGGTCGAGGTGCGGGGTCCGACTGTCGGCGAACGGACCTGCCCGACCGGTCCGGCTAGGCTTCCCGCGTGAGTGAGTTGCGGACCATCGGCTTCACTGTTCCGGAGTCCCTGGGTGGTTCGGACGCCGAACGACGACGCGGGCTTCGGCAGATGCGCACCCTCGCGTCGGGCCTGCTGGTCCTCGCCGCGATCGTGTACGCGCTCACCTACGGCGAGGCGGGAGGCCTCGGCTACGTCAACGCGGGTGCGGAAGCCGCGATGGTGGGCGCCTTGGCTGACTGGTTCGCCGTGACCGCGATCTTCAAGCACCCGCTGGGCCTCCCGATCCCGCACACGGCGCTGATCCCGAAGCGCAAGGACGCGCTCGGTGTGAGCCTGCAGGAGTTCGTCACCGACAACTTCCTCAACGAGGCCGTCGTCCGGGAGCGGGTCGAGTCGGCCCGCATCAGCCTGCGGATCGGCAGCTGGATCGCCGATCCCACCCATGCGCGGAGGTTGGTCGACATCGGTTCCCGCATCCTGCGCGACGGTCTGTCGCGGATCAGCGACGACGACGTGGCGGCGATCGTCCGTGAGGTGATCGTTCCCCGCCTCAAGTCCGAGGAGCTCAGCCCGGCTGCCGGACAGGCGCTCGGGGAGATCGTGCGTGACGGCGCGCACCACGGCCTCGTCGACATCGGCGTCGAGGAGCTGCACCGCTGGCTCCTCGAGAACCAGGAGACGGTGGAGGGAATGGTCGCCGACCGCGCGCCCTGGTGGACTCCGCACTGGGTCGACGACAAGATCTCCACACGGCTCTACCGGGAGACGCTGTCGTGGGTCGACGACGTGCGCGCCGACCCGGAGCACCGCGTCCGGCAGTCCCTCGACGAGTTCCTGGTGCAGCTCTCCGACGACCTCCAGCACGACCCGGCGACCCAGGCGCGCGCCGAGGCGCTCAAGGAGCGGATCCTCTCGCAGCCCCAGGTCGTCGACGTCGCGGTCGCGCTGTGGAGCGGGTTGCGCCACGCCCTCCTCGACTCGCTCGACGAGTCCGCAGGCATGCTTCGCACGCGGCTCGTGGCGATCCTCTGCGAGACCGGCGAACGCATCGTGTCCGAGCCGGAGCTCCAGGCGCGTCTCGACCGGATGGCCAGCGACACCGCGGCCTTCGTGGTCACGAACTACGGCAGCGAGATCGCGACCGTGATCTCGGAGACGGTCAACCGGTGGGACGGCAAGGAGGCGTCGCGGCGCATCGAGCTGCACGTCGGACGCGACCTCCAGTTCATCCGGATCAACGGCACCGTGGTCGGCGCGCTCGCCGGGGTGACCATCCACGCGTTCTCGCACCTGCTCTGAGGCGGGCACGACGGCGGGCGGTGCCCGCGTAGGCTGACCGCGTGAGCGAACGCTTCTCCTCCGTCGAGGACGTCACCGAGCAGCTGGCCGTCTACGGCTACCTGGCCTCGCCGTCCGTCGCGACCACCGTCTTCCTCGCCGACAGGCTCGACAAGCCGCTGCTGGTCGAGGGCCCGGCCGGCGTCGGCAAGACCGAGCTCGCCCGCGCCGTGGCCCAGGCGACGGGCGCGGGCCTGGTCCGGCTGCAGTGCTACGAGGGTGTCGACGAGGCGCGGGCGCTGTACGAGTGGAACCACGCCAAGCAGCTCCTCCGCATCACCTCCGGCCGCGGGGAGACGTGGGACGCGACGCGCGACGACATCTTCACGGACGAGTTCCTCCTCGCGCGTCCGTTGCTCCAGGCGATCCGGTCCGAGCGGCCGAGCACCCTCCTCATCGACGAGGTCGACAAGGCCGACCTCGAGATCGAAGGGCTCCTGCTCGAGGTCCTGAGCGACTACGCCATCACGGTTCCCGAGCTCGGCACGATCACCGCCCGGCACGCACCGTTCACGGTGCTCACCTCGAACGCCACGCGCGAGCTGAGCGAGGCGCTCCGGCGGCGGTGCCTGTTCCTGCACATCGACTTCCCCGACGCGGAGCTCGAGGAGCGGATCGTACGCTCGCGCGTGCCGGGTGTGGACGACACTCTCGCGACGTCGTTGGTCAGGGTCGTCAACGCCCTGCGGCGGATCGACCTGCGCAAGGCGCCGTCGGTGTCGGAGAGCATCGACTGGGCGCGTACGCTCCTCGCGCTCGGAGCGGAGTCGCTCGACGAGTCGGTCGTCGACGAGACGTTGGGTGTGCTCCTCAAGCACACCGACGACGTCGCCCGCGCCCGCAAGCACCTGCAGCTCGACGACACCCCACGATTTGACGGGTTGTCCACCGAACGGCGGGGCTGACGGGTGGATAACGCGTCAAATCGTGGGGTGCCCGGTCGCCTGGTCGCGATGGTCGAGTCGCTGCGCGGTCACGGGCTGATCGTCGGCACGAGCGAGACCGTGGACGCGGCCCGGGTGATGGGCGTCCTGTCGCTCGCTGACCGCGACCTTCTCCGCGAGGGTCTCGCCGCCGCCCTGATCCGGCGTACGGGGCAGCGCCGCGTGTTCGACGCGGTGTTCGACGTCTACTTCCCGGCCGCGGTCGGGGCACGGGAGACCATCCGCGAGAAGGAGCCGGAGTCGACCGAGCAGCCGAGCACCGTCGCCGACCTCCGCGACGACCTCGTCGCGGCACTCGCCGACGGCGGCCGGGAGGCGCTCGAAGACGTCGCCGCAGCGGCGGTCGACGCGCTGGGTGCGGTTCAGGCCGGTTCAGGACCCGGGACGGCCGGCGCCGGATGGTCGGCCCGTCAGACGCTGGAGCAGCTGCGCCCACAGACCGCGATCGTGCGCGCCCTCGCACAGCGGGGGAGCACGACGGGCTTCGTCGAGCGACTCGACCGCGACGAGGTCCGCCGCGACGTCGAGCGCTTCCGCGAGCTCGTCCAGACCGAGGCGAGCCGTCGTTCGGCCGAGGTGCGCGGGCGCGACCGGGTCGCGAAGTACGCCGTCCGCCCGGACGCCAGCCAGGTCGAGTTCCTCGCCGCCAGCCGTGAGCAGGTGCTCGAGCTGCGGCGTACGGTCCAGCCGCTCGCACGACGGCTCGCCACCCGGCTGTCGGCCCGACGCCGTCGGCGAAACCGCGGTCAGGTCGACATCCGGCGGACCCTCCGCCGGTCGATGTCGTACGGCGGCGTGCCCTTGAACCCGGTGTTCGAGCACCGGCGCAAGGCGCGGCCCGAGCTGGTGCTGCTGTGCGACGTGTCGGGGTCGGTCGCCGGGTTCGCGGGATTCACGATGCTGCTCGTCCAGGCGTTGCACGAACAGTTCAGCAGGGTGCGGGTGTTCGCGTTCGTCAACCACACCGACGAGGTCACCGAGCTCGTCACCGGCGGCGAGGCGGATCCGGGCGCGCTCGCCGAGCGCATCGCGGCGAACGCGAACGTCGCCCCCTGGCACGCCTCGAGCGACTACGGCCGCGCGCTGCGGTCGTTCGTCAGTCGCTACGGCGCCGTGATCGGCCCTCGGACGAGCGTCCTGATCCTCGGCGACGCGCGCGCCAACCACCTCGACCCCGACCTCGACGCGCTGCGTGACATCGTCGGGCGAGCGAGGCGGACGTTCTGGCTGAACCCCGAGCACGAGGGTCGCTGGGGCTTGGGCGACTCGGTCGCTCCGGCGTACGCGCAGGTCGTCGACATGCACGAGTGCCGCACGGTCGACCAGCTCTCCCGTGTCGTCGGGCGCCTGCTGCCGGTCTAGGTCCCGGCGATGCCCGGGTCGATCGGCTGCGGGTCGTGGGGGTGCTCGGGATCGGCGGCGAACGCCCGCTCGTAGATCTCGTAGATCAGCGCCGACTTCGCTGCGTTGTAGGCCATGACGGTCCCGACCTCTCGGGTGGCGATCTCCTCCTTGAGACGCGCATACGCCGCCCGGTCCGCACCGTCGGTCAGCAGACGGTCCCGGAAGATGCGGTGGCGGTGCGGCTCCGCGGCGTCCGGACCGAAGACGTGGAGGTTCACCATCGGCTCGTCGAGGCGCAGCATCCGGTGCTCCTCCCACCACGGCTCGCGGATCCTGAGGACGAATCCGAGCCGCTCGAGCGCCGGGAGGTACGAAGCCTCGTCGGCGGGGGAGGCGACGACCAGGTCGATGTCGAGGACCGGCTTCGCCGACAGGCCGGGCACGGAGGTGGAACCGACGTGCTGGACGGCGACGACCAGATCGCCGAGTGCGCCGCTGATGCGATCGGCAACCTGCGCGTACGTGGCAGGCCAGGCGGAGTCGTACGGGACGACGTCGACGTGGCCGCCGGCCAGGCGGGGCTCGGTGCCGGTGACGAACGCGCGGTCGGTCTGCTCCTGGGTGGGCGTCTCGTACGGACGCCAGAGGGGATGGACGCTCACGCAGAGATCGTACGGAGTGCGTCGACCAGCAGGAGCGCCGCCAGGACGGCGTAGACGCAGGCGGCGACGACCGTGAGGGCGGTGCCGGCGCGACCGCCCGTGTCCAGCGAGCGCCCGAGCCGTCCGGCCGCGACGCCGATCGCGGCGTCGCACGCGAGGCCGATGAGCAGGAACGTGGACCCGAGGGTCAGCATCTGCAGTGCCGGTGGCCCGTGGCCTGCGACGACGAAGCCCGGGAGGAACGCGGCGAAGAAGAGGATGACCTTGGGATTGGTGAGGTTGGTGATCACCGCGCGCACGAGGACGTCGCGCGACCGAGGGCTGAGCGTCTGGGCGGCAGATCGACCGAGCTCGCGCACGGTGACGACGGCGAGCCATCCGAGGTAGCCCGCACCGGCGATCTGCACGGCGACGATGAGCGCAGGGTCGACGGCGAGCAGCGCGGCGAGCCCTGCGGTCGCCGCGAGCACGTGGACGACCATGCCGAGCGCCATCCCGAGAGCGGAGATCACGCCGGCGCGCGGCCCGTCACGCAGCGCGACGGCCGCGATGTAGGTGTTGTCAGGCCCAGGGGCGAGCGTCACCGCGAGCACTGCGGCGACGAACGCGGGAATGACCGACGGATCGACCATCGGTCCATCATAACGCCATACTGCGATGTTTACCGTTACACTGATGGCGTGCTGGTACTGGAGCCCGACGCCGTCGTGACCCTCGTGAACGAGTGGGGCACGGCGCCACGCGTCGAGGCAGGCGAGTCCGACAGCGCGTTTCCGCCGACGGAGCAAGTGGCGCCGGACGTTGCGTTCAGCGACCCCGACCTCGTGCGGGTCGCCGACCTGCTCCACCCGCTGTTCGCGGCGGAGTCGCCGGTCGAGCGCATCCGCATCGTCGACGAGCTGCTCGCCGGCGCAGGGACGACGGTCCGCGTCGCCCTGGTCGACGGCCATGTCCGGGACGGCTGGGTGCCGGCGAGCCCGCGCGACGCTCTCCTCGTCGCAGCGCTGCGCACGGTCCATGACATGCTCGTGGAACGCGGAGCCGACGCGATCGGCACCTGCGAGGGTGCGGCGTGCGTGGACGTGTGGATCGACCGACCGCGAGGCCGCCCGCGGCGCTACTGCTCCGACACGTGTGCGGGTCGCGCGCGCGTGACCGCTTTTCGCCGACGCCGACGAGAGGAAGACGTGTGAGTGCTCTCCCCGATCCTGTATGGCCCGTGGTCGTGCTGGCTGTGATCCAGCTCGCCGACGCCATCTTCTGTCTCAAGCCCCTCCCGTTCGTCCGCGACTGCCTTACCGACGTCCGGTTCCCGCGGCGGTGGTGGCCAGTCCTGACACCGCTCAAGCTCGCCGCCGCAGCAGGTCTCGTCGCCGGGATCTGGATCCCGTACCTCGGGCTGGTCACGACGCTCGCGCTCGTCGCCTACTTCCTCGCCGCGATCACCGCGCACGTGCGGGCACGCGACCTGGGACGCAACCTGTTCGTCAACGCGATCGGCATGCTGGTGATCTGCGTGGGCGTCGCCTGGTGGTCGTTCGCATGAGGTACGAGGTCGGGGTTGACGTCGACGCCCCGGTCGAGGTGGCGTGGACCGTCCTTGCCGATCCGGCAGAGTGGCCGTTGCTCACCGACAGCTTCATCAAGGTGCGGCCCAAGGACGGGAGCGGTCTCGTCGTCGGGCAGCGCTACGTCGTCCGTCAGCCGTCGATGCGGGCACTGACGTGGCTCGTGACCGACGTCGAACCCGGTGCGGGCTTCACGTGGCGTTCGTCGGTCCTCGGTGTCCGGACAGAGGCGTCGCACCGGTTCGTCCCCCGCGGGTCCGGCTCCCGGCTGGAGCTGCGCCTCGTGCAGAGCGGCCCGCTCGCGCGCATCACCGGCGCGATCGGGGGTACGCACTACCGCGCACTCGTCGACCGCGAGGCCGCCACCTTCGCCGGGGCAGCCGAGCACCGCGCCCGCTGACCACGGTGGTGGCGGGAGCGATCGGCTGGCGCGAACGCACCCGACTAGCGTGGACGGCATGCTGATGCGCTCGACGACGAGCAGCGACCCGCTCCTCGGGTCGCGGCTCCACATCGCCATCAAGGCAGCCGTCGCTGCCGCGCTTGCCTGGCAGCTCGGCAACCTGCTCCCGAGCCCGGTCGGGGACTACGCGTACTACGCGCCGATGGGTGCCGTCCTCGCCGTGCACCCCAGCGTTGCGGGTTCGGTGAGGGAGTCGGCGCAGATCTTCGGCGCTCTCGTGATCGGCGCGGCGGTCGGCGCGGTCTTCCACGTGCTGCCGCTGCCCGGATGGGCCGGCGTCGGCCTCCTGGTGCTCGTCGCGGTCGTGCTCGCTGGATGGGACCTGCTCGGCGACGGTCGGACCTGGGTGATCACGGCGGCGCTGTTCACCTACATCCTCGGCAACATCGACACCTCGGGCTTCGTCTCCGGCCTGGTCGGCCAGGTCGCGCTCGGTGCGGCGGTCGGGGTCGCGCTCACGCTGGCGCTCCCGCCGGTGCCCGCGCGGGTGGCGCGCCGACGGCTGGACGCCCTCGCTGCGGAGGTGGCCGACCAGCTCGACGAGATGGCCGAGGTGCTGCGTGGCGACAGCGACGACCCGAAGGCGACCTGGCAGGGCGTGACGCGTGAGGTCTTTCCCGACGCCCTGCGGCTCCGAGAGAGCTTCTCGACGCTCGACGAGTCGCTCCGCGGGAACATCCGAGCCGCCAGGTGGCGTGACCTGGTCCAGCGCCGGCGGGACGAGGCGGACGTCCTCGAGCGTGTCGCCGCGCTGGTGGAGAACCTCGCGTACATGCTCGGCGAGGTCCAGGGGTCAGAGCGCCCGTGGTTGCGCGCCGGGGGAGAGGGTGCGCCCGCCGTCGCCGACGTGCTCGAAGAGCTCGCCAACGTCGTACGCCGCCTGGTCGGCGACGATCCGCTGGGACCCGAGGACACGCGTCCGCTGGTCGACGGCGTGCAGCGCCTGGCGGACCTCGTCGTGGCCACGAGCGGACAGGGCGAGAGCCTGTTCCCCGGAGGTGCCGTCGTGGTGAGCCTCCGCCGCATCCTGGGGGTGCTGCCCGTACCGGCGCAGGACGAGGCAGCACCACCGCCGATCGCCCCGCTCGGTGGAGCTGCGTGGCCGCCGCGTCGTAGCCGTGGCCGGCGTCGGCGGAGGTAGAGCCCGGCGCGCGCCTCAGCGCTCGACGGCCGGTGGGCGTCGCCGCTTCGCCTGCTTGGCGAACTCGTCCATGAACACACGTCGGATGGTCGCGCTGTCCAGGGCACCGCCCACCGTCTGGAGGTCTCCCTGCGCGAGGCGCTCGCAGACGCGTGTCCAGGCGTGACCGACGGCGTACGTCAGGGTGCCGGCGACGGCGGCGTTGACGGTCCCGCCGACGACGGTGCCGGCCCCGGGGATGAGCTTGAGCAGGCTCGTCACGGCGGTCCGACCGGCGACGGTGGCGGCTGCCGTCGCTGCGAGGGACGCCGCGGTCGACCGCTCGAGACTCAACCCGTACGTGCTGGCGATCGAGGCCATCAACGTGATCTGGATCGGCACGAGCACGGCGGCGTCGGAGAAGGGGATGGGGCTTGCTCCGGCCGTCCCCGCGGCACTCGTCGCCAGCTTGATCGCGTCGCCCGCCCGCTTGCGCTTGCGCGCCAGGTCGATGCGCTGGGCAGCCGTGATCGCGTTGGCTACCCCTTCCGGGGCGCTGCGAAAGGTGGCATCGAGGACGTCCATCAGGCCGTGCGCCTCGAGACGGGCGAACGGGTCGGCGAGGGCCATCGTGAGGTACACGTGGTTGCGGTGGATCGGGAGCTCGCGCCGCTCGATCTCGGCAGCCAGTGCGAGGGCGTCGGGATGCACCTGTCCCTCGATGCGCGGCACCTGGGTCATCACGAGCAGCACAGGCACGCCCAGACGCGCGAGCTCCCGGACGAACTCGGCCTCCGTCTCCTCGAACCGGCGGTCACCGGCGCGGACGCAGAACCAGGCGACGTGCAGGTGCTCCTCCAGAGGGCGGTGCCGCATCCGGGCGACGTGCTCGCCGACCTCCGCGATGATCGCGGCGTTGTCGACGCCGACCTCGAGGCCGCGCGTGTCGAGGACGCCGAGCGTGCCGCTCTTGTGGAGATAGAGGTGCTCTTCGCGGGTGACCGGCTCGCCGATCCCGGTCGCTGCGATCTCGTCACCGAAGATCGCGTTCACCAGCGTGCTCTTACCGACGCCGGTCTTGCCGAAGATCGCGAGGTTGAAGCGTCCCAGTCGCCGCTGCTCGGTCTCCCACGCGTTGCGGAACGCGTCGCTGAACCAGCTCTCGGTCGGTGAGTCGGGCACGTGGCTAGGGTGCCAGAGAGGCGGTGACCATGCCGACGGCGGAGCGCCGACGTGTCGCGCGTCGGGCGAGTCCGAGGGCCAGACCCGCACCGACGACGGCGATGCCGATCCACACGTACGGCGAAGGCACGTCTCCGGTGACCACGATGCCGGCTCCGGCCGCCGCGACGGGTGCCACGCCGGTCAGGAGACCCGCGGAGGCGGCACCGACGCGAGCCACCGTGGCGTACCAGAGCACGAACGCGACAGCGGTCACCAGGGCGGCCAGGTAGGCGATGGCCACCCACTGGTCGGGTTGGATCCGCGTGACCGCCGTCGGGCCCTCTCCGACGAGGGCGAGGACGCCGAACATGAGCGTGCCGACCACCACCGAGTGGACCGAGACGCCCCACGCCCCGAGGCGCGGCAGGAGCGGAACTGCGAGGAGGGTGAACGCCGCCTCGCACGCGAGCGCGACGGCGGCCCAGAACACCCCGTACGCGTCGGTGCGCCCGAATCCCTGGACGAGCACGCTCCCGGCGGTGACCAGCGCCGCCGCGGCCAGCAGTCGCCGGGTCGGTGATCCGCCCTCGAGGAGCGGCCCGATCAGCCCCAGCACGATGGGGACGGACGCGACCGCCACGGCGATCACCGCAGGTTCTGCGTGCTCGGCACCACGGACGAGGGCGATGTTGAAGAGCACCAGACCGGATCCGGCCAGGAGCACCAGGAGGGCCCACTCGGAGCCTCGTGGCATCGGCACGGGACGCCCGAGGACGCGCGCACAGAGCACGAGCAGCACGGCTGCTGCGGCGTACCGGATGGTCTGCGCCGTCATCAGCGGGGCGTCCACGAGCACGTGGGACACCGCGACGCTGCCGCCGACGAGAGCCATGCCGATGGCGCCGGGCAGGTAGCCGGCGATGGAGGACTGTTGAGGTTCATGGTGCATGTCCTTCACGATGTCGGCAGAATGGCCCGGTGCACAGTGCCAATCAACACCCGATGGACGGGTCCAAACGTCGCGATGGCAGCGGGTCCGACTTCCTGGTTCTCCGACTGGGGGAGGTGCCGCAGGGCGAGCGCACGGCGTGGCTCACCGGCCGGATCCGCGAGTCCATCGGCGACGGGGTCCTGGGCACGGGCGACCGCCTGCCCGCCAGTCGGACCCTGGCCGCTGAGCTCGGCGTGTCGCGCGGCGTGGTCACCGAGGCCTACCAGCGACTCGTCGACGAGGGCCACGTGGTCGGTCGTGGGCGCGGCGGGACCGTCGTGGTCTCCCGTCCGGTGTCCGCGCCTGCGAGCGGACCCGTGCCGACACCTGACAGCGCGGCGGGCATCTTCGACGACCTCGGCGCCGACGACGTCGTCGACCGCCTCCGTGCCGTCCCGGCCCGCATCGACCTCTCGCCAGGTGTCCCGGACCTGACGGCCTTCCCTCGGGCGGCGTGGCTGCGGGCCGAGCGGGAGGTCCTCGGTGCGCGGTCCGCCTCCGACCTCGGCTACGGCGACCCGCGGGGTGCTCCCGCGCTGCGCCGCGCCGTCTCGCGGTGGGTCGCACGCAACCGCGGGATCAGCGTCGACCCTGACGACATTCTCGTCGTCGCAGGCGCCGCGCAGGCGTTCTTCCTGCTCGCCCACGTGCTCCGTGAGGGTGGGACGACGCGGGTCGGCATGGAGGAGCCGGGTTCCTTCGGTGCCCGACAGCAGCTCCGGCGGCTCGGGCTCGACCCGGTCCCCGTGCCGGTCGACGCGGACGGGCTGCGCGTCGACGATCTCCGGACCAGCGGCGTGCGCGCGGTGATGACCACACCGGCGCACCAGTTCCCGACCGGCGTCGTGCTCGGAGGGGCGCGCCGGCGCGAGCTCACCGCGTGGGTCGAGGAAGGCGGACTGGTGCTGGAGGACGACTACGACGCCGAGCACCGGTACGACCGCGCGCCGGTGCCTGCCCTCCGCGCCACGTTGGGGGACGGGGTCGCGTACGTCGGGAGCGTCTCCAAGCTGCTCGCTCCGGCGCTGCGGACCGGCTGGCTGGTCGCGCCCCGGAGCCTGCGGTCGTCGTTGGTCCGGCTCAAGCGTGACGTGGACCTCGGCAACCCGGTTCTCGCCCAGCTGGTCCTGGCACACCTCATGGAGTCGGGAGCGCTGGAACGTCAGCTGCGCGCGCTCCGGACCCGTCACCGCAACCGCCGGGATGCGATGGTCGCCGCACTCGGGGAGCGACTCCCGGACGCGACCGTGCGTGGCGCGGCCGCTGGGCTGCACCTCGTCGTCACGCTGCCGGACGGCATCGACGACACCCTGGTCGCACGTGCGGCGCTCGAACGCGGCGTCAAGCTGCACCCGCTGTCGCTGCACCGCCAGCTCCCGGGAGCGCCGGGACTCGTGATGGGCTACGCGGCCCACCCGCCGGGTGTCGTCACCGAGGGCATCGGCCTCGTGGCCGACTCCATCGAGGGGGTACTGGACAAAACATGAGGGGAACCTCGGATACTGGTGGGGTGCAGCCACCGGAGCAGACCACGATCGCCTTCCCGTCCGTCGACGGCCGCCGACCCTCGACGCCGACCGTGCAGGGCATCCTCGTCGACGCCGCCCGAGACGTCGACCCCGACCTCGCGGTGGACATCGAGGCCGCCGCCCAGTGGCGATCCGACTACGTGGCGCTCGTCGGACGGGTGACGGCCGCGTCCGCGGAGTCCCCGAAGGCTGCGCTCGGCCTCGCTGAGGGCGGTGTGACATCGATGCGTGCGCGCATGGTCGCTGCGACGCCGACCGAAGACGTCCCGCTGGACCGGTGGGTGCCGGAGGAGGGCGCCGACGGGTTCGGGACGGAGGTCGTGCAGGGCACGTCCGTCCCGGAACGTGAGCTCACCGTCCCGTACGGCGGCTCCACCCTTCGCGGCGAAGCCCTGCGTGACCAGCTGCACCGGTGGCAGGTGGAGGGGATCGTCGAGCAGTCGTTCGTCACCGCCGTCGAGGCCGTGATCGAGCATCCGGAGTGGCTCGCGGTGCCCGGTCGCACGGTCGTGCTGCTCGGCGCGGCCGCGGAGATGAGCCCGTTCGGCTCCCTCGCCTCGTGGGGTGCCGACGTCCTCGCCGTCGACGTGCCGTCGCCGCGGGTCTGGGACCGCATCCGCACCCTCGCCGAGAGCGGAGCCGGCACCACGACGTACCCGGTGTCACCGGACGGCACGCCCGGCGCCGACCTCGTCACCCGCACGGGCGACGTCATCCGCTGGGTCGGCGACGCTGCCGCGCACCAGGACCTCGTCGTCGGGATGTACGCGTACGCCGACGGCGGTGCCCACGTCCTGGTCACGGCCGCAGCGGACGTCATCGCCGATCGCCTCGCCTCGAGCGGCCGCGACACGGCGATCGCCTACCTCGCCACCCCGACCGACGCGTTCGTCGTGCCCGGGGACGTCGTGGAGGCGAGCCAGCGTGCGTACGGCGAGCGCGGCGCGGTCCGCCTCGTCCAGGCACCGCTGCGTGCCGTGAGTCGCGGCCGGCTGTTCGTCCCCAACTACGCGACCGTGCTGCCCGACGGGACCGGCGTCGCCGACATCCTCGTCCCGCAGCAGGGGCCCAACTACGCGATGGCCAAGCGGCTCCAGCGGTGGCGCGGCATCCTCGCCGAGGACCAGGGCCAACGGGTCTCGTTCAACGTGGCACCGGCGACATGGACCCACTCGGTGACCAAGAACCGGGTGCTCGCGGCCGCGTACGGCGGTGCGAAGTACTTCGGCATCGAGATCTTCGAGCCGGCGACCACGCGTGCGCTGATGGCCGCGCTCCTCGTGCACGACCTGCACCGTACGCCGCCGGTCCGCGACAACCCGGAGGAGCTGTTCGCCGAGGGCGCGGCGCACGGGGGCCTCTGGCGCGTCGGCTACGAGCCCCGCTCGGCGCTGGGCGTCGCTGCCGTCGGTGGCCTGCCGGCCCTCATGCGTTCGCGCTGACGCCACACCGCGTGTGACGTCCGTCGTGGCTGCGCGACACGTGCGCCTCCGGTCGCGTACCGTACGCCTGTGAGCGATCAGACGCCCGATCAGCCGTCCAACGACGATCCGCAGGACCCGCAGCCGCGCGAGGGCCAGCCGCCGCAGCAGCCTCAGCAGCCGCCGTACGCCCAGCAGCCGCCGCCGCAGCAGCCCTACGGCCAGCAGCCGCCGTATGCCCAGCAGCCGCCGCAGCAGGGTCAGCAGCCCCCGTACGGCCAGCAGCCGCCGCAGCAGGGCTATGGCCAGCAGCCGCCGTACGGCCAGCAGCCGCCGCAGCAGGGCTACGCCCAGCAGCCGCCGTACGGCCAGCAGCCGCCGCAGCAGGGCTACGCCCAGCAGCCGCCGTACGGCCAGCAGTACGGGCAGCAGCCGCAGTACCTGCCGCCGAACGCACCCGACGGCGGCAAGAAGGGTGGCGCGGGCAAGCTGATCGCGATCATCGGTGCAGCGCTCGTCGCACTCGTGGCCATCGTGCTCGCTGCCGTCTTCCTGTTCAACGGCAGCGGTGGCGGCGCCTCGTCGCCCGAGGACGCGACCCAGCAGTTCATCGACGCGATCCAGGACGGCGACTGCGACGCGCTCGTCGAGGTGACGACCGACGACTTCCGCAACGGCGAGGGTGCCGACAAGTGCAAGGAGTCGCTCGAGGGCGACGACGGCGACGCGGGCATGCTCAAGTCGCTGCGCGACGCGAAGTTCACCGTCAAGGACACCAAGGAGGACGGCGACGAGGCGACGGTCACCGTCTCGCTCGAGCTGATGGGCACCTCGGTCGACCAGGAGGTCGAGCTGGAGAAGCAGGGTGGTGGCTGGAAGGTCGACGACTTCGGTTCCGTCGACACACCCGACATCCCGGACCTCGACGACCTGCCGTCACCGACTCCCTGACCGGGGACCCCGGACGACACGGAGGCCCTGCGACCACATCGGTCGCAGGGCCTCCGTCGTGAAAGGGGTCTGCGAGCCGTCCGCGGTGCCGCCACACTGTGGGCATGACGAAGGCGAGGGCGGCCGGCGCCAGCGGGGTCGTCCTCCTGACGCTCGCCTCGGGCCAGTTCCTGATGACGCTCGACAGCTCCGTGATGAACGTGTCGATCGCACAGGTCGCCGCCGACCTCGGCACGACCGTCACCGGGATCCAGACCGCCATCACGCTCTACACGCTGGTGATGGCGGCGACGATGGTCACCGGCGGCAAGATCGGCAGCATGATCGGGCGCCGCCGTGCGTTCGCCATCGGGTGCGTGATCTACGGGGCCGGTTCGCTCACGACGGCCCTCGCCCCCAACCTCACCGTGCTCCTCATCGGCTGGTCGCTCCTCGAAGGGCTGGGCGCTGCGTTGATCATGCCGGCGATCGTGGCGTTGGTGGCGACCAACTTCGTGCCGGACCAGCGGCCGCGCGCCTACGGGCTGGTCGCCTCGGCCGGCGCGATCGCCGTCGCCGCCGGTCCGCTGATCGGCGGGGCAGTCACCACCTATCTCACCTGGCGCCTCGTCTTCGCCGGCGAGGTCGTCGTCGTGGTCGGGATCCTTCTGCTCGCTCGTCGGATGCACGACGAACGCCCCACGGGCACGACGTCGCTCGACGGGATCGGTGCCGTGCTGTCGGCGACCGGGCTCGCGCTGGTCGTGTTCGGCGTGCTCCGGTCGGGGGAGTGGGGCTGGGTCCGGCCCTCCGACGGCGGCCCATCGATCCTCGGCACGTCGCCCACGGTCTGGTGCATCCTCGGCGGCCTGGTGGTCCTCCGCGTGTTCGTGTCGTGGGAGGAGCACGTGACCGCTGCGGGGCGGGAGCCGCTGGTCGACATGACGATGCTGCGCAATAAGCGTCTCGTCGGCGGCCTCACGATGTTCTTCTTCCAGTTCCTGGTGCAGGCGGGGCTGTTCTTCACCATCCCGCTGTACCTGTCGGTGGCGCTCGGGCTGAGCGCCGTGGAGACGGGCGTCCGGCTCCTTCCGCTGTCCGTCACGCTGCTCGCGGCCGCCGTCGGCGTGCCTCGGCTGTGGCCGGACGCATCCCCGCGCAGGGTGGTCGCCTATGGACTCGGTGCCCTCCTCGCCGGCATCGTGTCGCTCGTCCTCGCGCTGGAGGCCGGCGCCGGACCGGAGGTCGTCACCGTGCCTCTGCTGCTCGCAGGCCTGGGTGTGGGCGCGTTGGCATCGCAGCTCGGCGCCGTCACGGTCTCGGCCCTGCCCGACGAGAAGAGCGCGGAGGTCGGCGGCCTCCAGAACACCGCGACCAACCTCGGTGCCTCCCTCGGCACGGCGCTCGCGGGCTCCGTGCTCATCGGAGCGCTGACGGTGTCCTTCCTCGCCGGCATCGAGGACAACCCGGCGGTCCCAGACGAGGTCGCGTCCACCGCCGGTGTGGAGCTCGCGGGCGGGATCCCGTTCGTGTCCGACGTCGATCTCGAGGACGCGCTCGCCGAGGCGGGCGTGCCGGAGGCGCAGGCGCAGGCCGCGATCGACGAGAACACCGAGGCGAGGGTCGCCGGTCTGCGTCTCAGTCTCCTCGTCCTGGCCCTCTTCGTCGTCCTCGCGCTGTACTTCACCCGACTGCTGCCCACACGCCCCGTCGCTGCAGCCGACCCCGCGCGCGCACCGCCCGGCGCGGTCTAGGCGACGGGCCGCTCGCGCGCCCTCGACGCCGCGACGTCGGCACCTTCTCGCCACACCCCACCGTGCCCGGGCAGCACCGTCCGAGCGCCGGTCGCCGCGATCGCGTCGAGGGATCGCACCGCACCGCCCGCGTCGTGCGTGCCTGCGCGGGCGACGATGCGAGGCCCGGTCCGCCCGGTGTACGGGTCAAGAGTCACGAGCGCGTCACCGGTCGCCACCGCGTCGCGGTCGGGAAGCAGGATGGCGACGTGGCCGTCCGTGTGGCCGGGGGTGGGGACGACCTTCACGAGATCGCCGAACGGGAGCTCCTCGTCGTACGTCCGAGGCGCCGACACACCCCGCACCCACAACGCGCCGGCGCCCACCATCGAGGCGAGGTGCGGCAACGAACGGGGATGACGGAAGGGGTACACGAGGCGTGGACGGCCGGGCTCGTACCGGTACGGGTGCTCCGCGATGTGTCGGTCGCCGCGGTGGACCCACACCTGTGCACCGGACTCCTCCAGCCGTCGTGCCAGCCCGAGATGGTCGAAGTGGCCGTGCGTCAGGAGGACGTGCCGCACGTCATCGGTCGTACGCCCGATGATGCGGAGGACGCGATCGAGGTCGGACGCGAAGGCGGGCAGACCGGCATCGACGAGGAGCAGGTGGTCGTCGGTCTCGACGAGGTAGCAGGCGGTGGAGGCGTGCGCGAGGCGGTGCACGCCGGGCGCGACGTCGAGGGTGTGCATCGCGGCGGCCTCTCCGAGAACGACGTTCGTTCCCTCGCACCCGGAGTACCCAGAAGTCCGTCCGTCCCTACGTGCTGCCGGTGACCGGTCGACGGTCGTACGCTGCCCAGATGATGGGCCGACGCCACCATCTCGTCGTCGATGCCCCGGACCCGCACGCGTGTGCGGAGTTCTGGTCGGCGTTGCTCGGCGAGCCGATCACCTACGACGACGGTGACTTCGTCGTCGTCTCCGCCGACCAGGAGACCTCGGGGATGGCGTTTCAGCGGGCGCCAGGGCTGTCACCGTCGACCTGGCCCGCGCCGCAGGTCCCGCAGCAGATGCACGTCGACGTGATGGTCGACGACGTGGCCGCCGTCGGGGCGGAGGTCGTACGGCTCGGTGCTGCTCCTCTGGGCGGAGACGTGTACGCGGATCCCGCCGGTCACCCGTTCTGCCTGATCCCGAGGCCGTCGTGGGCGCCGCCGCTCGGGGACGGCTGAGGCCGCCGGGTCACGGCGCGGTCGGGATGTGCGGGCTTCCGCGGAGGATGTCGAGGTACTGCTGGCCGCGGACCGGGTCCGTGAGCAGCCAGTCGCCGGTCGCGCTGGCAGGTCGGCTGTCGAAGTAGGACATGGCGATGCCGCCGTTCATGCTCAGGCCGTGGTACGTGTCGAGCAGCCAGTGCGGATCCTCGACGGCGGTCTGGTGGGTGTAGCCGGTCTCGGCGACGCCCCATGCGATCTTGCGAGCCTTCATCCAGCCACCGAGGGGCTTGAAGTACTGGGTGGTCAGGTCGGCGGGTGACGTGGTGCTGGATCCAGGGACGCCGTAGCGGTTGTAGACGTCGAAGCCGGCGACGTCGACGGTCGTCCTCGGCCAGATCTTGTCCAGGCCGTACGTCTCGGTCTCGCCGAAGACCTGGTGGAACCCGGTGAGGATCACGGAGTACCCGATGTTGGGTCCGGCGGCGCGCACGATCGGGCCGAAACGTTCCTGGATTGCGGTCCACTGGCGGATGTCGCCGTCTTTCTCCGGTTCGTGGTGGAAAGCCACCCAGACCGGTCCCTGCAGCCGCGCCAGCCGGGTCGCGAGGTCGCGTGCCCAGGCGTCACCTGCGCCGGCGGCCATCTCGGGCCAGGTGTGGGGCAGCTTGAAGCTGAGCCAAGGGATGCTGCGGTCGGCGACGTCCCTCGTCGCCATCGCGACCGCTCCGTCGACCTGGCTGCCCTGCCAGAACGTCCGGTGCACGCCGAGGGGTTGACCGGCCGACTCCTCGAAGTCTGTCGGCAGGTCGTTCGAGCCCACCGCCAGGCCGACGTAGGTGCCGCACGCCGGGATGCCGCGGGAGGAGTACGCGCACCCGTTCGTGAGCGTCTTCGTGGGTACGTCCGTGGTCGGGCTCGCTGTCGGGGTCGGGCGGACCGTCGGCGAGGGGACCGGAGGCTTGGTCGTGGGCGGGGGAGTGACCGCCCGCGGCAGGTGTCGGCGCAGGGAGACCTGGTCGACGGACAACGTGCGCCCCTTCTTCATCCGCCGGGCGACGACTCGCACGTCGAGCGCGGTGCCGGCTCTCACAGAGAAGTCGACCGCGACGCGTGACCAGCCGCGTCTGACGGCGACGGCCCGTCGAGTGGTGCGCGTGGTGACCTGCCGCCCTGTCGTGATCCGGTGCTGGACCACGAGTGTTCCCTTGACCCTCCGGGAGCCCTTCAGCAGGACCGACGCGCGGTAGGTCCCTGCCTGCGCGCGGCCGACGGTGGTCCCGACGTCGTCCAGGGTCACTCGTCCGCTCCGCTTCCCGACGAGCACGGCCGCCCTCTTGCTTCGAACGGTGGGGTTGGCCAGCTTGAGCCGCGCCCGACGGTCGGGCTTGACGCGCCATCCTCGGCGTCCGTCCTCGAACGACCCGTTGGTGACGAGCTCGCGGCCGAGCCTCGTCGAGGTCTGTCCGGAAGCAGCGTTCTCCGGGACCAGCGCGAAGGACGCGACGAGGGCGAGTATCCCGCTCACCATGCCGAGGAGTGTCGTCGGTGGTGCACCGCCGAACCGGTTGCGGGCTGTGCCCGTGGTCTCGAGTGTCATCGGATCGTCCTGCCGTCGTCCGGTCACGGCGACGCCCGCTCGTCCCGTGACCCGTCGTCTCACGCTAGGTGTCCACTCGGGATCGCACACCTGGAAGCCGCCAGCCCCGATTCCGAGCCGACACCGTTGCGAGAACGGACCTCGTCCACTGCAGGAAACGGCTCGCGTCGCATAGGCTCAGCGCTGGCTGCGCGTCCCGGGCGGCTGCGTGCTCGTCGTGGAGGAGCTGAGAAGATGTCGAAGGGCGTCCGTATCGGTGCCACCGAGCTCAGCCCGCTCGCACCGGGAGGCGACGAGCTGCTGTTCACCGTCGGCGGGATCGTCCTGGTCATCGCCGCCATAGCCGCCGTCGCTGCGTTCGTCGTCATGAGAGGCCGGCGGAGGGCATAGCGGCGCGGCAGCCTGGCGCTACGGGGTGCCCTGCCGCACCCGGAGCCAGCGGTGCGCGTAGCCGTCGAGCGCGAGCTCGACCGTTCCGTCCGTCCCGACCTCGAGCGCCTCATGGGCGATCAGGTCCTCGAGCCAGACCGGCTCGTCGGCGGCGAGGTCTCCCGGATCCATCGCCAGCTGGGTGCTCGCCGGCTGCGCCGACAGGTTGTGCACGGCGACGACTGAGCTGCCCTCCCAGTGGCACCGGTGGGCCAGCACCTCCCTGTGCGGCTGCGCGAGCACCGTGAACTCGCCCCAGCCGAGCTCGGGGCACTCGCGATAGGTCTGGACGAGCGTACGCATGAAGTTCCACAGCGAGTCGGGATCGCGCTTCTGGTCCGCCACGTTCACGTGCTCGGGCCCGTAGCCGTCGGGCACCATCCGCTGGATCAGCCGACGCGGCGGCGCCGTCGAGAACCCTCCGTTGCGGGTCGGCTCCCACTGCATCGGGGTTCGCACCGCCATCCGACCCTCGGCCTCGAGGTCCTCGCCCATCCCGATCTCCTCGCCGTAGTACAGCGTCGGGGTCCCGGGAAGGCTGAACAGCAGGCTGTAGATCATCCGCACCCGTCGAGGGTCGCCCCCCATCATGGGCGGGACCCGGCGCTTGAGGCCGCGACCGTACAGCTGCATCGAGGGCTCGGGACCGAACGCCGCGAAGACCTCCTGCCGCTCGGACTCCGAGAGCTTGTCGAGAGTGAGTTCGTCGTGGTTGCGCACGAACGTCGCCCACTGGCAGTCCGGATGGATCTTCGGTCGCGCCTTGAGCGCCTTCGCCAGCGGCCGGGCGTCCTCGCGAGCCAGCGACAGGTAGAGCGCCTCCATACCGATGAAGTCGAACATCATCGTGAGCTCGTCGCCGTCCGAGCCGCCGAAGTAGGCGCGCTGCTCCTTGTGCGGCAGGTTGACCTCACCGAGCAGGATCGCGTCGCCGCGACGCCGGCCGAGGAACGACCGCAGCGCCTTCAGGTACGCGTGGGGGTCACCGGGTACGTCGTCAGCAGCGGTGTCGACGTCGGCGATGAGGAACGGTACGGCGTCCACGCGGAAGCCGGCCAGCCCGAGCTGCAGCCAGAACCCGAGCGACTTCGCGATGTGCTCGCGTACGGCGGGGTTGGCGAAGTTCAGGTCCGGCTGGTGGGAGAAGAAGTGGTGCAGGTACCACTCGCCGGTGCGTTCGTCGTACGACCAGATGCCGTCCTCCTTGTCGGGGAAGACGACCTTGTCGGAGGTGTCCGGCGGGGGATCGGAGCGCCACACGTAGTAGTCGCGGTACGGGTTGTCCTTGCTGCGTCGTGCCGCCTTGAACCACGGGTGCTGCGCCGAGGTGTGGTTGACGACGAGGTCGGCGATCACCCGGATTCCCCGGTCGTCCGCCGCCCGGACGAGCTCGACGAGGTCGCCGTGGGTGCCCAGCCGGCTGTCGACTCCAAAGAGGTCGGTGACGTCGTAGCCGTCGTCGCGGTCAGGAGTCGGGTAGAACGGCATGAGCCACAGGCAGGTCACGCCGAGCTCGGCGAGGTAGTCGATGCGCTTGGTCAGCCCGACCAGGTCGCCGACCCCGTCCCCGTCGGAGTCGAAGTAGGTCTCGACGTCGACGCAGTAGATGACGGCGTTCTTCCACCAGAGGTCACCGGTGCTCACGCTCCGTGCCATGGTCAGGCTCCCTTCAGCTGGGGGATCACGTGCTCGCCGAACGCGTCGATGAAGCGCTCCTGCGACTGGCCCACGTGGTGCAGGTAGATCTCGTCGAAGCCCAGGTCGGCGTACGCGGCGAGCCGCTCGCGATGCCACCCGAGGTCCGCGGAGACGTCGACCACCGAGCGGACCTTCTCCACCGTCACGTCCGCCGACACGGTGTCGAAGGCCTCCGCAGTCTCGAGGTCCCACGACACGGGCGCACCGAAAACGTTGCTCCGCCACTGTTCGTGCGCGACCTGCTCCGCCTCGGACTCGGTCGGCGCCCACGACAGGTGCACCTGCAGGGCGAGCGGTCCCTTGCCCCCCGCCTCGCGGTGGGCCGCCACCATGCGTCGGAGCTGGTCGGTCGGCTGGTTCACGGTGACCATGCCCTCGCTCCACGCGGCGACCCGCGAGGCGCTGCCGAGCGAGACAGCGGGTCCGACCAGGCGGGGGCGCGGCTCCGGAACCTCCCAGAGCCGGGCGCGGTCCACGGTGACCAGCCCGTCATGACTGACCTCCTCGCCGTCGAGCAGCCGCCGGATGACGTCCACGCACTCCTCCAGGCGGCGGGTACGCACCTCCTTGCGCGGCCATCCGTCTCCGGTGATGTGCTCGTTGCTGGCCTCACCGCTGCCGAGCGCCACCCAGAAGCGGCCGGGGAACATCGAGCCGAGGGTGGCGACCGCCTGGGCGACCACGGCGGGGTGGTAGCGCTGGCCCGGCGCGTTGACGGCGCCGAACGTCAGGTCCGTGGTGGCGAGCGCGGCACCGAGCCACGACCAGGCGAAGGCCGAGTGCCCCTGCCGGCGGCTCCAGGGAGAGAAGTGGTCCGAGCACATCGCCATCTCGAAGCCCGCCTGCTCGGCGTGCTGGACGTCGGTGAGCAGCTGGCGCGGAGCGATCTGCTCGTGGCTGGCGTGGAAGCCGTATCGCGTCATGCGTCCCACACAACCGGATCACGCGCGCCCGCGCAGACCGCCGGTCGCGCCCGCGGTGCTGCCGGTATCCTCTGCGAGGATCTGATCGCCGAAGGCTGGAGAGAGTCTGATGTTCACGCGCACGTCTGTTGCCGCCACGGTCGGCGGCTTCGTCGCGGCGATCCTGCTGTCCGGCTGCGGCTCGGCCACGGACGCGACGACGCAGCCAGACGAGCGTCCAGACGATCCGTCAGCGTCGGCAACCGCTGAGAAGGTCGAAGGCGACGACTCGAGCGACGGCCTGTCCCGGTCGGAGGTCGACGCCTTCGCCGCGGCAGCACAGCGCCAGATCGATTCCCAGTTCGGCAGCTTCAACGGGATGTACTCCGAGATCCGCATCGAGCCGATCTACCCGAACGGTATCGAGTACGTCTACGTCTACTCGAAGCTTCTCGACGCGGACCGGGTCGAAGAGCAGCTCGACACGTCGGTGGCGGTCCTGCAGGCGTCGTTCGACACCCAGGTCGCTCCCGAGATGAAGCGTGCCGGGTTCACGAGTCCGACGGCGACGTGGACCTATCTCAACTCGGACGAATCGGTGATCTGGACCCGCACGTTCAGCGAGTCGTAGACGGCGGCGCCGGCCCTCAGGAGACACTGCCGGCTCAGCTGGGTCCCGCCCTCGGGACTCTGCTCGAGACCTCTTGGGTGCGCCAAGTCGCGCCGACCGGTCTATAACTGAGATGGATGGCGTTCCATACGATCGGTCCTCGGGAGGACAGACGCCGATGAGGAGACCAACGCCTGCGGTGCTGGGCTCGGCAGTCGCCTCGCTGGTCGTCGCCCTGCTGGTCGTCCTGACGCCGGCGCCCGCGTCAGGGGCGATCGAGTCCGACGGTCCCCTGACCGAGATCATCACCACCAGCGACCTCAACTGCAACGTCCAGCGCGACGGCTCCCGCCAGTGGTTCGCCGGCTACTCGTGCGGCACCTTCGCCGCACTGAACGGCACGCTGTTCGGCCCGGAGGACTTCGTCGGCGGCGGGGTCCCGATGACGAAGACTGGGTGGACGCCGGTCAGCCAGAGCGCCCCGCTCGGCAGCGGGACCGCGGCCGATCCGTACGTGGTCGTGACGGTGGTGAGGAACGGGGCAGGGGTCACCGTGACCCAGCGCGACTCGTACGTGGAGGGGCGCGAGGAGTATGAGACGACCGTGCGGATCACCAACGGGAGCGCCGGCGTCCAGCGGGGCCACGTCTACACCGCGGGCGACTGCCAGCTGGAGGGCTCGGCGCTGGGCTACGGCCGGGTCACCGGCGCCGCGGTCGCGTGCTCGACCTCGACGCTTCCCGGTGCGGGCGTCGAGCAGGTGACCCCGCGCACGGGCGGCAGCCAGTATCTCGAGGGGACGTACCAGGAGGTCTGGAACGCCGTCGACAGCCAGGACGCCCTGCCGAACAGGTGCCGGTGCAGCGAGTACGTCGACAACGCCATCGCGGTCAGCTGGCCGGTGAACCTCGGTGCCGGCGAGTCCGCGACCTACGCCTGGTCCACCCTCTTCTCGCCCTCCGGCGCGGCCCCGGTGAACATCACCGCCAGGGCGCACGATCCGGTCAGCGAGGCCGGCGCGGCGAACGGCTACACGCTCACCGCGTTCAACCCCACGTCCGAGCCGGTCACGCTGGACGCGATCACGGCGACCCTGCCGACCGGGTTCTCCTACCGTCCCGGGTCGACGACCGGCGCTACCACGGCCGACCCGACGCTCGCGGGCTCGGTGCTCACCTTCGCGGGCGCCATCGTGGTTCCGGCCGGGGGGCAGGTGTCCCTCAGCTACGGGGTCGACGTGCCCGAGACGAGCGGGCGCTTCACGATCGACGTTGGCGGGTCGGCGCCGCCGGGCACGTCCGTCGTCGGCCAGACGGGCACGGCGCCCATCTCCGTGCTCGTGGTCGCCGACCTCGTGATCGAGAAGTCCGCAGCGGCGGAGACGGTGCTGGCCGGGGGCGCGCCCATCGCCCTCACGGTCCGCGTCGGCAACCTCGGTCCCGACCGCGTGGCCGCGGCCGAGGTCACCGACACCGTCCCCGCCGGCCTGGAGTTCTCCGAGGACGAGTCCACTCCCGGGTGCACGGTCGCGGGCGCCACCGTGACCTGCTCCGTCCTCGGGCTCGAGTCGGGGGACGTGCGCGAGCTTTCCCTGGTCTACCGCGCGCTGCCCAACGCCACCGAAGGCAGCCGTACCAGCACCGCCGTCGTCACCGCGGGCATCGACGATCCCGTGCCGGGGAACAACCTGGCGAGCGTCGAGTTCAGTGTCGTGCGCCAGTCCGACGTGTCGGTGACCAAGTCGGCGGAGGTCTCCACCGTCCACGCGGGCGAGGAGTTCAAGTCCACACTGGTGGTCCGGAACTCCGGCCCCTCGGCCGCCGACGTGACGCTCACCGACGTGCTGCCCAGCGGAGTGCAGGCGGTCCGGACGGACGTCCCGTGCACCTTGGTGCCCTTGAGGTGTCAGCTCGTGGTGGGCGCCGGACAGTCCGTCACCGTCACGGTGACCGCCGCCGTGGACGCGTCGGTCGCGGCCGGGACGACCCTCACGAACCGCGCCACGGTCACCACGACGGGCGGGGAGGACACGAGCGGGGGCAACGACACCGCGTCGGTGGACGTCGACGTGACCCGGTCGGCCGACCTGGACCTGCTGAAGACCGTGGAGATCGAGCCCATCGCCGGACTGTACGTGAAGTACCTCCTGACCGTGACGAACGACGGGCCGTCGAACGCGTCAGGCGTCACGGTTACCGACGAGGTGCCGGCGGGCACGACCTTCAACCCGGACGAGTCGTCGCCCGAGTGTGCCGAGGCGGACGGGATCGTCACGTGCACGGCGGACGGCGAGCTTTCCGGCGAGCTGGGGCGGGCCAGCTTCCTCGCCGTCTTCGACGTCCCGGAGTCCCTCACCTCGATCACCAATCGGGCCCGGGTCTCGGGCAACGAGCCCGATCCGGACGAGTCCGACAACGCCTCCGAGAACAGCCGGGCGGTCTGGCGGTACGTGGACCTCGAGGTGAGCAAGGACGCCGGGGACGAGCCCGTGGTCGCCGGGGAGGACGTCACCTGGACCATCGACGTCTACAACTACGGCTTCACCAGGGCCCGGGACGTCGTGGTGACCGACCCCGCCGTGGACGGCGTCACGTGGACCTCGGCCGCCGTTACCGAGGGGCCCGAGGGCACCTGCGCGATCCTCGAGGGCGACATGGAGTGCGCGATCGACTCGCTGCCCGGCGATGAGACGTCCACGATCACGCTGACGGGTCGCGTCGACCCGGGGACGGCGCCCGGCACCGTGATCGAGAACCTGGTCAGCGCCGAGTCGGGCGATCCCGACGACTACGACGAGGACAACACCTACACCGACACCGTGGAGGTCGCTGCTACCACCGGCCTCCAGCTGACGAAGGACGACGCCGGGGTCACCGCGCCGGCCGGGGGGCGGCTGACCTACACGCTCGACGCGGTCAACCTCGGCCCCTCGACCGCCACGGGCGTGACCTTGACCGACACGCTGCCGGCGGGACTCAGCGACCCGGTCGTCGACGCTCCGGACGGCGTGACCTGCGAGGTCGCCGACGGCAGGGTGACGTGCCAGCTCGGCACGCTGCCTCCCGACCCCGACGCGTCCGACCAGGTGACCATCACGCTGACGGCCACGGTCGACCCGGCCGCCGCGCCCGGCGACGAGATCGTCAACACCGCGGTTCTGTCCGACGCCTCCGGCTCCTCCGTGGAGGCGCCCGAGACGACGCCGGTCAACCGCGCGTCCACGCTCACCGTGGAGAAGGAGCCCACGACCGACACGGTGACCGCCGGCGCCGACGCCTCGTGGGACGTCACCGTCACCAACGAAGGACCTTCGGGCGTCGAGGGCGTGGTGGTCCACGAGGAGCCCGCGTCCGGCTTCACCGTCACCTCCCTGTCCGCCCCGGGTGCCACGTGCGAGCTGGAGACCCTGAGCTGCACGCTCGGGTCGATCGACTCGGGAGACGACGTCGTGGTCCGAGTGACCGGGCGCGTCGCAGCGGGGCAGCCCGCCGGACCGCTCGTGAACGACGTGACCGTCGAGAACCCGCAGGGCGACCGCGTCAACGGCTCGGGCACCGTCGACGTCCGGCAGGTCAACGGTCTGAGCCTCGCCAAGGAGTCGGTCCCCGACGCCGTCGTCGCGGGCGACGCCTTCAGCTACGAGCTCCTGGCCGGGAATGACGGACCCTCGACCGCCACGGACGTCACCCTCGTCGACACGCTCCCGGCCGGGATCACGTTCGACGCGGACGGGAGCACCGACGGCTGCGCGGCTGCGGCGCAGGTGGTGACGTGCGACCTCGGCACGATGGAAGCCGGCGACGAGCGTCCGGTGACCATCGCCGTGACGTCGTCCGTGGACCTGGACGGCACGGTCGAGAACTCGGCCGTGCTCACCTCCGGGGTGGCAGGCGCGCGGGCGACCGCGAGCGCCGAGACCGTGATCTCGGCCGAGACCGACCTCGCCGTCACCAAGACCGCGTCGCCGACGGCTGCGGGCTCGCCGGTGTCGTGGACCATCACCGTCACGAACGAGGGACGGTCCGTGGCGAGGGCAGCGACGGTGGTGGACGAGGTGGTGGCGCCCCTGACGCTGCGATCGGCCACCCCGTCCGTCGGGAGCTGCGAGACCACGGCAACCACGGCCGACTGCGATCTCGGCGACATCGCGGCGGGCGACTCGGTGACGGTCACCGTCGTGACGCCGTCACCGGCGGACGCGGTGCCGGTCGGCGAACTCGGCGTGACGGTCTCGAACGTGGCCACGGTCGACTCCGCGACGGCGGACTCGGACACCTCGGACGACACCGTGCTCGGCCGGACGCTGCTCACCCCGTCGGCGAACCTCACCGTCACGAAGACCGGACCCGCCACCGTCGTCGCCGGTGAGTCGATGACCTACACGATCACGCTGGTCAACGAGGGGCCGTCGGTGGCCACGGGCGTGACCGCGCGCGACGTCCTGCCTCCGCTGACGTCGTTCGTGCCGGAGGACTCGGATGATCGATGCGCCCCGAGCGAGTCCGACCCGGCTGCGGTTGCGTGTGTCGTCGAGGGAGCCCTGGCGCCCGGCGACGGCACGTCCTTCGAGGTCAGCGCGCTCGTGCATCCGGGACTCGGTGACGGCTCCCAGGTGCACAACGTCGCCGGGGCCGAGTCGCAGCAGCCGGACCCCGAGCCCCAGGACCCCGAGTCCGTCACCACCGACGTGGAGGCGTCCGCCGACCTCTCGATCACCAAGACGCCGTCCGCGACGCGTGTCGTGGCCGGCTCGCAGCTGACCTACACCATGGTCCTGCGCAATGACGGGCCCTCGGCGGCCCACGACATCCTGATCGAGGACGAGGGGCCCGCCGTCGGCCTGACCGGTGGACTGGTGCGCGGGGGGCGGGGAACGCCCGACTGCGCCACCGGGGGCGTGAGGTTCCGCTGCCAGATCCCCCAGCTGATGCCGGGCAGCTCGCTGACCCTGGTGGTGCCGGTCGACAGCGACCCGGGCATCGCCGACGGCACCGTCGTCGAGAACACGATGCGGGTGACCTCGTCCACCGGCGACCCGGTGGCCGGGAACGACGCGGACACGGCTCGCGTGGTCTTCGTCAGGGAGGGGCAGCTCTCGATCGACAAGCGTGCGTCCGCTTCGCGGGTGGGCGTCGGGGACGACGTGAGGTGGACGCTCGACGTGCGCAACGCCGGACCGTCCGCGCTCGAGGACGTCGTCGTCTCGGACAGGCTGCCGCGTGGCCTCGAGCTCAGGGAGGCCGACGACCGGTGCGCCACGTCGGCAGGCGGCGACGGCACGACCGTCCGGTGTGTCATCGATACGCTGGCACCGTCGGCGCAGGACACCATCGTCGTCACCACACGGGTGACCGACGATGCCGGCGAGGAAGTGCGCAACGTCGCGTCCGCGGTCGCCGACGGAGCTGCTCTCGCCAGCGGTGACGACACGATTCAGGTGACGGCGCCGGAGCTGGACGACGCCGACGACGCCGACGACGCGGACGACGTCGGCGGTGGCGGCGATGGCAATGGCGGCGATGGCGACGGCTGGCTCCCATCGACCGGCGCTCCCGCGATCGCGTGGCTCGTCCTGCTCGCCCTCTCGGCGCTCGCGTGCGGCACCGCACTCCTGCGCCGGTCTCGGCGTGACCGTGTCACGGACTGAGTCTTCCCCCATCGAGCTCGAGAATCATGACCCCACAAGCAGCACTCGCTGCCTGACCGATCTGTCACCCGCTCGTGCAGCAGTCTGACCCTCATGAGCGTGTCATCGGTGCGCCCCGTAGGCCGCATGTGCTCCCTGGCCGCAAATGCAAAGTGGCCCCGACTGCGTTTCCGCAGATCAGAGGCCACTTCTCAGGTGTGTCCGAGGGGGGACTTGAACCCCCATGCCCTAATACGGGCACTAGCACCTCAAGCTAGCGCGTCTACCTATTCCGCCACCCGGACTGGGTGTCGGTGCCCGCCGCCGTCGTACGACCGCGTCGTTCACCGTGCGTCAGAACTTTAGCAAACCCCTGGTGGTGAACTCCAAACGGGGGTGCGCCTGTTCGCGACAACGCAGTCAGGGCGGGCAGGATGGGGGGATGACCGCCGCCGCCCAACCTCAGACCCTGCCCGTCGACCCTGCCGCAGAGGTCGTGGAGATCTGCCGGAACCTCATCCGGATCGACACGACGAACACCGGCGACGACCGTGGCCCGGGGGAGCGGAAGGCGGCCGAGTACGTCGCCGAGCTGCTGTCCGAGGTCGGGATCGCCTCGGAGGTCGTCGAGGTGACGCCCGGACGGACCAACGTGATCGCGCGCTGGGAGGGCACCGACCCCGCGCTGCCACCGCTGCTGGTCCACGGTCACCTCGACGTCGTCCCGGCGCAGGCCGCCGACTGGTCGTACGACCCCTTCGCCGGCGAGATCGTCGACGGCTACCTGTACGGCCGTGGTGCCGTCGACATGAAGGACTTCGACGCGATGGTCCTCTCGGTCGTGCGGGCTCGCCAGCGGGCTGCCATGCCCCCGCGGCGCACGATCGTGCTCGCCTTCACCGCCGACGAGGAGGCCGGCTCGGTCCACGGCGCGCACAAGATCGTCGACCACCACGCCGATCTCGTCGCCGACTGCACCGAGGCCGTCGGTGAGGTCGGCGGATTCTCCACGCATGTCGGCGGCCGCCGCCTGTACCTCCTCGAGTCCGGCGAGAAAGGGCTCGCCTGGATGCGGCTGTCCGCCCAGGGCACGGCGGGGCACGGGTCGATGGTGCGCGAAAACAACGCCGTCACCGCCATCGCGAAGGCCGTCGCGGCGATCGGCGAGCACGACTGGCCGTACGCGCCGGGGCCGTCGATGCAGAGCCTGCTCGCGAAGGTGCGCGACCTGACCGGCGCAACGGACGCGTCGGTCGAGGAGCTGCTCGCCGAGTTCGGACCGGCCGCGCGGATGATCAGCGCCGGCATGCGCAACATCAGCAACCCGACGATGCTCGACGCCGGCTACAAGGTCAACGTCATCCCGGGGGAGGCGACCGCGCACGTCGACGGCCGGTTCCTCCCGGGGCAGCAGGACACGTTCCTCGCCGAGGTGCGCGCGCTCGCCGGGGACGCGGTCAGGATCGACCCCATGACGCTCCAGCCGGCGCTGGAGTACCCGTTCAGCGGCGACCTGGTCGACGCGATGACGGTCGCCCTGCACGCCGAGGACCCCGAGGCGCACGTCGCGCCGTTCCTCATGTCGGGGGGCACCGACGCCAAGGCGTGGGACCGCCTCGGCATCCGGTCGTACGGGTTCACGCCGCTGCGGCTGCCTGCCGACCTCGACTTCACGGCGCTGTTCCACGGGGTGGACGAGCGTGTCCCGACGGATGCGCTGGAGTTCGGGGCACGCGTCTTCCACCGGCTGCTCGACCTGGCCTAGCCTGGCCGGCACTTTCCGTTGGGCCCCACGGAGAGTGCTACAGCGTGCTGCGGACGCGGATCACGCGGCGCCGCAGTGTCACCCGGCGGCGCCCGTCCGGGAACAGCCGGAGACGGTCGAGCTCCCAGCCGTGGTGCTCGGCGGCGTCGGTCAGCAGCCTGCGTACGGTCTGGCGCGACTCCGTGCGGGGCAACCAGAACCGCTGGAACTCGTACTCAGCCAACACAGCCTCCCGTCAGATCCACTCGACCGACACGTCGTCGAGCGCCTCGACGATCTCCACCGGCAACGTGACTTCCTCGACTGCCAGGGCCGCCTTCAATTGTGCCGCCGTACGGGGCCCGATGAGGGCGCTTGCGACACCAGGTCGGTCACGGACCCACGCGAGCGCGACCTCGAGCGGCGTGAGCTGCAACCCGTCCGCGGCGCGGCAGACCGCCTCGACGACCTGGCGAGCGGGTTCGTCGAGGTACGGCTCGACGAACCCGGCGAGGTGGTCGGACGCGGCGCGGGAGTCGGCAGGCATGCCGTACCGGTACTTGCCGGTGAGCACACCCCGGCCGAGCGCGGACCACGCCAGCACCCCGAACCCGAGGTCGGCAGCGGCGGGAAGCACCTCGCGCTCGGGCTGGCGGGCGAGCAGGGAGTACTCGACCTCGGCGGCGACGACCGGCGCCCCGAGGTCACGCATCGCCTGGCGCGTGTGGGCGTACGCGGTCTGCCAACCCGTGTAGTTCGACACACCGACATAGCGGGTACGTCCCGTGGTGACCGCGTGCTCCAGCGCGCCCAGGGTCTCGTCGACCGGGACACGTGGATCCCAGCCCTGGACGAGCCACACGTCGAGGTGGTCGGTCCCGAGCCGGGCGAGCGAGGCGTCGAGGGAGTCCAGCATCGCGGCTCGGGACGTCCCCGGCCGTCGTGCGCCGGCACCGGAGCCGGCCTTGGAGACCAGCACGACGTCGTCGCGTCGGACGTCGGCGACCAGCGAGCCGAGCAGGGACTCGCTGTCCCCGGCGGAGTACGACGCGGCGGTGTCGAGGAGGGTGCCGCCCGCGTCGACGAACAGCCGGAAGAGCTCGGCGGCCTCGTGCTGGTCGGTGTCGCGGCCCCACGACGCGGTGCCGAGCCCGATCCTCGACACAGCCAGCCCGCTGCGCCCGACGAAGCGTTCGTGCATCTCTCTCCTCTGGAGACAGCTCTCCTCGCGTGGCGGCCCGTCCGATGGCCCTGTCGGAAGGCTAGTCGAGGTCTGCACATGCGTGCCGCTAGGCTCGCCATGCCATCGAGAGGGGAGCGGGTCATGAAGCTGGGTATCAACGTCGGGTACGTCGCCGGACCGGACGTCGCGGAGCGGGTCGAGACCGCGGTCTACGCGGAGTCGTTGGGCTTCTCGTCGGCCTGGGCGGCGGAGGCGTACGGCTCTGACGTGCCGACCCTGCTGTCGTGGATCGGTGCGCGCACCACGACCCTCGAGCTCGGCACCGCGATCCTGCAGATCCCCGGCCGCACGCCCGCGATGACCGCGATGACGGCCGCCACGCTCGACCGCCTGTCGGAGGGCCGCGTACGCCTCGGGCTCGGCGTCTCCGGCCCGCAGGTCTCGGAGGGCTGGCACGGCGTCAAGTTCGACAAGCCGCTCGCCCGCACCCGGGAGTACGTCGAGATCGTGCGCACGATCCTCGCCCGCGAGGAGCCGCTCAACTACGCCGGTGAGCACTTCACGCTCCCGCTGCCCGACGGCCCGGGCAAGCCGCTCAAGATCATGCTCCACCCCTACCGCTCCGACATCCCGATCTATCTCGCGGCGGTCGGTCCGAAGAACCTCGAGCTGGCCGGCGAGGTCGCCGACGGCTGGCTCGCGATTTTCTTCAACCCCGAGCAGGCGGCGGTCTCCACCGACCACATCCGCGTCGGTCGCGAGAAGGCCGGCAAGTCGATGGACGGGTTCGACATCGTCCCCACGGTCCCGGTCGTCGTCGGAGACGACCTCGAGGAGTGCGCACAGGTGATCCGTGCGTACACCGCGCTGTACGTCGGTGGCATGGGCAGCCGCAAGCAGAACTTCTACAACGCGCTGGCTCGCCGGATGGGCTTCGAGGACGCCGCGCAGAAGATCCAAGACCTCTACCTCGACAAGAAGCAGGCTGAGGCTGCGGCAGCGGTCCCGTTCGAGCTGATCGACCAGACTGCGCTGATCGGCCCCAAGGAGCGCATCGCCGAGCGCCTGCAGGCGTACGCCGAGGTCGGCGTGACGACGCTCGCGGTGTCGACGTTCGGCGCGACCCACGACGAGCGCGCGCACGTCCTCCGCACGGTCGTCGACGCCTTCGACGCCTCGGGTGCCGGCGAGTGACCGACCTCCTCCAAGCGCTCGTCCTCGGTCTCATCCAGGGGCTCACCGAGTTCCTCCCGATCTCGTCGTCCGCCCACCTGGCGATCTTCCCGAAGTTCTTCGGGTGGGAGGACCCCGGCGCCGCGTTCACCGCGGTCATCCAGATCGGGACCGAGCTGGCTGTCGTCATCTACTTCTGGCGCGACATCTGGAACATCGCCGGAGGCTGGCTGCGCGGCCTGGTGAAGCCCGCAGCCCGCACGACGCTCGAGTGGCGCATGGGCTGGTTCGTGATCATCGGCTCGCTCCCGATCGTGGTCCTCGGCATCGCGCTCAAGGACGCCATCGAGAGCGACTTCCGCAACCTGTGGGTGATCGCGACGATGCTCATCGTGATGGGCGTGGTCCTCGGCATCTGCGACCGGCTGGGACGCCTCGACCGCAAGATCGAGGACCTCACCGTCAGGCACGCCGTACTGTTCGGTCTCGCGCAGGCGATGGCGCTGATCCCCGGGGTCTCGCGGTCCGGTGCCACGATCAGCATGGGACGCGCGCTCGGGTACGACCGCGCTGCGGCCACGCGCTATGCGTTCCTGCTGGCGATCCCGGCGGTCGTCGGGGCCGGCCTGTTCCAGCTGCCCGAGATCCCCGGGGGTGACAACGCGTACGGAGTCGGCGCGACGATCCTCGCGACCGTGGTGTCGTTCGTCGTCGGCATCTCGGTGATCCACTGGCTCCTGCAGTACGTCAGCAAGCACTCGTACACGCCGTTCGTGATCTACCGGATCGGCCTGGGGACGCTCGTCCTCGCGCTCCTCGCGACCGGCACGATCGCTGCCGGCACGACGGTCGGCTAGCTGCTGGTCACCCGACGTCGGCGCCGAGGCTCTGGGTGCCGACGACCTTGACGAGCTGCAGGAGCTCCGCGTCGCGCGATCCGGGCTCGGCGGAGTAGACGATCACGGTCTGGTCGGTCTCGGCGACCTCGAGCGCGTCGCAGTCGAGCGTGAGCGTGCCGACCGTGGGGTGCTCGATGGTCTTGCGATGGCTCCGCCAGACCTGCGACGGCGCCTCGACCCACAGCCGCTCGAACTCCGGGTTCCGCGCGCGGAGCTCGTCGACCAGGCGTCGCAGGTCCGGGTCGGCGGGATACTTCGCGGCCGCCGCGCGGAGCGAGGTGACGGACTGCGCTGCGGTGACGGCTGCCTCCTCCGCCGACACCGAGACACGGCTCGGCGCACCCAGGAAGCGCTGGCGCACGATGTTGCGCTGGGGCGGGGCGACCGCCGAGAAGTCGCCCAGGAGCGCTGCCGCGAGCGGGTTCCACGCGAGCACGTCACCCTTCGCGCTGAGCACGACGACCGGCTGGTCCTCCAGCCGGTCGAGGAGCCGAAGGATGCTGGCTCGGACCAGCATCGGGACGTGCCCGTCGCGCGGCGAGGCCGCGTCTGCGAGGTCGAACATCTCGCGGCGCTCGTCGTCCGTCATCCGCAGTGCACGCGCGAGCGCCGCGAGCACCGAGGGTGAGGGATGCGCACCGCGTCCCTGCTCGATGCGGGTGACGTAGTCGACGCTGATGCCCGCCAGCACGGCGAGCTCCTCTCGGCGCAGACCCTGCACCCGCCGACGCGGCCCCTCGGGGAGCCCGACCTCGGCCGGGGTGACCCGGCTGCGCGCACGGACGACCAGTCGGCCAAGCTCGCGGCGATCCACACCGCCACGATGGCACGTCGGCGCGGCGCCCACCACGCCGCAGCGTGGTACAGGCCGTACCAGGACGAACCGGTCCTGGAACGGCACGACGCCGGGGGCGACGCTCGATGCATGACGACAACGACGGCCCTGGTCACCGGGGCGAACAAGGGAATCGGCCTCGAGACGGTCCGCCGCCTCGCCGAACTCGGATGGACGGTCTGGCTCGGGTCACGCGACCCCGAGCTCGGGAAGAAGGCGGCCGAGACGGTTCAACAGGACGGTCTCGACGTCCGGCAGGTCACGATCGACGTGACGGACGACGCGTCGGTGGCGGCTGCGGTCGCGACCGTCGGGGAGGGCGGGACCGGGCTCGATGTCCTGGTCAACAACGCCGGGATCACCGGGCGGCGGGTGGAGCCCGAGGACACCGTGCCGGCGGACTTCATCCCGGTCTTCGGGGTGAACGTCCTCGGACCGGTCCGCGTCACGAACGCCTTCCTGTCGATGCTCCGTGCATCGGCGCATCCGCGGATCGTGAACGTCTCCAGCGGCATGGGCTCGTTCGGGGTGACGACCGACCCGAGCCGCCTCGAGTCCACTCTGGTGAGCCTCGTCTATCCGTCGTCGAAGTCGGCGCTCAACATGATGACGACGATGTACGCGAAGGCCCTGCCGGAGCTCCGCGTCAACGCCGTCGACCCCGGGTACACGGCGACCGACCTCAACGACCACCGTGGCACCCAGACCGTCGCCGAGGGGGCGGAGGCGAGCGTACGAGCGGCGACCGTCGCACCGGACGGGCCGACCGGAGCGTTCTACGGACGTGACGGCATCGTGCCGTGGTGAGACCTCGTCGGCCCCGACGCGCGGATGGGTCAGAGCCAGCCGGAGCGCTTGAACGCCCGCCACAGCACGAGGACGATCACGACCATCAGCAGGACCGCCAGCGGGTAGCCGAAGGTCCACCGCAGCTCGGGCATCTCGTCGAAGTTCATCCCGTAGACGCCGGCGACGAGCGTCGGACCCGCGATCATGGCGGCGTACGCGGCGAGCTTGCGCATGTCGTCGTTCTGCTGGACCGAGATCTGCGTCGCGCGGGCCTCCATCACGTTGTCCAGCAGGTGGTCGAGCGAGTCGATCGTGCCGCGGGCGTGTTCGAGGTGGTCGGCGATGTCCCGGAAGTACGGGCGCAACCCCTCCCTGACGGGCCACTTCGAGCGGTGGGAGAGCAGACCCGTGATCGGAGTGTGGATGGGAACGACGGCCTTGCGGAACGCGACCAGCTCACGCTTGAGCAGATAGACGCGCGCGGTGGAGTCGGGCGACGCCTGCGCGAACACGGCGTCCTCGACCTCCTCCACGTCCTCGGTCAACGCATCCGCGATCGCGAGGTAGGCGTCGACCACGGAGTCGACGACGTGGTACGCGGCGGCGACCGAGCCGAACTCGAGGAGGGCCGGCTGGGCTGCCGCGCGCTCGCGGATGTCGTCGAGGCGCGGCCAGGTGCCGTGGCGGACGGTGATCGCGTAGTGAGGGCCGACGAACATCGACACCTCGCCCACGCTGACCGTGCTGGTGTCGTCGTCGTACTCGAGAGTGCGCATCACGACGAACGCGGAGTCCTCGTAGACGTCGATCTTCGGACGCTGCTGCGCCGTGACCGCGTCCTCGACCGCGAGAGGATGGAGACCGAACGCGCTCTGGAGTGCAGTGAACTCGTCGTAGTCGGGATCCTGGAGCAGGACCCACACGAAGTCGTCCGGCCCGGTCTGCGCGTTCGCGAGCTCGCTCAGGTCGTGCATCGTCGCGTCGGTCTTGACGATGGTCCGGTCTCGGTAGGCCGCGCACTCGACGATCACGTTGCCATTCTGGACCGTGGCAGGCGCCTGGGCCGACTACGCTCGACGCGTGCCGACCCTGATCCTCGTGCGCCACGGGCGTACAGCAGCCAACGCCGACGGCATCCTCGCCGGGCGCACCCGCGGCATCGGCCTCGACCCGCTCGGTCAGGAGCAGGCCAAGAACGTCGGCCAGCGGCTCGCGGCGGTCCCGCTCGCGCTCGTCGTGAGCAGCCCGCTGCTGCGGACCACGCAGACCGCGCGCGAGGTCGTCGCCGCCCAGCGCAGTGACGTCGCCCTGCGCCGGGACTCGGGTTTCGTCGAGTGCGGCTACGGCCGCTGGACCGGTCGCAAGCTGAGCGAGCTCGCGAAGGAGCCGCTGTGGTCGATCGTCCAGCGACAGCCGACAGCCGCCATCTTTCCCGGGGGAGAGGGGTTGGCGGAGATGTCGGCGCGCGCGACCGACGCCGTACGCCGGTTCGACCGACAGGTCGCCCGCGCCCACGGGGCTCGCTCGGTCTGGGCTGCGGTGAGCCACGGTGATGTGATCAAGGCGATCATCGCCGACGCCCTCGGCCTTCATCTCGACCTGTTCCAGCGCATCTCGGTCGCGCCCGGGTCGGTGAGCATCGTGACGTACGGCATGCACCGGCCGACGGTGCACCACGTCAACGACCTGGGTTCGGACCTCTCGGGCTTCGTGCCTCAGGCCGACGCTGCGCCCGCCGACGGCGTCCCCAGCGGTGACGCTCCGGTGGGCGGGGGTGCGTGAGGTGCTGCGAGGACGGGGCAGGAGTCGCCGCGGGGTGTCGGCCTGTCTAGGCTCGGACCCATGCTGATCCACCGGTACGAGCGCCCGCGACGGTTCGTGGCAGGAACCGTCGGCGTGCCCGGTGAACGGACCTTCTTCCTGCAGGCCAGCGACGGCGCTCGGGTCACCTCCGTCGCGCTGGAGAAGGCGCAGGTGCAAGTGCTCGCCGAGCGGCTCGAGGCGCTCCTGGTCGAGGTCGGCAGCGACGCCGGCACGGGCCCGGCGCCCGGTCGGACGGTCGACCTGGAACCCCTCGACCAGCCGATCGAGGAGGAGTTCCGCGTCGGCGCCATGACGCTGGCGTGGGAGCCCGACGACGGCGAGGTCGTCGTCGAGGCCTTCGCGGTGACCGACGACGAGGACACCGAGGCCAGCGACGTGCTCGTCGTCACGTTGCGGCCGGAGGTCGCCCTCGAGTTCGCCGAACGTGCTCGCAGCGTCGTGGCTGCCGGGCGGCCGACGTGTCCGTTCTGCGGGGGCGTCGTCGAGCCGGAGGGGCACCTGTGCCCGCGCGCGAACGGTTTCCGCCGGGTTCCGCGTGACTGACCCGGGGCCCGAGCACACCTCGATGCTCGACCTGCTGACCGACGGCGACCTGGAGGTGACGGGGCGGCTCGTCCGAGCCTCGAACGGGACGTTCTTCGGCACCGTGAGCGCCGCGGGCGACGCCGTCGAGTGCGTCTACAAGCCCGTACGCGGTGAGCGCCCGCTGTGGGACTTCCCGGACGGGACGCTCGCGGCGCGCGAACGCGCGGCGTACCTCGTCTCCGAGGCCGCCGACTGGCACGTCGTACCGCCCACGGTGCTGCGTGACGGGCCGTTCGGGTTCGGGATGGTGCAGCGCTGGGTGGACGTCGACGTGAGCAAGCCGCAGGTGGACGTCGCGCCGGCAGCGGAGTCGTCACGGGCGGGGTGGTTCGCGGTGCTCGACGCATACGACGCCGAGGACCGGCCCGTGCAGCTGCTGCACCGCGCGTCGGCCTCGCTGCGGGCCATGGCGCTGTTCGACGCGGTGGTCAACAACGCCGACCGCAAGGGCAGCCACATCCTGCCGGAGAAGGGTCAGCCCGCAGACGGCCCCGTGGTGGGGTGCGACCACGGTCTGACGTTCCACTCCGAGCTCAAGCTCCGCACCGTCCTGTGGGGATGGTCCGGCGAGTCGCTCGAGAGCGAC
Organism: Mumia sp. Pv4-285; assembly: GCF_041320275.1. Lineage (NCBI taxonomy): Bacteria > Bacillati > Actinomycetota > Actinomycetes > Propionibacteriales > Nocardioidaceae > Mumia > Mumia qirimensis. The sequence goes on along the minus strand of NZ_CP162023.1, from coordinate 2,379,863 downwards.
GAGCGAGCGCGGCTGACGACGCTGCTGGACGACATCGTCCGCGGACCGTTGCGCTCCGCGCTCGACCCGCTGCTGACGCCCACGGAGATCCTCGCGCTCGCGGAGCGGATCGACGACCTGCTGGCCGAGGGAGTCATGCCGGAGCCCGGCGACCGGTGGCCCACGATCCCGTGGCCGCCGCTGTAGGCGGCGCCTTATACCCTCGTGGCATGCGCGCCTGGACGTCTCCCGAAGTCCCCGACCTCACCGACCTGGGTCTCGGTCGGGGCTCCGCCGTCCGGGTGTTCGACACCTCCAGCGGTGCAGTGACGGAGGTCGACCCGCAGGACCACGCTCGCCTGTACGTCTGCGGGATCACCCCGTACGACGCCACCCACCTCGGCCACGCCGCCACCTATCTGACGTTCGACCTCGTGCAACGGGTCTGGCGCGATCGTGGCCTGGAGGTGACCTACACCCAGAACATCACCGACGTCGACGACCCGCTCCTCGAGCGCGCGAACGAGACCGGCATCGCGTGGACCGACCTGGCCGAGCGCGAGATCGAGCTGTTCCGCGAGGACATGGCGGCGCTGCGGATCCTGGCACCGGACCACTACGTGGGCGCTGTCGAGTCGATCCCGGTGGCGCTCGCGCTGATCGAGCGTCTCCGTGACGCCGGAGCGACGTACGAGATCGACGACGACGTCTACTTCTCTGTGCACGCCGACCGTGACTTCGGCGCGGTCTCCGGCTACGACGCCGACACGATGCTCCGCCTGTTCGCCGAGCGCGGCGGAGACCCCGACCGCGCCGGCAAGCGCGACCCGCTCGACTGTCTCCTGTGGCAGGCCGAGCGTCCGGGAGAGCCGTCCTGGGACAGCCCGTTCGGGCGCGGACGGCCCGGCTGGCACGTCGAGTGCGCGGCGATCGCGCTGGAGACGCTCGGGCACGACTTCGACGTCCAGGGCGGCGGCTCCGACCTGATCTTCCCGCACCACGAGATGTCGGCCTCCGAGGCGCAGGTCGCGACCGAGACACGCTTCGCGAAGGCGTACGTCCACCAGGCGATGGTGGCCTACGACGGCGAGAAGATGTCGAAGTCCCTCGGCAACCTGGTGCTCGTCTCCCGGTTGCGTGCGGACGGCCACGACCCGATGGCGATCCGGCTCGCGCTGCTGGCCCACCACTACCGCACGCCGTGGGAGTGGGCCGACTCCGACATCGTCGACGCCCACAAGCGGCTCGATCGCTGGCGTGAGGCGTTCGCGAGCGGTGGTCCCGCCGCCGCCGACGTCGTCTCCGAGCTGCGTCGAGCACTGACGAACGACCTCGACACGCCCGGCGCGATCACCGCCGTGGACGCCTGGGTCGACGCCGCCCTGGCAGGTTCCGGGGCGGCCGACGGTGGGCCGACGAGCGGCCAGGTCGTCCGCTCCGCGGTCGACGCCCTGCTCGGTGTGGTCTGACGCGTCATAGAGTGAAGGCGTGAGCGAGCAGAACGAGTTCCCCGCAGTCGTCGACCCGTGGCTGGTCGTCGCCTTCGAGGGCTGGAACGACGCAGCCGAAGCGGCCACGGACGTCGTCGACCACCTGATCGACTGGTGGGACGCGGAGCTTGTCGCCGAGCTCGATCCCGACGACTACTACGACTTCCAGGTCAACCGGCCCTACATCGGCCGCGACGACGAGACCGGCGAGCGCACGATCACCTGGCCCACCACGCGGGTGTTCGTCGCACGGCCCGTCGGCTCCGACCGTGACGTGCTCCTCGTCCGCGGCATCGAGCCCAACATGCGCTGGCTCGCGTACTGCGACGAGCTCCTCGCCCTCGCCGACCGCTTCGCCGTACGCGGCATCGTCACACTCGGCGCGCTCCTGGCGGACACACCCCACACGCGTCCGATCCCGGTCACCGGCACGACGAGCGACCCGGCCATGGCGGAGCGGCTGCACGTCGAGGAGTCCCAGTACGAGGGACCGACCGGCATCAACGGCGTGTTCGCCGTCGCGAGCGCGGACTCGGGCGTGCCCACGGTCTCACTCTGGGCGGCAGTGCCGCACTACGTGGCGCAGTCGCCGAGCCCCAAGGCCACCCTGGCGCTGCTCGGCTACCTCGAGGACGTCCTCGAGATCAGCCTCCCGCTCGGAGACCTGCGTGAGCTCTCGCGTGCGTGGGAGCGCGGCGTGGAGGAGCTCGCGAGCTCCGACGAGGAGATCGCCGCCTACGTCGAGTCCCTCGAGGAGGCCCGCGACACCTCGGACCTTCCCGAGGCGTCCGGTGACGCCATTGCCCGGGAGTTCGAGCGCTATCTGAAGCGCCGGTCCAACGACACCGACACCTAGACTCGTCCTGACCCAGGACCGGGTCTCACCCTCCCTCACCTACGAGCCGAGCAAGGACCATGAGCCTCGACACCCGTGTGCGTTCGACCCTGCCTGATGCTGTCCTCTGGGACCTCGACGGGACCATCGTCGACACGGAGCCCGTGTGGCTCGCAGCGGAGCTCGCCCTCGCGCGCCGCTTCGGCGGCGTGTGGACGGAAGAGGACGGCCTCGACCTCATCGGCAGCGACCTGCTCGAGGCCGCCGCCATCATGCGCGAGCGGATGGGCATCACACCGACGCCCGAGGAGATCGTGGTGGCGATGGTGAGCGCGGTCGCCGACCACATGCGTCACGCCGAGCTCGTCTGGCGGCCGGGGGCGGTCGAGATGATCGCACGCCTTGCCGACGCCGGCGTGCCTCAGGCTCTGGTCACGATGTCGTACGCCGAGATCGCCGAGGCGATGATCACCCGGATGCCGTCGAACCCGTTCGGGGCGGTCGTGACCGGCGACAGCGTCACGCGGGGCAAGCCCCACCCCGAGCCGTACCTCACCGCGGCGGAGGCGCTCGGCGTCGACCCGGCGCGGTGCGTCGCCATCGAGGACTCCGGCACCGGCACGCGCTCGGCCGCGGCTGCCGGGTGCCAGGTCCTCGTGGTGCCCAACCTCGTGCCGGTGGAGTCGGGGGAGCGGCGCACGTTCGCAGACTCTCTCGCCGACCTCGGCCCGGACGACCTCGGCGCCCTCGTCGGGCGACCTGACGCCACGTGATGACGGCCGCTACGGTCCTCACGCTGGTCGGTGCCGTCGGCACCGGCGTGATGGCGGGCGTCTACGTCGCGTTCTCGGTGATGGTGATGCCGGCGCTCGACCGGCGCCGGCCCGGTGAGTCGGTCGGCTTCATGCAGGAGACCAACCGCAACGCCGTGCGCCCGGCGTTCCAGCTGGCGTTCTCCGGGACGGCGATCGCCGCCGTGGCACTGCTGGTCGTCGCCTTCGCCGTCGAGGACGCCGAGGGCACGTGGTTGGTCGCCGGATCGGTCGCGTACCTGCTCACGATCGTGCTGACCGCGGCGTTCCACATCCCGCGCAACAACGCGATCGATGCGGTCGATGCCGAGGACGCCGCCGCGTCAGGGGTCGCGTGGACCGCGTACTCACGCCCTTGGACCCTCGGCAACCACGTCCGCGCGCTGCTCTGCGTGGTCGCTCTCCTCTCGTACGCCGCCGCTCTCCTCGCGACCTGAGCGGGCGTCCATCTCCTTCCACTCCGGCCGCAGACCGGTCAGCGTGGTCGTGAGGAAGTAGGCCACGCCGCAGACGAGGAGCACGGGGGAGAGACCCGCCGCAGTGACGGCCACCCCGGCGAGGAGGCCGCCCAGCGGCATCCCGGCCCATGCCACGGCATCGCCCAGCGCACCGACCCTGCCGTACAGGCGCCGCGGCACGCGCTCGAACAGGATCGCTCCGAGGATCGGGTTGAGGAACCCGGAGCCGAGACCAGCGACGGCGAAGACCGCGATGACCACCGGCGTGGGCACATCGACGAGCAGGACGAGGAACCGTGGGGCGCCCGCGACGAGGAATCCGAGGAAGAACACCGGCCGGCGGCGCATCCGAGGCGCGAGCGCCGCAGCGAGCAGGCTCCCGACGACGGCCGTGGCGCTCATCACCGTGAGGACGAGGCCCATGGCCGCTGCCCCGCTGCCGGAGTCGTGCGCCCAGACCGGGAGGAGCACCGCGGCATAGGCGACGTCGAGCAGGTTCGTGATCCCCACCATGACCACGATGGCGACGAGGAGCGCGTCCCGACGCAGGAAGGTGACACCCTCCGCGAGCCGGTGCAGATAGCCGTCGGTGCCGTCGACATCTGGGTCAGCGGCAGCGTCGTCGGCGCCGGGTTCGGTGGACGTGTGCGGTCCGCCCATGCCGCGCGGGAGCGCGAACGCGACGATGACCGACCCCAGCACGAAGCAGACCGCATTGACCGCGACGCCGGCGATCGGACCCACGACAGCGATGAGGACACCGCCCGCGGCCGGACCGACGGTCGAGGCGAGCCGCTCGACCGTGCCTGACAGGCCCGTCGCCCGCACGAGCGGGACACGTGCCCGGTCGGCGGCCTCCGGGACCATGACCTCCTTCGCGAGGTCGCCCGGCCCCCGAGCAGCGCCGACGATCGCCACGAGGGCGAGGAAGGCGACCAACGACAGGTTGTCGAGGAAGTACAGGAGCGGGATCGTGGCCGCGGCTGCTGCGCTCACGAGGTCGGTGCTCCACGACACGACCCGCCCACCGACCCGGTCGATCCACGGGCCGCTCAAGGCCTTCACGACGACGTACGGCGTGAGCTCGCAGAACGCGACCAGGCCCGTCTTGGTCGCGCTGCCCGTGGTGGCGAGAACGAACCAGGGGAAGGCGATGGCGGAGACCCGGGTGCCCGAGTGCGACACCGCCATCGCGACGAGCAGCCCGACCAACGGCCGAAGGGGGGCCCTCGTGGTCGCCTGCGCCCTCACGAGGGATCGTCCTCGGTCACGCCGTCCTCGAGCGCTCCCTGCGGCTGGGGAAGGATCTGGAGAACCACGGTCACGCGCTCGGCGTCCTCGGGCGCGCGGTTCTCCGGCACGTCGTACCGGAACTCGCGTACGACGGCGTGCAGGCGCACGGCCAGAGTCTTCGCCTCGTCGGGCGTGAGACGCAGCAGGTAGTCGCTGATGTCCATCGCGTCGCGCCAGTCAGGCGGCATGGTCGCGCGCTCGTTCACCGTCTGCTGCAGGACCAGGGTGTAGCTGGCGGCGACCGAGCGGAGGTACTCGTCGATGGCATCGGCATCGGCCGGGTCCATGTCCTCGCCACGCAGCTCCGTGACTCGGTGCGCCGCACGCCACCACCGGTCGCGGGCGTTGCCGCGGCTCACGTCGTCGGTGACGAGCCCGGCCTTCTCGAGCTGGCGCAGATGGTACGAAGCCGAGCCGGAGCTGATGCCGAGCCGCTGACCGAGCTGCGTCGCGGTCGCGGGGCCGAACCGGCGGAGTGCGCCGAGGAGCGAGACACGCAGCGGGTGGGCGAGCGCCTTGAGCGAGGACCCGTCGAGGACGACGGCGTTCGGTTCAGTGGTCACGTGTCCCAGCGTAGAACTGCAAAGACTTCTTTGCAAAGAATCCTTTGCAATTGCCGAAGAGGTTCTGACGCGCTCAGTCCACGGCGGCGGGGCTCTCCGACGGCGACTGGACCGCCGGCTCGATCGGCAGCGACTCCCGCTCGGGAAGGGGAGGCAGCGTGCCGCCCCACTCGGGGCAGAGCGCCTTGTGGTCGCACCAGCCGCAGAGGACCGACTTGTGGGGTCGCCACTCGCCGGTGGTCGAAGCGCGCTCGATCGCCGTCCACAGGGCGCGGAGCTTGCGCTCGGTGGCCAGCAGGTCCTGCTCGTCGGGGGAGTAGCGGAGGATCTCCTCGTTGCCGAGGTACATCAGCTGCAGGAGCGTAGGGACCGTGCCGGTGGTGCGCCACATCACCAGCGCGTAGAACTTCATCTGGAAGAGCGCCTTGGCCTCGAAGACCTCCCGAGGCGCCTTGCCCGTCTTGTAGTCGACGACGCGCACCTCGCCGGTCGGAGCGACGTCGACGCGATCGACATACCCACGCAGCAACAGCCCGCCGTCGAGCACCGTCTCGACGTACTTCTCGCGTTCGGCGGGCTCGAGTCGACGCGGGTCCTCGAGCGCGAAGTAGGAGGCGAGCAGTGCGCCGGCGCTCTCGAGCCACGCGGCGAGGTCGGCACCGTCCTCGAACAGCTCCGCGACCTGGGGCTCGCGCTCCGTCAACCGGGCCCACGCCGGCGCGACCATCGAGCGGGCGTGCTCGAGCGTGCGCGCGGCGGCCGGCGCGTCGAAGAGGTCCTCGAGCACCGCGTGGACCAGCGTGCCGCGGACGGCGTCGGCCGACGGCGCCTCGGGAAGCCGGTCGACCACGCGGAAGCGGTAGAGCAGGGGGCAGGTCATGAAGTCGCCCGCGCGGCTCGGGGACAACGACCCGATCACCGTGACGCCGTCCACCACCGTGTGCTCGACCGTCTGCGTCCTCATGCCTGTCAGCCTAGGCGAGCGGACCGACAGTCCGGGCGTGCCACGACCCGATACGGTGGATGGTGTGAACGGCTCGTCCACACCCCCCTCCCGACCCCGCCCGCCGGGGACCCTCCGCATCGGCGAGATCGGGGGCGTCGACGTGCTCGTCCGGTCGTCCTGGCTCGTGGTCGCCGTGCTCATCGCCGTCGTCCTCGCGCCGACCATCGAGGTGATCGCTCCCGGTCTCGGGGCGCTCACGTACGTCGCGGGCCTCGCCTTCGCCGTCCTGCTCTACCTCTCGGTGCTGCTGCACGAGGTCTCCCACGCCCTCGTCGCGAAGGCCTTCGGCTACGAGGTCCGTTCCGTCACCTTGAACTTCCTCGGTGGCGTCACCGAGATCGAGGGCGAGCCCGACACACCGGGCCGCGAGTTCTGGATCGCGGTCGTCGGCCCGCTGACGTCGCTGGCGGTGGCCGGTGTCGCCTGGGTCGCCGCGCTCCTCGGCCCCGACACGGGCCTGCTGCTCTTCGCGTTCCGTGCTCTCGCGCTCGCGAACCTCGTCGTGGGTGTGCTCAACCTGCTCCCGGGACTGCCGCTGGACGGCGGTCGCGTGTTCCGAGCGGCGGTGTGGAAGGTGTCCGGCAACCCCTACGCCGGCTCCGTGGCTGCCGCGTACGGCGGTCGGGCCGTCGCCGTGCTGGCGCTCGCGTTCCCGTTCGTCGGCCGTGAGCTGATCGGGCTGGACATCACGATCCTGGACTACCTCATCGCCTTCGTCGTCGCGATGTTCCTGTGGACCGGCGCGACCCAGGCGCTCGTCTCGGCGCGGATCCGGCGCGGACTGCCCGCCCTCACGGCGCGAGGGCTGGCCCGTCGCGCCGTCGACGTCGCGCGCTCCACGCCGGTGGGGCAGGCCGTCGACCAGGCGCGCGAGTCGGGGGCCGGAGCCATCGTGGTGCACGGCCCGACGGGTGCGATCGACGGCATCGTCGACGAGCGCGCCGTGCTGGCGACGCCGGAGACCCGACGCCCGTGGATCGAGGCCGGCACCCTGGCGCGTACGCTCTCCCCGGGGCTCACGCTGTCCGTCGATCTCGCCGGTGAGGCGCTGATCCGGGCGTTGCAGCGGACCCCGTCCAGCGAGTACCTCGTCATCGACGGCGACCGCCTGTACGGCGTCCTGGTGATGGCTGACGTCGACAAGGCGTTCGCCGAGCGCGTCAGGACCACCAAGCAGAGCCGGACCCGGAAGCAGAGCAGTGCAGGAAGGCAGACCCATGGATGAGCGTCTCTCAGGAGTGCACCGCGGACCGATGGCGGTCGGTCAGTGGGTCCGCCTGACGGACGCCAAGGGGCGACGCCACAACATCCAGCTCGAGGCCGGCAAGAAGTTCTTCACGAAGTTCGGCGAGATCCCGCACGACGCGCTGATCGACCAGCCCGAGGGCGTCGTGGTCGAGTCGTCGCTCGGCGGCCAGTACCTCGTGTTCCGTCCGCTCATGCACGAGTACACGACGTCGATGCCGCGGGGTGCCGCCGTCATCTACCCGAAGGACGCGACCCAGATCGTCACCTTCGCCGACATCTTCCCCGGCGCGCGCGTCCTCGAGGCGGGAGCAGGCTCGGGCGCACTGACGACGTTCCTGCTGCGGGCCGTCGGCGAGGGCGGCCTCGTGTCCTCGTACGAGCAGCGCGAGGACTTCGCCGAGATCGCGACCCGCAACGTCGAGCAGTTCTTCGGCGGACCGCACCCGGCGTGGCGCCTGACCGTCGGCGAGCTCGGGGAGAGTGTCGTCGACACCGAGGTCGACCGGATGATCCTCGACATGGTCGACCCCTGGGAGTACGTCGAGCTGGCGGGCCGTGTGCTCGCTCCCGGCGGCATCCTCTGCTGCTACGTCGCCACCACGACGCAGATGTCCCGGATCGTCGAGACGCTGCGCGCGCACGGCGAGTTCGCGGAGCCGGACGCCTGGGAGACGATGCAGCGCGGCTGGCACCTCGAAGGCCTCGCCGTCCGCCCTCAGCACGCGATGAACGGCCACACCGCCTTCCTCGTGACGGCGCGCCGGATGGCGCACGGGCAGCGCGCGCTGGCCAAGAAGCGGCGCCCCGCCCCGGGTGCGTACGGGCCGGACTACTCCGGACCCCGCCCGGCTGACCTTCCCGACTGACGCCCGCGAGACGCGCATCTCATTCTGATAACCGCGCGCGGACGTGAGCAGTTCGTCACCACGGGCGTATAGGGTCGTTGTACGAGGAGCCACAACGCCGCGCACACGGGTCGATCCCGGGCGTGTCCGGGGCTGACGGTGTCGCGGCCTTCGCGGGAGGTACGACATGAGCGAGTCCGACCACACCGACCGGCGTCCGCCTGCGACCGAGCAGACCGTGCTCCAGCAGCAGGCCGAGATCGACTACCTGCGCGCGGAGGTCGAGCACCTCCGTCGGCGCCTCGCGACCGGCCGTCCCGACAACGCCGTCGACGCCAGGCTCGCCGAGACCGAGGCCCGGCTCGCCGCCGTCACCGCCCAGAACGCGCGGCTCGGCGACACGCTGCGCGAGGCTCGTGACCAGATCCTCACCCTGAAGGAGGAGGTCGACCGGCTCGCACAGCCGCCGACCGGGTTCGGCACCTTCATCCAGCAGAACGACGACGACACCGTCGACGTGTTCACGGGGGGCCGCAAGCTGCGGGTCAACGTGAGCCCGACCGTCGAGACCGACCAGCTCCGGCGAGGCCAGGAGGTCATCCTCAACGAGGCCCTCAACGTGGTCGCCGCGCTCGACTTCGAGACCGTGGGCGAGGTCGTCATGCTCAAGGAGCTGATGGCCGACGGCGAGCGCGCCCTGGTCCTCGGCAACGCCGACGAGGAGCGGGTCGCCCGGATCGCCGACTCTCTCAAGGACACCAAGCTGCGCGCGGGCGACTCGCTGCTGCTCGACTCCCGTGCCGGTTACGTCTACGAGCGGGTTCCCAAGTCCGAGGTCGAGGAGCTCGTGCTGGAGGAGGTTCCCGACATCGACTACACGAGCATCGGCGGGCTCCAGAACCAGATCGAGTCGATCCGCGACGCCGTCGAGCTCCCGTACCTCTACCCCGAGATCTTCATCGAGCACGAGCTCAAGCCACCGAAGGGCGTCCTCCTCTACGGCCCGCCGGGCTGTGGCAAGACGCTGATCGCGAAGGCGGTCGCCAGCTCGCTCGCCAAGAAGGTCTCGGCCAAGACGGGGGAGGAGGGACGCTCCTACTTCCTCAACATCAAGGGTCCCGAGCTCCTCAACAAGTACGTCGGCGAGACCGAGCGACACATCCGCCTGGTGTTCCAGCGTGCTCGCGAGAAGGCCAGCGAGGGCACCCCGGTCATCGTGTTCTTCGACGAGATGGACTCGCTGTTCCGCACGCGCGGTTCAGGAGTCTCGTCCGACGTCGAGAACACGATCGTCCCGCAGCTGTTGAGCGAGATCGACGGCGTGGAGGGCCTCGAGAACGTCCTCGTGATCGGTGCGTCCAACCGCGAGGACATGATCGACCCGGCGATCCTGCGTCCCGGTCGCCTCGACGTGAAGATCAAGATCGAGCGGCCCGACGCCGAGTCGGCGCGTGACATCTTCTCCAAGTACCTCACCGCGCGACTCCCGCTGCACGACGACGACCTGGCGGAGTTCAGCGGTGATCGTGGAGCGTGCGTCAACGGCATGATCCAGCGCACCGTCGAGCGCATGTACGCCGAGACCGAGGAGAACCGCTTCCTCGAGGTCACGTACGCCAACGGCGACAAGGAGGTCCTCTACTTCAAGGACTTCAACTCGGGCGCGATGATCCAGAACATCGTCGACCGTGCCAAGAAGATGGCCATCAAGGACTTCCTCGAGCTCCAGCAGCGTGGACTGCGGGTCCAGCACCTCCTGCAGGCGTGCCTCGACGAGTTCAAGGAGAACGAGGACCTGCCCAACACCACCAACCCCGACGACTGGGCGCGGATCTCGGGCAAGAAGGGCGAGCGCATCGTGTTCATCCGTACCCTCATCTCCGGCAAGCAGGGCAGCGAGCCGGGTCGGTCGATCGACACGGTCGCCAACACCGGTCAGTACCTGTAGGGCCTCGTGCAAGCCGTACGCCGCGGTCACGGACAATGGAGCCGTGACCGCGCGTACGACGCTCCCGCTCGACATCCGCACCGTCGGCTACGACCATGCCGACGCCGCACGCCTCGTGGCCGAGGTCCAGGCCGAGTACGTCCGCCGCTACGGATCGCCCGACGAGGGCCCGACGGACGTCGACGAGTTCCACGGCTCGGGAGGACGGTTCGCGGTGGGGTACGACGCGGCTGGTGCCCCGGTCGCGACCGGCGGCTGGCGGCTGCACGACGACGGGCGCGTCGAGATCAAGCGCATGTACGTCCGCGACGCCGCTCGTGGACGTGGCTACGCCCGTCGCATGCTGGCGTGGCTGGAGCAGTCGGCGCGGGAGGCGGGGGCCGTGACAATCATCCTCGAGACCGGTCGGCTGCAGCCGGAGGCCATCGCGTTGTACCGGTCCTCGGGCTACACCGACGTCGAGCCTTTCGGCTACTACGCGGAGGACCCGCTGTCGGTCTACCTGGGCAAGACCCTGCACTGAGATCCGGGACCATTTTTCACATCGTGGACGTACCGTCCGGCACCCGGACGTGGACTACTCTCGTAGAAGGCGTGCGCCGCTCGTTGCGCACCAGACCCTCTCGCCCCGGAAGATTGGCGTTGACGCAGTGCAGGCTGTCCCGAACCTCCGCCCGGACGCAACCGACGAGCTGACCGAAGCCCTTCGGTCGCGCATCCTCGTGCTCGACGGCGCGATGGGCACCGCTATCCAGCGCGACCGTCCGGACGAGGCCGGCTATCGCGGTGAGCGGTTCCAGGACTGGCCCTCGGACGTCCAGGGCAACAACGACCTGCTGACGATCACCCAGCCGCAGATCATCGCCGACATCCACCGCGAGTACCTCGACGCGGGCGCCGACGTGATCGAGACCAACACCTTCAACGCCAATGCCGTCTCGCTGAGCGACTACGGCATGGAGGAGCTGTCGTACGAGCTCAACTACGAGTCGGCGCGGCTGGCCCGCGAGGTCGCCGACGAGGTGACCGCGCAGAGCGGACGCCCCCGCTACGTCGCCGGGGCGCTCGGCCCGACGACCCGTACGGCCTCGATCTCGCCCGACGTCAATGATCCCGGCGCGCGCAACGTCACGTACGACCAGCTGGTCGAGGCCTACACGACAGCCACCCGCGGCCTGCTCGACGGCGGCGCCGACATCGTCGTCATCGAGACGATCTTCGACACGCTGAACGCGAAGGCGGCGATCTTCGCCGTCGAGTCGGTGTTCGCCGACCACGGTCGGCGGTGGCCGGTCATCATCTCCGGCACCATCACCGACGCCTCGGGCCGCACGCTGTCGGGCCAGGTGACCGAGGCCTTCTGGCACTCCGTCCGCCACGCCCAGCCGCTGCTCGTGGGCCTCAACTGCGCGCTGGGGGCCAAGGAGATGCGGCCCTACATCGCCGAGATCGCGCGGATCGCCGACACGTTCGTCAGCTGCTACCCGAACGCCGGCCTTCCGAACGCCTTCGGCGAGTACGACGAGGCACCCGACGAGACCGCGGCGATCGTCGCAGAGTTCGCCGAGGCGGGCTTCGTCAACCTCGTGGGCGGCTGCTGCGGGACGACGCCGGCCCACATCGCGGCGATCGCCCGCGACGTCGCCGAAAAGGCGCCCCGTGTCCCGCCGGTGACCACGCCGGCGCTGCGGCTGGCCGGCCTCGAGCCGGTCACCGTCGTCGAGGACACCCTGTTCGTCAACGTCGGCGAGCGGACCAACATCACCGGTTCGGCGCGCTTCCGCAACCTCATCAAGGCCGGCGACTACGGGACGGCCCTCAACGTCGCACGCCAGCAGGTCGAGAACGGCGCCCAGGTGATCGACGTCAACATGGACGAGGGCATGATCGACGGCGTCGAGGCGATGGTGAGGTTCCTCAACCTCATCGCCTCCGAGCCCGACATCTGCCGCGTGCCTGTGATGGTCGACTCCTCCAAGTGGGAGGTCATCGAGGCCGGGCTCAAGTGCGTCCAGGGCAAGCCGATCGTCAACTCGATCTCCATGAAGGAGGGCGAGGAGGCGTTCGTCGAGCACGCGCGGCTGTGCCGACGCTACGGCGCCGCGATCGTCGTCATGGCGTTCGACGAGGACGGCCAGGCCGACAACCTCCAGCGCCGCAAGGAGATCTGCGAGCGCGCGTACCGACTCCTGGTCGACGAGGTGGGGTTCCCCGCCGAGGACATCATCTTCGACCCCAACGTCTTCGCTGTCGCGACGGGCATCGAGGAGCACGCCGAGTACGGCGTCGACTTCATCGAGGCCACCCGCTGGATCAAGCAGAACCTCCCGTACGCCCTGGTGTCCGGCGGCGTCTCCAACGTGTCCTTCTCGTTCCGCGGCAACAACCCCGTGCGCGAGGCCATCCATGCCGTGTTCCTGTACCACGCGATCTCCGCGGGCATGGACATGGGCATCGTCAACGCCGGGGCGCTCGAGGTCTACGCGGAGGTTCCCGAGCTGTTGCGCGAGCGCATCGAGGACGTCGTCCTCAACCGCCGTGCCGACGCGACCGAGCGGTTGCTCGAGATCGCGGCCGACTTCGCCGGCGACGGCGTGGCCAAGGAGGTCGCCACCGAGGAGTGGCGGTCGCTCCCCGTCGGAGAGCGGATCACCCACGCCCTCGTGAAGGGCATCGACGACTACGCCGAGTCCGACACCGAAGAGCTTCGCCAGGAGATCGCCGCGCGCGGAGGACGGCCGATCGAGGTGATCGAGGGCCCGCTCATGGCCGGCATGAACGTGGTCGGCGACCTGTTCGGCGAGGGCAAGATGTTCCTGCCGCAGGTGGTGAAGTCGGCACGCGTCATGAAGAAGGCCGTCGCCTACCTGATCCCGTTCATCGAGGCCGAGAAGCAGCCCGGCGACGCCGCGACCGCCAAGGGCAAGGTCGTGATGGCGACGGTCAAGGGCGATGTCCACGACATCGGCAAGAACATCGTCGGGGTGGTCCTCCAGTGCAACAACTACGACGTGGTCGACCTCGGGGTCATGGTGCCCGCCCAGAAGATCCTCGACGCCGCCCGCGCCGAGAACGCGGACGCCATCGGGCTCTCCGGGCTCATCACGCCGTCGCTCGACGAGATGGTCAACCTGGCCGGCGAGATGGAGCGTCAGGGGTTCGAGATCCCGTTGCTCATCGGCGGCGCGACGACGTCGCGGGCCCACACCGCGGTGAAGGTCGACCAGAAGTACCACGGGCCGGTGATCTGGGTGAAGGACGCGTCGCGCTCCGTCCCGGTCGTCGCCGCGCTGCTCTCGGACGAGCAGCGGCCCGCGCTGCTGGCCGACACCGACACCGAGTACGCGTCGCTGCGTGAACGCCACGCCGCCCGCCAGAGCAGCCGCGCCCTGCTCAAGCTCCAGGACGCGCGTGCCCAGGCGACGCCGATCGACTGGAGCGACTACCGCCCGCCGCGACCGCACATGCTGCTCCAGCAGGCCCGCGACGTGTGCTCGGGCCCCGGCTGCGACCACCCGCACGAGGGGCACATCCAGTTCGTCCGTACGCTGACCGACTACTCGCTCGAGGAGCTGCGCCGCTACATCGACTGGCAGCCGTTCTTCAACGCGTGGGAGATGCGCGGCCGGTTCCCCGACATCCTCCACAACCCGTCGACCGGTGAGGCCGCGCGCAAGCTGTACGACGACGCCCAGGTGATGCTCGACCAGATCATCGCGGGCAGGTGGCTGCGGGCCAACGGTGTGTTCGGCCTGTTCCCGGCCAGCCAGGTGCCCGGCGACGACATCGAGGTCTACACCGACGAGACGCGCACCGAGGTCCTGACGACGCTGCACCAGCTGCGCCAGCAGGGCGAGGGCCGCGAGGGCTCCGCGCGCAAGTCGCTGGCCGACTTCGTCGCGCCGAAGGACACCGGGCTGCGCGACTACGTCGGCGCCTTCGCGGTGACGGCGGGACTCGGCGGGGCCGACAAGATCGAGGAGTTCAAGAAGGATCTCGACGACTACAGCGCGATCCTCCTGGAGTCCCTCGCCGACCGGCTCGCCGAGGCGTTCGCCGAACGCCTCCACGAGCGCGTCCGCAAGGAGTTCTGGGGCTACGCACCCGACGAGTCCCTCACGAACGAGGCGCTGATCAAGGAGAGCTACAGCGGCATCCGGCCTGCCCCCGGCTACCCGGCCTGCCCGGAGCACACCGAGAAGCAGACGATCTGGCAGCTTCTCGACGTCGAGAAGAACACCGGGATCGAGCTGACCGACAGCATGGCGATGTGGCCGGGCGCGGCCGTCAGCGGCCTCTACTTCTCGCACCCGGACTCCCAGTACTTCCTCCTCGGCAGGATCGGGCGCGACCAGGTCGAGGACTACGCCGCGCGCAAGGGCTGGACGGTGGCCGAGGCAGAGCGGTGGCTGTCGCCCAACCTGGGCTACCGCACCGAGGACGACTGACGTCCACAGACTGTCACCGTCCCTTTACTCCCCGTTTGAGGTGCTCACACCTCAAGTTCTCTGGTGCACCTCATTTTTGAGGTGCATCAGAGGCGTTTCCGGTGTGAGCACCTCAAATGCGGGAGGGTGACGGGAGAGGCGAGGGGGCGCGCCGCCGCTCGGCCGCGGGCGTAGCGACGACCTACTCGACGACCTCGTGCGCCGCACGGGCGCGGAGCCACGGACCGGCGAGGGCCCGGGAGTCGGGCACCAGCGGCCAGTCCGGGTCGTTCAGGCGTACGACCAGGTCGGCGAGGTCGACCCAGTCACCCCACGCGACCTCCTCGGGCTGCCACCGGATCGGCCCGGTCCACGCTTCGACGACGTAGCCGAACGCGGTGTACGAGGTGTGTGCGTCGGCGTACCGTCCGGTGAAGATCGGCCCCAGCTCGACACCGGTGACACCGAGCTCCTCGGCCACCTCGCGGACCGCGCCGTCGTACGGGTCCTCGCCGGCCAGGAGGACGCCGCCTGCGCACACGTCGTAGATGCCGGGAAAGACGTCCTTCGTGTCCGTGCGACGGTGGACGTAGACCCGGTCGGCGGGATCGAGGACGACGACGGCAGTCGCCGCGTGGTGCAGGTTCTGCGCGCGGACCCGCGATCGGGGTGCCTCACCCACTGGCTGGCCGTCGTCCCCGTACAACGCCACGATCTCGTCCATGCGAGTCATCATCCCAGTGGCGTGGGCTGCAGTGACTAGGCTGAGTCCATGACGGTACGACGGGTGATGGGGTCCGAGGTCGAGTACGGCATCTCCGTCAAGGGGCAGCCGACGGCGAACCAGATGGTGGCCTCGACGCAGGTCGTGAACGCGTACGCGAGCGCTCACGGGCTGACGCGCCGCGCCCGTTGGGACTTCGAGGAGGAGAACCCGCTCCGCGACGCGCGCGGGTTCGACCTGAGCCGCGACCGTGCCGACCCGACGCAGCTCACCGACGAGGACCTCGGTCTCGCCAACGTCATCCTGACCAACGGTGCGCGTCTCTACGTCGACCACGCTCACCCCGAGTACTCCTCCCCGGAGTGCACGACCCCGCGCGACGTCGTCCTGTGGGAGAAGGCCGGCGAGCTCGTCATGCAGCGGGGCGCGGAGCTCGCGTCCCACCTGCCGGGTTCGCCGGGGCTCCTCGTCTACAAGAACAACGTCGACAACAAGGGCGCCTCGTACGGAGCCCACGAGAACTACCTCATGCGCCGTGACGTGCCGTTCGGGGCCATCGTGGAGCATCTGACGCCGTTCTTCGTGTCGCGCCAGGTCGTGTGCGGCGCAGGTCGTGTGGGGCGCCAGCAGGACGGCTCCGAGAGCGGCTTCCAGATCAGCCAGCGCGCCGACTACTTCGAGGTCGGGGTGGGTCTCGAGACGACCCTCAAGCGGCCGATCATCAACACGCGCGACGAGCCCCACGCCGACCCGTCGAAGTACCGGCGCCTGCACGTCATCATCGGTGACGCCAACCTCTCCGAGATCGCGGCCTACCTCAAGATGGGCACGACCTCGCTCGTCCTGGCGATGATCGAGGCAGGGTTCCTCAGCGGCGGTCTGGAGCTCGCGCAGCCGATCAAGGCACTGCACGCGATCTCGCACGACGCGTCCCTCCAGACGGCCGTGGACCTCGACGACGGCCGTACGATCACGGCCCTCGACCTCCAGTGGGCCTACCTCGAGAAGGCCGCCGCCTTCGTCCAGCAGGGCCACGACGGCGAGGACCCCGCCGCCGGTCAGACCAAGGACGTCCTCGACCGGTGGGAGTCCGTCCTCACGCGGCTCGGCGACGACCCGATGCAGCTGCGCGACGAGCTCGACTGGGTCGCCAAGCTGTCGCTGCTCGAGTCGTACCGTGAGCGCGACGGCCTCGACTGGGACCACGCCAAGCTGCACCTCGTCGACCTCCAGTACGCCGACATGCGTCCCGAGAAGGGCCTCTACCAACGCCTCGTACGCGCGGGCCGGATGAAGCGCCTGCTGTCGGACACCGAGATCGAGCGGGCCGTCACGGAGCCGCCGGAGGACACCCGCGCCTACTTCCGCGGCCAGTGCCTCACGCACTACCCGGAGGCCGTCGCCGCCGCCTCGTGGGACTCGGTGATCTTCGACCTTCCCGGACGCGACACGCTGCAGCGGATCCCGACGATGGAGCCCCTCCGGGGGACCCGCGAGCACGTCGGCGCGCTGTTCGACGCCCACGACACCGCTCAGGGCCTGTTCGACGCCATCACGCGACGCTGAGCGGTCTCCTTCGCCCGCCCGGAAGTCGCACCCGCTCGGTCACCCCTCCGGTATAGGGTCGAGTCCACGGCACAGACAGCCGACTCGAGGAGGTTGTGATGGCACGCGACGGTGGGCAGCAGCACAAGACCACACGCAAGAGCACCGACGAGCAGGACGACGTCCAGGTCGAGCCTTCGGAGGACGTCGCCGAGCGCAAGGAGAAGCTCGACGACGACATCGACTCCATCCTCGACGAGATCGACGACGTGCTCGAGGAGAACGCCGAGGAGTTCGTCCGCAGCTTCGTGCAGAAGGGCGGGCAGTGATGCTGCCAGAGGCGTTCCTGACAGCTGGTTCGTCCTCCTTCACCGAGTTCCTCGCACGACACCAGCCTGAGCTCCTCCCGGGCGCTCGGGTCACCGACGCGTCGGTCGCGCACCAGGTGGCGCACGCGACGACGATCGTCGCCGCCACGTTCCCCGGCGGGGTCGTGATGGCCGGCGACCGCCGCGCGACCATGGGCAACGTCATCGCCCAGCGAGACATCCAGAAGGTCTTCCCGGCCGACGAGTTCTCCGCGGTCGGCATCGCCGGCACCGCCGGGCTCGCGGTCGAGATGACGCGCCTGTTCCAGCTGGAGCTCGAGCACTACGAGAAGATCGAGGGCACCCCGCTGTCCACGGACGGCAAGGCCAACCGCCTCTCGACCCTCATCCGCAACAACCTCGGCATGGCCATGCAGGGGCTGGCCGTGGTGCCGTTGTTCGCGGCGTTCGACCTCGACGCGGGAGTCGGTCGCATCTTCGTCTTCGACGTCACCGGCAACCGCAACGAGGAGCGCTCGTTCCACTCCGTCGGGTCCGGCTCGATGTTCGCCCGCGGCGCCCTCAAGAAGCTCTACCGCCCCGACCTCGAGGAGTCCGAGGCGGTGACCGCCTGCATCCAGGCGCTGTACGACGCTGCAGACGACGACTCGGCCACCGGAGGCCCCGACCTCACCCGGCGCATCTTCCCGATGGTCGCGGTGATCACCGCCGACGGGTTCCGCGCGTACGGCGACGACGCCACCGCGGCGATCGCCGACCGCGTGATCGGCGGCCGGATGTCTCGTCCTGACGGCCCGTCCGCTCCGCTGGAGTGACGCCGCCCGCACCCGCCGTACCCGCTGACCAGAGAGGACGCACGTGAGCGCAGGGTTCTACGTCTCGCCCGAGCAGCTGATGAAGGACCGCGCGGACTTCGCGCGGAAGGGGATCGCGCGCGGCCGCAGCGTCGTGGTCGTCCAGTACGCCGACGGCGTGCTGTTCGTCGCCGAGAACCAGTCCAACGCCCTGCACAAGATCAGTGAGATCTACGACCGCATCGGGTTCGCCGCGGTGGGGCGCTACAACGAGTTCGAGAACCTCCGCATCGCCGGGGTCCGCCTCGCCGACCTGCGTGGCTACTCGTACGACCGCAGCGACGTCACCGGCCGTGGCCTCGCCAACGCGTACGCGCAGACGCTCGGCACGATCTTCTCGTCGGGCGGCGAGAAGCCGTACGAGGTGGAGCTGTTCGTGGCGGAGGTCGGTACGACACCCGACCTCGACCAGATCTATCGCCTCACGTACGACGGCTCGGTCGCCGACATCTCCGGTCACGCCGTGATGGGCGGGCAGGCGGAGGCCGTCGAGGGCTACCTCAAGGACCACTACAGCGCCGGGCTGGCGCTCGATGCCGCGATCGCCCTCGCCGCGAAGGCGCTCGGTCATGACGACACGGCGCCGCGCACGCTCACGGCCGACAACCTCGAGGTGGCGGTGCTCGACCGCACCAGGAGCCAGCCGCGCAAGTTCAAACGGCTGTCGAACACCCAGGTCGACGCCGCGCTTGCCTCGGCGCCCGACGAGAGCACCGACTGACGCAAGCGTCGCCGCCCGGACCCCCGACCGGGCGGCGACGAGTCAGCGCCTGCGGCTGTAGGCCCGCATGGTGAGCGGAGCGAAGATCGCCATGATGACGACCGACGCCACGAACGTCCACATGATCTCGTCGCCGACGGAGTCACCCGACATCAGGCCGCGGACGGCGTAGACGGCGTGCGAGATCGGATTGATCTCGACGAATGTCTGGAGCCAGTCCGGCATCGTCGACGGGTCGACGAAGACCGGGCTCAGGAACGCCA
The DNA here is from genome assembly GCF_041320275.1 of Mumia sp. Pv4-285. Classification (NCBI taxonomy): domain Bacteria; kingdom Bacillati; phylum Actinomycetota; class Actinomycetes; order Propionibacteriales; family Nocardioidaceae; genus Mumia; species Mumia qirimensis. Next base: position 2,360,523 of record NZ_CP162023.1, on the reverse strand, counting down.
GCGGGAACAGCACCATCATGCTGATGCCCATCACGGACTGCGGGCTGCGTGCGAGCAGGCCCACCCAGGTCCAGATCCAGCTGAAGGCGAAGCTGAACGCCATCAGCACGGCGACTCCGGCAACGACGCCGACGAAGCCGCCGTCGGGCCGGTAGCCCAGGACGAGTCCGAGGGTGACGACGAAGACGGAGGCGAGCGTGTAGCGGACCGCGTCGCCGAGGAGCGCTCCGACGAGAGCCGACGGCCGCCAGATCGGCAGCGTGCGGATGCGGTCGAACACGCCCTTCTCGATGTCGGTGTTGAGAGCGACGCCCGTGTACATCGTGATCATGACCACGGTCTGCACGAGGATGCCCGGCAGGACGAACTGCAGGTACTCGCTGGTCGACCCGGCGATGGCGCCGCCGAACAGGTAGGTGAACAGCAGGACGGAGATCACCGGGAACAGCGTCACGTCGAAGAGCTGCTCGGGGACGTGCCTGATGCGCAGGAGCGCCCGCCAGCCGAACGCCAGCGACGTGGTGACAGCGCTCGCACGGGGCGGGCGTGGTCCTGTCGCGAGGACGGCGTCGAGCTTCTCGGCGGCTACGGGGGCTTCGGTGGTGGTCATGCCACGGCTCCTTCCGGATCGTTCTGCGCAGAGTCGCCGGCGGCGTCGGACTCCTCGGCGGTGTGGCCGGTCAGCGCGAGGAAGACCTCGTCCAGCGTCGGCTGGCCGTAGCTGAAGCCGGCGAGCTCGACACCGTCAGCCGCGAGGGTCGCCAGCGCCGCCGGCACCTTGGCGCGGTCGTCGACGCGGCCGGTGACGTCGGCGGGGTCGGAGCCCGGGAAGACCTCGTCACCGAAGGCACGCGAGAGGATGTCGATCGCACGGGGCCGGTCGCCCGGGTCGATGAGATGGACGTGCAGGGCGCCCGACCCGACCGAGGACTTGAGCTGGCTGCTCGTGCCCTCCGCGATGATGCGCCCGGTGTCGATGACGGCGATCCGCTCGGCCAGCTGGTCGGCCTCGTCGAGGTACTGGGTGGTCAGCAGGACCGTCGTGCCGCGGGCGGTGAGCGCCCGCACGATGTCCCAGACCTGGTTGCGGCTGCGCGGGTCGAGCCCGGTCGTCGGCTCGTCGAGGAACAGGAGGCGCGGTGTCACGACGATGCTCGCGGCGATGTCGAGTCGCCGTCGCATGCCGCCGGAGTAGCGCTTGACCTGCTTGCTCGCAGCATCGCTGAGTCCGAAGGCGTCGAGGAGGTCGTCGCAGCGCGTGCGGGCCTCGGCGCGGGAGTAGCCGAGCACGCGACCGAGTAGCTGGAGGTTCTCGCGGCCGGTCAGGTCCTCGTCGACCGAGGAGTACTGGCCGGTGAGGCTGACCATGCTCCGGACCTCGTCGGCCTCGCGGGCGACGTCGTGACCGAAGACGCTCGCCGAGCCGCCGTCGGGCTTCATGAGGGTGGCCAGGATCTGGATGGTCGTCGTCTTGCCCGCGCCGTTGGGGCCCAGGAACCCGTAGACCCCGCCCTCCGGCACCACCAGATCGACCGCGTCGACCGCCCGTTTGTCGCCGAACTTCTTGATGAGTCCGTGCGTCTCGATCGCGATCCCTGTCATGGTCGCCATCACTCCTTCGTCGCCGTTCGTTGCCGCGTATTCCTCTTAGGAAGAACAGAGGAACATCTTCTCACGCAGGTAGGACAGGATTCGACTCCTTAACTTGTCGGTCGGTGACCCGCGAGTCCGACGTGGCGCTTCGCTTTCAGGCATAGGGTGGAGCTGTGGAACGACGGATCTTCGGCATCGAGAACGAGTACGGCGTCACGTGCACGTTCCGGGGACAGCGGCGCCTGTCGCCGGACGAGGTGGCGCGCTACCTCTTCCGCCGCGTCGTCTCGTGGGGGCGCAGCAGCAACGTCTTCCTGCGCAACGGAGCACGGCTCTACCTGGACGTCGGGAGCCACCCCGAGTACGCGACGCCCGAGTGCGACGACGTGGTCGAGCTCGTCACGCACGACAAGGCGGGGGAGCGGGTGCTCGAAGGCCTCCTCCTCGACGCCCAGACGCGCCTGCGCGAGGACGGCATCCTCGGCGACATCTACCTCTTCAAGAACAACACCGACTCGGCAGGCAACTCGTACGGGTGCCACGAGAACTACCTGGTGTCCCGAGACGGCGAGTTCAGCCGCATCGCGGACATCCTGATCCCGTTCCTCGTCTCCCGCCAGATCATCTGCGGCGCCGGCAAGGTCCAGCAGACGCCCCGGGGAGCGATGTTCTCCGTCAGCCAGCGGGCCGAGCACATCTGGGAGGGCGTCTCGTCCGCCACGACGCGGTCGCGCCCGATCATCAACACCCGCGACGAGCCTCACGCGGATGCCGAGCGCTACCGCCGCCTGCACGTCATCGTCGGCGACTCCAACATGAGCGAGACGACGACGCTGCTGAAGGTCGCGACCACCCACCTCGTGCTCCAGATGATCGAGGCCGGGATCCCGATGCGTGACCTGACCCTCGACAACCCGATCCGCGCCATCCGCGAGATCTCGCACGACATGACCGGCCGCCGCAAGGTGGCGCTCGCCAACGGTCGTGAGCTGTCGGCCCTGGAGATCCAGGCCGAGTACCTCGGCAAGGCACGCGCCTTCGTCGACCGCCACAACCCCGACGACCCGGTCGCCGTACGCGCCCTGGAGCTGTGGGAGCGCACCCTCAAGGCCGTCGAGTCCGAGGACCTGTCCCTCGTCGAGCGCGAGATCGACTGGGTCATCAAGTACCGCCTCCTCGACCGCTACCGCGAGAAGAACAACCTCACGTGGAGCCACCCGCGGATCGCGCAGATGGACCTCGCGTACCACGACATCCTGCGGGACCGGGGCCTCTACTACCTGCTGGAGAGCAAGGGAGCGGTGGCTCGCGTCACCGACGACCTGTCGATCTTCGAGGCGAAGTCCAAGCCGCCGCAGACCACCCGGGCGAGGCTCCGGGGCGAGTTCATCAAGCGCGCCCAGGAGCGTCGACGGGACTTCACGGTCGACTGGGTCCACCTGAAGCTCAACGACCAGGCCCAGCGCACGGTGCTGTGCAAGGACCCGTTCCGGGCCCAGGACGAGCGCGTCCAGAAGCTCATCGACGGCATGTGACACCCGGCGTCACACCGTCCTCATAGAATTCTGAGGTTCGTCGGCTACGGTTGCAGTCGTTGCCCTGACCCCCAGTGATTGGTCCTCCCAACGTGCGTCGCCTCGCCGCTCTCGTGATCGTCCCGCTCCTCGTGCTCACCGCCGCCTGTGGCGAGGGAGGTGACGACGACTCCGACGCCGGCTCCTTCGACTCCGTCAAGGTCACCGGCAAGGTCGGTGAGAACCCGAAGGTCGACGGTGCGAAGGGCGTGTCGGTCGACGAGACCACGTCCCGCGTCGTGGTCGAGGGTGACGGCGCCAAGATCGCCGACGGCGACGACGTCGTCATGAAGTACGTGATCATCGCCGGCAAGGACGGCTCCGAGCTGGGCAACACCTTCGAGTCCGACGCCGGCGGCGCCACCACGATGAGCTCCGAGCAGGACAAGATCATCGCTCCCGCCGTGATCGGCGAGTCGTACGGCACCCGCGTCCTGATCGGTGCGACCGGCAAGGACCTCGGCGCCCAGGAGGGCACCGAGCAGGCCGACGAGACGATGCTCGTCGTGGCCGACGTGCTCTCCAAGTGGGAGGCTCCCAAGCCGACCGGCACCATCGACGACGTCTCCGTCAAGGGCGCCTGGGGCAAGCTCCCGACGGTGACCCTCGGCACGAAGCCCTTGGTGGTCGCGAAGACCGAGTCCAAGGTCGTCATCCCGGCCAAGGGCAAGAAGGCCGTGACGGTCAAGGAGAACGACTCCGTCACCGTCCGCTACGTCGGTGTCAACGGCCGCGACGGCAAGACCTTCGACAGCTCCTACAAGAGCGGTGACACGGTCGACTTCCAGCTCCAGCAGGGCGCGATGATCCCGGGCTTCATCACGGGTCTCGTCGGCCAGAAGATCGGCAGCCGCGTCCTCGTCACGATCCCCTACGCCGACGGCTACGGCACCGCCGGCAACCCGCAGGCAGGGATCAACGGCGGCGACTCGCTGGTGTTCGTCGTGGACCTCGTGAAGAAGGCCGATCCCGCGCCTGCGGCCACGCCGACCCCGTAGTCGATATCCGGCGCTCCGCGTCGGGTCCGACCCTGTACGTTGTTGGCTGACCTGCAGGTCTGACCCGACGAGGAGCGAGTGGTGGCACCCCGGACGACCGAGCGGCTGATGAACCTCCTCATCGCCCTCCTGGTGACTCCCACCTACCTGCCCAAGTCCCGGATCCGCGAGATCATCGAGCCGTACCGCGGCCAGAAGGACGCCGCGTTCGACCGGATGTTCGAGCGCGACAAGGAAGCCCTCCGGACCATCGGCATCACGATCGAGGTCCGTGACACGGAGTCGTACCACGGCAACGAGAGCGGCTACCGCATCCGTCGTGAGGAGTTCGAGCTCGCACCGATCGACCTCGAGCCCTCCGAGGCAGCCGTGATCGGTGTCGCGGCCCGCGTCTGGCAGAGCGCACGGCTGGGCGAGGCGACCGCCGTCGCGCTGCGCAAGCTCGTCGCAGCCGGCGTCCCGATCGATCCCGACGCCCTGTCCGGTGTCGAGCCTCGACTGGCGGCGAGCGAGCCCGCGTTCGAGCCGATCTGGGAGGCCGTCGTCACCCGCACGCCGGTCACCTTCCAGTACGAGCGCGCCGACGGCGCCCGCGCCCAACGTGTGGTCGAGCCGTGGCGGCTCGTGTCGTGGCACGGCCGCTGGTACCTCGTCGGCTACGACCGCGACCGCGCCGACCAGCGGCTCTTCCGGCTGAGCCGGGTCGTGGGCGACGTCGAGCCGGCGGGCGGACCCCACGAGTTCGACGTCCCCGACGACGCCGACGTCCGGGCGATGGCCGAGGCGTTGTTCCCTGCGCCGCCCACCGCGGACGCCGTGGTCCGAGTACGCCGTGGGCGTGGCCTGGGTTTGCGACGCCGGGCGACCTCCGAGCACCCCGACGACGACGGCTGGGACCTCATCGAGGTCCCGTACGGCTCCGCCAGCGAGCTGGCCTCCGAGATCGCCTCGTACGGCAGGGACGCGGTCGCGATCGCGCCCGGCGACCTCCGCGACGAGGTGCGCGCCCGGTTGGCGCGGGTCCTGGAGGCCGCCGGATGAGCACGTCCGCGAAGCAGATCGAGCGCATGCTCGCCCTCGTCCCGTACCTCCGCTCCAACGATGGTGTCCCCGTCGGAGAGGTCGCCGACCTCTTCGGCGTGACGAAGCGCCAGATCGTCCAGGACCTCAACGTGCTGTGGTTCTGCGGGCTGCCCGAGGCCGTCACGGGCGAGATGATCGACGTCGACATGGACGCCCTCACCAGCGACGGCGTGGTCTACATCGAGAACGCCGACTTCCTGACGCGTCCGCTGCGGCTCAACGGCTACGAGGCCGCGTCCCTCATCACAGCGTTGCGTGCGCTCCGTGAGACCGCCGGCGGTCACGACCAGCCCGCGATCGACTCGGCGCTCGCCAAGCTGCTCGCGGCGACGGGCGGTGCCCAGGGCGGCGTCGACGCGGCCGAGATACTCGTCGACGACGCCGAGTCGGCCGTGCACGAGCGACTCGCCGACGCCCTGTCGGCGGGCAGGCGTGTCCACCTGACCTATCTGGTCGAGTCCCGCGACGAGCTCACCGAGCGCGACGTCGACCCGCTGCGCCTCATCACGGCCGAGGGTCGCCTGTACGTCGAGGGCTGGTGCTACCGGGCCAAGGACGTCCGGCTCTTCCGGCTCGACCGCGTCGAGTCCGTCGAGATCCTCGAGACGCCCGTCGCCGAGCACGAGGGGGTCGAGCGGCGCGACTACGCGACGCGTCTCTTCGAGCCGCAGGCCGGCTCGTCCGAGGCCGTGATCGCGCTGCACCCGAACGCACTGTGGGTCCGCGAGTACGTCGACCACACCGAGCTCGGCACCGACGACGAGGGCTGGCTCCGGATCAAGGTCGTCACCGGCGACGAGGCGTGGCTGAAGCGTTTCGTGCTCAGGGCAGCCGGCAACATCCGCGTGGTCGAGCCCCCGAGGCTCGCCGAGCAGGTCGTCAGCGAGTCGCGGGCGGCGCTGGCGGCGTACGACTCCGTCTGAGGCCGTCGGGCTCGACCGTGGGTTTCCGCCCGGTGAACGCGGGATGTCGATCCTGGCCAGGATCGGCGGATGCGCGCGGGGTAGGAGACCTTTGGGTGGTCGGCAGCGTACGATGCGAGTGAAGGCGCAACGGAGCGTGTCCTGCGCAACGACGCACGGAGATCGTGAGGTCCCTATGTTCAAGCAGATCGGCCCGATGGAGATCGTTCTCATCCTGGCTGTCCTGGTCCTTCTGTTCGGCGCGAAGAAGCTCCCCGAGCTCGCCCGAGGATCCGGCCGAGCACTCCGGATCTTCAAGTCCGAGACCAAGGGACTGATGGACGACGACGACGAGAAGGTCGAGACCAAGCCGGTCGTCGACAGGCCTGCGGCGCTGCCGTCCGACGTCGTCCAGCCGGCCCGGCAGACCTCGTACGACAAGCACACCGACACGCCCTGATCTGATCAGTGGCTCTCATCTCGAGGGGGAAGCGGCCCAGACCGGCCGCAGCCCCTGATGGCTCGATGCCTCTTGCGGAGCACCTCCGCGAGCTCCGCGACCGTCTGCTTAAGGCGGTCCTCGCGATCGTCGTCGGCACGGTCGCGGCCGCGTTCTTCTACGACCAGCTGCTGGACTTCCTCACCGTCCCGTACTTCCAGGCGGTCGAGACGCTGGAGGAGAACGGCCAGGACATCAACGAGGCGCTCACCTTCTCGGGGATCGCCGACCCCTTCACGTTCGCGCTCAAGATCTCTCTGGTCGCGGGCCTCGTGGTGTCCAGCCCGTTCTGGCTCTACCAGATCTGGGCGTACATCGTCCCCGCGCTCCACCGCAACGAACGCCGCTGGACGATCCTCTTCTGTGCGATCGCAGGCCCGTTGTTCATCATCGGGTTCATCACCGGATACCTCGTGCTCCCGAAGGGCATCGAGCTCCTGATGGGGTTCACCCCCGACTTCGCGTCGAACTTCAACGCGCTGCCCGACTACCTCGCGTTCGTCCTACGCATCCTGCTGGTGTTCTCGGTCGCCTTCGAGATCCCGCTCTTCGTGGTGCTGCTGAACGCGATGGGCGCCGTCTCGGGGCGCCAGCTCGCGTCGTCACGCGCCTGGATCATCCTCGCGACATTCATCTTCGCCGCGATCGCGACGCCGTCGACCGATCCGCTCACGATGATCGTGCTCGCGCTGCCGATGACGCTGCTGTTCCTGATCGCCGAGGCCATCGCGCACCTGGTGGACCGACGGCGGGCGAAGCGAGAGGCCGCGGAGGGCCTCGCCGTCGCCGACGACGAGATGTCCGAGATCACGGTCGAGCACGACCTTGCCGACGACAGGCCGAGCGACCTGGACGAGCCCGACGATCCGAGGCCCGCCCCGTAGTCTGGAGGCATGACCTCTCCGGCGGAGCGCTACGCCCAGTTCCGGGCCGCGCAGGCCAAGCCCCTTCTCGCCGAGTTCGCCGATCTCTACGAGTTCGGGCTGGACCCGTTCCAGATCGAGTCGTGCGAGGCCCTGGAGAACGGGCACGGGGTGCTTGTCGCGGCCCCGACGGGGTCGGGCAAGACGCTCGTCGGTGAGTTCGCCGTCCACGTCGCGCTGAAGACCGGGCGCAAGTGCTTCTACACGACGCCGATCAAGGCGCTCTCGAACCAGAAGTTCCACGACCTCGTGCAGCGGTACGGCGCCGAGAACGTCGGGCTGCTCACCGGCGACAACACGATCAACGGCGAGGCTCCGATCGTCATCATGACGACCGAGGTGCTCCGCAACATGCTCTACGCCGGCTCACGGACCCTCGAGGGCCTGGCGTTCGTGGTGATGGACGAGGTGCACTACCTCGCCGACCGGTTCCGTGGTGCGGTCTGGGAGGAGGTCATCATCCACCTGCCCGAGTCCGTGCAGGTCGTGTCCCTCTCGGCGACGGTCTCCAACGCGGAGGAGTTCGGCGACTGGCTGTCGGAGGTCCGCGGCGACACGGTGACCGTCGTGTCGGAGCAGCGGCCGGTGCCGCTCTACCAGCACGTCCTGGTCGGGCGGCGCCTGTTCGACCTGTTCGAGGGCGACCCCACCGAGGGCGTCCGGGTCAACGAGGAGCTCGAGCGCATCGCCCGCGACGAGTGGCGGATGCGCCAGGTTGGCCGTGCCGGTGGAGGCCCGGGCCGACGCGGCAAGCGCGGCCAGTCGTACGGCGCCCACCGGCACCGTTCGCGCAACTACACCCCGAACCGTGTCGACGTCCTCGACCGGCTGGACGCGGCCGGCCTGCTGCCTGCGATCACCTTCATCTTCAGCCGGGTCGGCTGCCAGGCTGCTGTCGAGCAGTGCCTCGCGTCGCACCTGCGTCTCACGTCCCCGGCGGAGGAGCGTGAGATCCGCGCGTACGTCGAGGAGGCGACCTCGTCGCTGCCCGACGCCGACCTGGGTGTGCTCGGCTACGCCGACTTCGTCGAGGGCCTGGCGCGCGGCGTGGCGGCGCACCACGCGGGCATGCTGCCGACCTTCAAGGAGGTCGTCGAGCACCTCTTCAGCGTCGGGCTCGTCAAAGCGGTCTTCGCGACCGAGACCCTCGCGCTCGGCATCAACATGCCGGCGCGGTCGGTCGTCATCGAGAAGCTGACGAAGTGGAACGGTGAGACGCACGCCGAGATCACGCCGGGGGAGTACACGCAGCTCACCGGTCGTGCCGGACGGCGCGGCATCGACGTCGAGGGCCACGGTGTGGTGCTGTGGCAGCCCGGGCTCGACCCCAAGCACGTCGCCGGCCTCGCCTCGACCCGCACGTACCCGCTGCGGTCGTCGTTCCACCCCTCGTACAACATGGCCGTCAACCTCGTCCACCAGGTCGGGCGCTCGACCGCGCGGCAGATGCTCGAGCAGTCGTTCGCGCAGTTCCAGGCCGACCGCCAGGTCGTCGGGCTCGCGCGGCAGGTGCACAAGGCCGACGAGGCGCTGGCGGGCTACGCGGAGGCCGCCACGTGCTCGCGCGGTGACTTCATGGAGTACGCCGCGCTGCGACGGCGTATCAAGGACCTCGAGCAGGGAGCGTCGCGCAAGCGCAAGTCCGCGTACGCCGACGACGTGGCCGCGTCGCTGTCCAAGCTGCGACCCGGCGACGTCATCTCGGTTCCCGCGGGAAAGTGGGCCGGCTGGGCGGTCGTCCTCGACCCCGGCACGTCCCAGGACCGCAGCGCCCCGCGTCCGTACGTCCTCACGACGGACCGGCACGCACGCCGGCTCGGCCTGATCGACTTCCCGACGCCGATCGAGGCGTCGACCCGGATCCGGGTCCCCAGGACGTTCAACGCGCGCAACCCGCAGCAGCGCCGTGACCTCGCGTCGACGCTGCGCTACAAGACCCGCGACCTCGAGGTTCCGCGCACGCGCCGCACCAAGGGCGAGCCGATCCACGATCCGGAGATCGACGAGCTGCGCACGCAGATGAAGCAGCACCCGTGCCACCAGTGCCCGGACCGCGAGGAGCACGCGCGGTGGGCGGAGCGCTGGTCGCGGCTCGAGCGCGACACCGGCAACCAGCGACGCCGGATCGAGCAGCGCACCAACACCGTGGCACGACAGTTCGACCGGGTGTGCGAGGTGCTCGACGAGCTCGGCTACCTCGACGGCGACACCGTGACCCCGGACGGTCAGCGCCTCCAGCGGCTCTACTCCGAGCTCGACCTGCTCGCGGGGGAGTGCCTGCGTCGAGGGACCTGGGAGGGGCTCGACCCGGCCGAGTTCGCGTGCGTGATCAGCGGCCTGACCTACGTGTCGCGCAACCCCGAAGGCGACGGCCCGCCGCGGTTCCCCCGCGGCACCTCGGCCGTCGTCGCCGACGAGATGGGGCGGATCTGGGCCGAGCTCGAGCAGGTCGAGCGTACGCACCGGCTGTCGTTCCTGCGTCGCCCCGACTTCGGGTTCGGCTGGACCGCATGGCAGTGGGCGTCCGGCTACGACCTCGACGTCGTGCTGGAGGCCAACGGCATCGCCGCCGGCGACTTCGTCCGTGCGGTGAAGCAGCTTCTCGACGTGATCGAGCAGGTGGCGGCAGCCGCGACCGACAAGGGCCTGCGCAGCACGGCACGAGCGGCGGCCGACCAGCTGCGGCGCGGCGTGGTGTCGTACACCTCCGTCAGCGAGTAGCCGGCGGCTCACGCCGTACGGACCGAGAGGTCACTCGCCGAGCAGGTCGTCGATGCGCCGTACCTTCTCGGAGAGCTGCCCTGTACGCCCCGGGCGGACGTCGGCCTTGAGCACCAGCGAGACGCGCGGCGACACCGCGGCGACGGCTTCGACGGCGCGCTTGACGACGCCCATGACCTCGTCCCAGTCGCCCTCGACGTTCGTGAACATCGCGTTGGTCTCGTACGGCAGCCCGCTCGCGCGTACCACCGCGATCGCGCGCGCAACCGCTTCGGCTACGCCGCCGGTGTCGTCCGAGGTGCCGGGGCTGATGCTGAAGGCTGCGATCATCGCCTCAGCGTACGCGGTGACTCGCGGTCCGTACGCGATGACTGACGTGACGAGTACGGTGCGGGGTATGCCTGCGCAGAAGCTGCTCCTGCTCGACTCGGCCTCGCTCTACTTCCGTGCGTTCTTCGGCATGCCCGACAGCCTCCGGGCGCCCGACGGGACGCCGGTCAACGCGGTCCGCGGCATGCTCGACTTCGTGGCCACGCTGGTCGACACCTTGAAGCCGGACGCGATGGCGGCCTGCTGGGACAACGACTGGCGTCCCGCCTGGAGGGTCGACCTCATCCCCTCGTACAAGGGCCACCGGGTCGAGGTTCCGCGCGAGACCGGACCGGACGTCGAGGAGACTCCCGACCTGCTCGACGTCCAGGTGCCGGTGATCGCGCAGGCCCTCGAGATCCTCGGCGTCCCCGTGGTCGGAGCCGACGGCTACGAGGCGGACGACGTCATCGGGACGCTCGCGACGACGTGGGACGGGCCTGTCGACGTCGTGACCGGCGACCGTGACCTCTTCCAGCTGGTCGACGACGTCCGCGGCGTCCGGGTGCTCTACCCGGCGAAGGGCATGCGCAACCTCGAGTCGGTGGACGCCGCCTGGATCCGCCAGCGCTACGCGATCGAGCCGACGCAGTACGCCGACTTCGCCGTGCTCCGAGGTGACCCGTCCGACGGCCTGCCCGGTGTGGCGGGGATCGGTGAGAAGACGGCAGCCTCGATGCTCGCCGCGCACGGGGACCTCGCCGGGATCGTCGCCGCCGCCGGCGACCGTCACGTCAAGATGGCCCCGCGGGCACGCGCCAACCTCCTGGCGGCCTCCGACTACCTCGCGGTCGCGCCACGCGTGGTGGAGGTCGTCCGTGACCTCCCGCTCGACGTCGACCTGACCCTGCGTCCGCTGACGCCGCAGCAGGTCACCGCGATGGCCGAGCTGGCGCAGACCTGGGGGCTCGGGCGTACGGCCGAGCGCGCAGTGGCGGCCCTGTCAGCACCCTGAGGCCCCGTCCTTCGCCACGGGTAGTGTCGGTGGCATGACCGACATCTCCCTCCGGCTCGACGCCGCCCGCAAGGCCGCGGGTGCCGCCGACGTCGACGCGCTCCTGGTGACGCCGGGCGCAGACCTCCGCTACCTCACCGGCTTCGCGGCGATGCCGCTCGAGCGGCTGACGTGCCTCGTGCTGCCCACCGACGGCGAGGCCGTCCTGGTGCTCCCGCGGCTCGAGCTGCAGATGGCGGTGGAGGCCGGCGTGGAGGAGCACGGCATCCGGCTGGTCGGCTGGGACGAGACTGACGACCCGTACGCCGCGGCGACCGAGGTCGTCCTGGGGGCACGCCGCGTGGCGGTCGACGACCACATGTGGGCCGAGCGGGTGTTCGCGTTCGGTGCGGCGCTGATGGACGCCGACCAGGTGCTCGCCGGTCCGGTGCTTCGTGAGCTGCGGATGCGCAAGACCCCCGAGGAGGTCGCGGCCCTCCGGGACGCGGGTGCTGCCATCGACCGCGTGCACGACCGCATGGCCGAGTGGCTGCGACCCGGCCGGTCCGAGCGCGAGGTCGCGCGCGACATCGCCGAGGCGATCCTCGCCGAGGGTCACGAGACGGTCGAGTTCGTGATCGTCGGCTCGGGCCCCAACGGGGCCTCGCCGCACGCGGAGGTCAGCGACCGCGTCATCGGCGTCGGTGAGCCCGTCGTCGTCGACATCGGCGGCACTATGCCCTCCGGATACTGCTCCGACTCGACCCGCACGTACGTCGCCGGGGGCGAGGCTCCCGCCGACTTCGCCGCGTACTACGAGGTTCTGCTGGCCGCGCAGAAGGCGCAGTGCGAGTACGCACGGCCGGGCGTCACCGCCGAGTCCGTCGACGCGGTCGGTCGCGACGTCATCACCGCTGCCGGCTTCGGCGCAGAGTTCCTGCACCGCACGGGACACGGCATCGGCCTGGAGACCCACGAGGAGCCCTACATCGTGTCGGGCAACGGCCTCGTGCTCGAACCAGGCATGGCGTTCTCGGTCGAGCCGGGCATCTACCTCGAGGGCAGGCACGGAGCACGGATCGAGGACATCGTCGTCACCACCGACGACGGCCTCGAGCGGCTCAACCGCACGTCGCGCGACCTGGTCGTCCTCGGCTGAGCGCCGACGCGCTGTCTCGCTGTGCGCCTATTCGACCGCCAGATCGGGATCGATCGATATCCTGTCCAGCGTGGAGGAAACCGACGCGCAGATCATCCGGCTCCTGTCCGCTGATGGCCGGATGTCTTTCACCGACCTCGGCCGGGCCACCGGACTGTCCACGAGTGCCGTTCACCAGCGTGTCAGGCGGTTGGAGGCACGGGGTGTCGTCCGCGGCTACCAGGCGCAGCTCGACCACCAGGCGGTCGGCCTCGGGCTCACGGCGTTCATCTCGATCCGGGCGATCGACCCGAGCCAGCCGGACGACTCACCAGAGCGCCTGCGTCACCTGGACGCGATCGAGTCCTGCTACTCGGTCGCCGGTGAGGAGAGCTACCTGCTGAAGGTGCGGGTGCCGACCACCAGCGCCTTGGAGAGTCTGCTCGCCGAGATCCGGGCGGCGGCGAACGTCTCGACGCGGAGCACCATCGTCTTGTCCACCTATTACGAGAACCGCCCGATCGGAGGCTGACCCCGTATGGCCGAACAGGCCACCTTCACCGTCCGTCGCGTCACGGAGCCCGAGCCTGCACTGCTCGACTCCTTGCACGCCGTGATCACCCATCTGGTGGAGGAAGGGGCGGCGCTCGGCTGGGTGGAACCCCCGAGCCGTTCGGAGATCGGTGACCTCCTCGGTGATCTCGTGCACGAGAGCGACCTCGACGACGCCTGCCTCGCCGTCGCCGAGAGCTCAGCCGGCGCCGTCGTGGGCTTTGCCTACTGGTCGCGCCGCATCGGCGAGACCGAGCAGCCGCACGCCGACATCGGCCGCGTCGCGGTCTCGTCCTCGGCCCGGGGCGGAGGCCTCGGCCAGCGGCTGGTGACAGAGCTGATCGACTACGCCCGCCTCGCCGGCATCGAGATCCTCACGCTCGACGTGCGCGGCAACAACCACGCGGCGATGGCGTTGTACGAGCGTCTGGGTTTCCGCGAGTACGGCCGCATCCCCGACTTCGTCGCGATCGGCGACCAGCGCTGGGACAACGTCTACTTCTGGCTCGACCTGCGTCCCGACGAGCACGACCTCAGGCTGCACGGCGACGCCCCGACCGGCCCCGGGGCCTCCGAGGTGCGCTGATGGGGGAGGCGCCCGAGCGCGTGCTCTATCGCGGTGTGCGGTTCGTCGACCGCGACGGCGTCGGCGCTCTCGCCGTCGAGGGTGACCGCATCGCATGGGTCGGCGCCGACACCGACGCCGATCGGTGGGCAGATGGAGCTGCACACGTCCACGCGCTCCCCGGAGTACTGCTGACGCCAGGTTTCGTCGACGCCCACGTCCACCTCGGGATGACGGGTCAGGCCCTGCGGGGCCTCGACCTGTCGGGCGCACGCTCGCGCGTCGAGGCGCTGGAGCGTCTCGACAGCCATGTGGCGGCATCGGCGGACGCCGTGGTGCACGGGCAGGGCTGGGACGACACCGACTGGGCGGACGGATCGCTCACCGGGACCGACGTCGATCGCGCGGTCGGTGGACGCGCTGTGTACCTCGCGCGGGTCGACGGGCACTCGGGCGTCGTGTCAGCGACGCTGGTCGACCAGGTCGCGGGTCTGCGCGACGCCGACGGCTGGCTCGGTGACGGTCGTGTCGAGCGCCAGGCGCACCACCTCGTACGCCGTCACCTGGCGACGACGACAGGATCGGCGCACCGCGAGGTGACGATCGGCACCGCCCTGCGCTCCGCGGCGGCGGCCGGCATCGTCTCCGTCCACGAGAACGCCGCCCCCGACATCTCCCCTCTCGACGACGTCGAGATCGTGCGCGGGCTTCGCGAGGCCGAGGTGCTTCCGGAGGTCGTCACGTACTGGGGTGCTCGTGACGCCTACGACGAGGCACGAGCGTACGGCGTCGCCGGGCTCGCCGGCGACCTCAACATCGACGGCTCGCTCGGCTCGCGCACAGCGGCCCTGCACGCGCCGTACGACGACCGCACGTCGTCGACCGGTCACCTCTACCTCGACGCGGACGACGTCGCGGCCCACGTCGTCGGATGCACGCGTGCGGGCCTGCAGGCCGGCTTCCACGTGATCGGTGACAGGGCGAGCACCGTGTTCGTCGAGGGACTCCGCAGCGCTCGCGACGTCCTCGGCACGGACACGATCCGCGCCGCGCGTCACCGTGTCGAGCATCTCGAGATGCCGTCGGGAGCCGATCTGGAGCTGCTCGCCCAGCTCGGCGTCACGGCGAGCGTGCAGCCGGCCTTCGACGCGGCATGGGGTGGCCGAGAGGGCATGTACGCCACGCGAGTCGGCCGCGCGCGAGCACGGGGCATGAACCCGTTCGCCGCGATGAACACGATCGGGGTCCCGCTGGCGTTCGGGTCGGACGCACCCGTGACGGCGTTCTCGCCGTGGGGAGCGATCGAGGCGGCGATGCGTCCGCGCAGCGGCGGGACCGGGCTGTCGCTCGTGCAGGCGCTGCACGCGCACACGGTCGGTGGTTGGCGCGCGGCGCGGGTCGACGACGCTGGCATGCTCGAGCCTGGCGCGGCCGCCCACCTGGCGTTCTGGGACGTGCCCGAGGGGGGCGACGGCATCGGTGCGGCGGTCGGCGGACACGCGCGGTGCGTCCGTACGGTCGTCGGCGGCCGCACGGCCTTCGACACGACCTCGACCGATGCCTGACAGTTGACAGGAAGGGCTTGTATTCGGCACTGTCGTACGTGATCGCCTCTCGGATGCTGGCGAGTGTCACGGGGAGAGGCCCAACGCCAGAAGTTCCGACGCCCACTAGACAACAGCGCGAGCTGGTCCGAAGGGTGTCGGACTTCTGGCGGATCTCTGTCCGGGCCATCGCTGCGGGGGCGCACTTCTCCGCCGGGTAGCGTTGTCCCGTGCCACGCCCCTTCTCCTTCGCCGACCGGACCTGGTTCCGGCGGACCGCCGCCGCCGCGATCGCCGGACTCCTCGTCGCGGGCGGCTTCGCTCCGTTCTCTCAGCCGTGGCTCGTCTGGCCTGGTCTCGTCCTTCTCGTCGTGGCCCTTCGTGGTGCCAGCGTGCGGGTCGGTGCGTGGCTCGGCTGGCTGTTCGGCACGACGTTCCTCCTCGTCCTCCTCCGATGGGTGCTGGTGTTCGACGTGCCGGCTGCCTACGTCGCTCTGGCGGCGTTCGAGGGGTTGTTCTACGGCGCGTTCGGAGCGGTCTTCTCGATCATCGCCCGGCGTCGCGCCTGGCCACTGCTGGGAGCACTCGCATGGATGGCGATGGAGCTGGCCCGCAGCCTGTTTCCGTTCGGAGGGTTCGTGTGGGGAAGGATCGCGTTCGCGGCTGTCGACTCGCCGCTGGCGCCCATCGCGCGCTGGCTCGGTGTCGGTGCGCTGTCCGGCACGGTGTTCCTGACGGCGGCCCTGGTCGTCTGGGCGTTCGTCGGATGGCGTCAGGGTCGGGGTCGTGCCCGCCGGCTGGTCGTCGGCGCCACCGCGGTCCTCGCCGTGGTCGCGCTGGGGGCAGTCCTGCCGGTCGGCATCGCCGGCGCGGGACGCACGATGCAGGTGGCGGTCGTCCAGGGTGATGTCCCGGGCACGGGAGCCCAGTGGTTCGGCGAGCAGCGCGAGGTGCTGGAGAACCACATCCGCGAGACCGGCGCGTACGCCATGCGGGTGCGAGCGGGCGAGGTACCCCAACCTGACATCGTCCTGTGGCCGGAGAACGCCTCCGACATCGACCCGACCACCGACGCCGAGGCCGGTGAGGCGATCACCCGAGCCGCCGAGGACGTCGGCGCCCCGATCCTGGTCGGCGCGATCCTCGACGGGCCCACCGACGGCACCGCGTACAACGCCGGCCTCGTCTGGGACCCGGTCACCGGGCCCGGCGACGAGTACATCAAGCAGCACCTGGTCCCGTGGGGCGAGTACGTCCCGATGCGGGACTTCTCGGAGCGTCTCGTGCCGCTGCTGGCGGAAGAGGTCCCGCGCGACATGCTGGCCGGCGACCAGTCGGGGGCTCTGGAGATCGGCGACACCACCGTCGGCACGATGATGTGCTTCGACGTGCTGTTCGACGGGCTCGCGCGAAGCGCCGTGATGGACGGGGCGGAGCTGCTGGTCGTCCAGACGAACAACGCGACCTTCACCGGGACGGCACAGCGCGAGCAGCAGTGGCAGATCGCGCGGCTGCGTGCGATCGAGTCGGGTCGCTACGTCGCGGTGCCGTCGACGAACGGCATCTCAGGGATGATCGGGCCCGACGGTACGGAGCTCGAGCGTGCTCCCGAGGAGCAGCCGGCGTCCTTCGGGCACGAGGTCACCGCGGCGACCGAGACCACGTGGGGCACCCGCCTCGGTGTGTGGGTCGAGGGCGCTGCGATGCTGGTCGTCGCGTTCGTACTGCTGAGCAGCGTCCGGAGGAAGGTGCGTCGACGGTGAAGACCCTTGTGGTGATCCCGACCTACAACGAGGTCGAGAACATCGCCTCGATCGTCGGGCGCGTTCGCTCGGCCGAGCCGGAGGTCGACGTGCTCGTCGTCGACGACGGGTCGCCGGACGGCACGGGCGCGATCGCCGACCGCCTCGCCGCTGCCGACGACGCGGTCCACGTGATGCACCGTACGGCGAAGAACGGCCTCGGCGCCGCCTATCTCGCCGGCTTCGCCTGGGGCCTCGACCGCTCGTACGACGTGCTGGTCGAGATGGACGCCGACGGTTCGCACCAGCCCGAGCAGCTGCACCGGCTCCTGGCCGCGATCGACGCCGGGGCCGACCTGGTGCTCGGTGCCCGGTGGGTCGACGGCGGAGAGGTCGTCAACTGGCCGAAGCGGCGTGAGGTGCTCTCGCGCGGCGGCAACACCTACGCCCGGCTCGCCCTCGGCCTCTCGCTGCGGGACGCGACCGGCGGCTATCGCGCGTTCCGTGCCACGGTGCTGCGCGACATCCTCGACGCCGAGGTCGCGTCGCACGGCTACTGCTTCCAGGTCGACCTCGCGCGCCGCGCCGTGCGCGCCGGCTACGACGTCCGCGAGGTCCCGATCACCTTCGTCGAACGCGTCGCGGGGGAGTCCAAGATGGACGGCGCCATCGTGCGCGAGGCCCTCGTACGCGTCACCGGCTGGGCCGTGCAGGACCGGACGCGTTGGCTGCGCGGCGTATTCTCGGGGCAGGGGAGCTGACAGCCCCCCGCGACACCGGACACCCCAAGGAGAGGCCGATGCGTCGAGGATTCATGGCCGCCCTGCTGCTGCTCCCCGTGGTCGAGATCGCGATCGCTGTCGGCGTCGCCGGCCTGATCGGCGTGGGCCAGACCTTGCTGGCGCTGGTCGCGCTCTCCGTGATCGGGGTGCTCATCCTGCGCAGTGCCGGGCGTCGCAAGCTCCAGGTGCTGCGTGCCGCGGCCGCCGACGGCATCGTCCCGCCTGCGGACAGCGGTGGTCCGAGCGCCGTCGCGGGCGTCCTGCTCGCGGTCCCCGGCTTCCTGACGGCGCTCGTCGGGCTCGTCCTGATGATCCCGCCGGTCCGACGGATCGCCGCTCGGCGTACGCGGCGTTGGGCAGAGAGCAAGGGTTCGTGGATCGTCACGGACCGGTTCGGTCGGCCGGCAGCCCGCCCCGACGTCGCGAGCGGCCAGTCGACTTCCGGGGCGCCCGCCGGGCCCGCAGCGCGGACCGTCGTGCAGGGCGAGGTCGTCGACGAGCCCTGACCGGCTGAGGACCATCTTCGGGACGCCGGCCGCAGGCAGACAAAAGCCTGGGCCGCGCCACGGGGGAGGGCGCGACCCAGGTGTCTTGTTGGGGGAGGGCTCTACAGCGCCCGCGGACGTGGTCCGCGGGCGACGGTCCTGCTCAGCGCTTGCGCGCCTTGGCCTTGACCTTGGCCGGCCGGTGCAGGTGGGCCGGGCCGATCTCACCGGCACGCAGCAGCTCGAGACGCTCGGTCAGGATCTCCTCGAGCTCCGGGATCGAACGCCGCTCCAGGAGCATGTCCCAGTGCGTACGCGGGGCCTTGACTTCCTTCTGCTCGGGCGCCTCGCCGTCGACGCGGCGGCCGACCTTGCCGGTGCGCGGGTCCTCCCACTCGGCGGGAACCTCGGCGTCGTCGGCCATCGTGACGGTGAAGGACTTGCCGTCGGGGAGGACGTACTCGACCTCCTGACGCGGCGCCATCTCGACACCCCGCTCGTCCTCGAAGCTCTGGGTCCCGAGCCGTGCTCCTCGAAGTGAACGCTCAGCCATCACTGCCCTCCCGACATTGGTTCCACACGATCTGAACTGGACGAAACGTGTCCGTTTCCATCCACACTGTCCAACGTATCGGGGGCTTGTGAGATTCCCCTGAGAGCGAAGAGTGTCCTACGCCACCCCTCAGACCCTTGCGGGGACCGGGTTTCCGGCCTCGTGAATCGCACGTCGTGGGTCGAGCCGTACCAGGAGGACGAATCCGACCATGAAGAAGACGATCAAGGCGAAGATCGCCGGCCGGTAGGACCCGGTCACCTGGTGGACGAGACCGAACACCAGCGTACCGAGCCAGCTCGTGCCACGCTCGGCGGCCTGGTAGAGGCTGAAGTACTCGGCTTCGCGCCCCGGCGGGATCATCTGCGAGTACAACGAGCGCGACAACGCCTGGGTTCCGCCCATCACGATCCCGATCCCTGCTGCGAGCGCCAGGAAGGGCAACACCTCACCGGCAGGCATGACGTAGCCGCAGGAGACGATGACCATCCAGACGACCAGCCCGCCCATGATCGTGCGGCGGGCACCGATGCGTCCGGCGATCCGGCCGAAGGAGAGCGCTCCTGCGATCGCCACGAACTGGACCAGCAGGATCGTTGCGATCAGCACCTCCTGCGAGAAGCCCAGCTCCTTCTGGCCGTAGACCGACGACGAGTAGATGACCGTCTGGATGCCGTCGTTGTAGAACAGGTACGCGATCAGGAACAGCAGGGTCTGCGGATAGTTCCTGAGGTGGCGCAGGGTCGCCCAGAGCTGGCCGAAGCTGCGTCTGATCAGTCCGGACTCGAGCCGGGAGTCGTCCGGCGGGATGTCTGCTGGCGGGTGGTCGCGCAGTCCGCGGTAGGCCAGGACGGTGAACCCGCCCCACCACAGGCCCGCGGAGAGCAGGCTGATCCGGACCGCGGTGTCCGTGCCGACGAGCTCCCCGGCGCCGAGCACCATGCCGAGGTTGACCAGCAGCAGCACGCCGCCGCCGAGGTAGCCGAACGCCCATCCGCGCGAGGAGACCCGGTCGCGCTCCTCGGGCGCGGCGACGTCGATGAGGATCGCGTCGTAGACCGTGAGCGAGGCCCCCATGCAGAGATTGGCGAACACCAGGAGGACTGCGCCGAGCTGCCAGTTGCTGCCGGCGACGAGGAACATGCAGCACGCGGCGGCAGCGCCCGTCCAGGCGAGCCGGGCGAGCAGGGTCCGCTTGGACTGCACCCGGTCCGCGATGGCGCCCACGATCGGCAGGACCAGCGCCGAGAGAAGGGTGGCGAACGTGACGACGTAGAACACCAGGGAGCCGGCCGAGAGCCCGAGGCCGAGCAGGTCGACGTTGCCGTCGCAGGGGTTCGCCGCCGTGCCAACGCGCCCGCACGCGTCGCGCTCGGCGACCGACGTCAGGTATGGGCCGATGAGGACCGTGCCGACACTCGTGATGTAGGCGGAGTTGGCCCAGTCGTACCAGTACCAGGCGCGTTGCTCGCGACGGCGTGAGCCAGCCGTCGCTGTGGGGTCGGTGGTCGTCATCGGGGGTCCCCTCCGGTCCAGAGCCCGCGGGCAGTGAGGACGTCTCGAAGGACGTCGATGCGGTCGGTCATCAGTCCGTCGACACCGAGGTCGAGGAGTCGAGCCATCTCGGACGGATCGTCGATGGTCCACACGTGGACCTCCAGACCGAGGGTGTGCGCGGCGCGGACGAACTTCGGCGTCACGATCGACAACCACCCCCGCCGCGTCGGCACCTGGACGCACGACACCCCCGTCCTGCGCAGTGCGGGCAGGACCCGCCACGGGTGTGCCATCACCCGGGCGATCTCCGGTGGGGAGGCCGACGTCGTGACATGCGGCGCCAACGCCCTGACCTGCCCGAGCCGTCGGTGGGAGAACGACGCGATGCAGACCCGGTCCGTTGCGCCGGCCTCCTCGATCACCCGCAGCGTCGGCGCGACGGTCGCCGCGTCCTTCACGTCGATGTTGAAGCGTGCGTCCGGGAAGGCGTCGAGCAGCTCGCGCAGGAGCGGGATCGGCTCGCGCCCGCCGATGCGCGCCCGGTGCACCTCGGTCGCGTCCAGGCGAGCGAGCGTTCCGCGCCGGTCGGTCGTCCGGTCGAGGGTGGCGTCGTGGAAGGCGAACACCGTGCCGTCGGCCGACACCCGGGCGTCCGTCTCCAGGTAGCGGTAGCCCAGGCGTACGGCGTTGTCGAAGGCAGCGAGGGAGTTCTCGATGTCGCGGTTCGGCGCGTACGCGGCGCCACCGCGGTGCGCGAACGCCAACGGCTTCGGTGAGGCGAGGAAGGGCGGCGCCGGGGCTGTCACGGGCCTAGTATGCCGCCCCCGGGTTCACGATCCACCGTGTTCGCGAAGGTGCGTCAGACGAGGCGCCGGGCGCGCAGCACCGCGTCCCGCAGATCGACCTCGTGACCGTGCGGGTCGTGTGCCGTACGAGGCTGATCTGCGGCGATCTGCACCTCCCACTGATCCCGGTCGAGAACCGCGGCGGCCTGCGCGATGTCAACACCGTGGCCGGCGTGGTGAGTGGTGTCGTGCCCGACGACGAGCAGCGTCCCGCCCGGCGCGACCGCCCGCGCGAGCCGCTCGACCACGTCCTCGTACGGCGCTTCGACGTGCACGTAGTGGGACGTGACGAGGTCGAAGTGCTCGGACCCCGGCGTCCACACCGTCAGGTCGGCCACGCGCCAGTCGATGCGTGCGGAGACGTCGCCCCCGGCCTCTGCCGCACGCTCGCGCGCTCGGCGGACCGCCGAGGGCGCGACGTCGAGCGCGGTCACGGTCCAGCCCTGGGACGCGAGCCAGATCGCGTCGTTGCCGACGCCGCAGCCGGCGTCCAGCGCCGTACCCGGGGAGAGGTCGGTCGCCGCGTCGACCAGCGGCTGGTTCGCCGCGTTCGCGCTCGACGGCGTGTGGGCGCGATATCGCGCCTCCCAGAACTGTGGGTCGTACGTCTCGGGCATCTAGGAGGCCTCCCTCGTGGTGCTGCGGAAGGCGGCGACCGCCTGGCGGGTCTCCTCCTCGATCAGGTCCGCGTTGACGTGTGCCCCTGCGAGCGCGCCGGCAGCGGCTGCGGCGCCGACCTGAGCGCTCAGGTCGGTCGCGTTCCCCGCAACCCAGACGCCAGGCACCTCCGTACGTCCCGTGCCGTCGGCGACCAGGTGCTCTCCGGCTCCGCTGACGTGCTCCTGGGTCCGCAGGCCGAGGCCGGCCAGGAAGTCGGCGCGGGCGGTCATCCGCGCTCCGACAGCGAGAGCTTGACGGGCGACCACCCTGCCGTCGTCCATCCGTACGCCGGTCAACCGGTCGCCGGTGGACTCCAGGCCGCTGACGGTTCCGGTGACGACGTCGATGCCACGCGCGGCGAGCTGCTCGGCCTGCTCGACGCTCGGCGGGGCGGCCGTGTGGGTGAAGAGGACGACGTCGTCGCTCCACTGGCGGAACATGAGCGCCTGGTGCACGGCGAGGGGACCGGTCGCGAGGACGCCGATCGCCTGGCCGCGGATCTCCCAGCCGTGGCAGTACGGGCAGTGCACGACATCGCGGCCCCACCGCTCGCGCAGGCCGTCGACGTCGGGCAGCTCGTCCACGAGGCCGGTCGCGACCAGGATCCTGCGCGCGGCGAGCGTACGTCCGTCTCCGAGCTCCACCGTGAACCGGTCGACGTCGCGGCTGACGGCGGCGACGGTGCCGGGGACGACGTGACCGCCGTACTGGCGCACCTCGTCACGCCCTCGGGCAAGCAGCTCGGCCGGGGAGATCCCTTCCCGTCCGAGCAGACCGTGGACCGCGTGCGCAGGCGCGTTCCGGGGGGACCCCGCGTCGATGACGACGACCGACCGGCGGGCGCGGGCAAGCATCAGCGCGCCGTTGAGCCCGGCGGCGCCACCTCCAACCACCACGACGTCATAGCTGTGTTCGAGTTCTTCTCGCATCGTTTCTCCTCTCTCCCTCGAGGGTGGGGGAGAGGCGACGAGATGGCAAACATTGTTGCTGTAGTGGCAAACTGCTTAGCATGGACACCCTCGATGCGGTCGGACCGCGGCTCCGCAGCCTCCGCAAGCAGAACCAGACGACCCTCGCCGACCTGTCGAGCACGACGGGCATCTCCGTCAGCACCCTGTCGCGGCTCGAGTCGGGGAGCCGCAGACCCACCCTCGAGCTCCTGCTGCCGCTCGCCCGTGCGTACGGCGTCACGCTCGACGACCTCGTCGGCGCACCGCCGACCGGAGATCCGCGGATCCACATGCGGCCCGTCACCCGCAACGGCATGACGATGGTGCCGCTGACCCGACGCGCCGGAGGCATCCAGGCCTACAAGCTCGTCATCGCGCCCGAGAGCCGGACGACCCCGGACCTCAAGACGCACGACGGGTACGAGTGGGTGTACGTCCTCAACGGCCGGCTCCGCGTCCTTCTCGGCGACCAGGACTTCGTCCTCAGTCCCGGTGAGGCGGCCGAGTTCGACACGCGGGTGCCGCACTGGTTCGGCGCCATCGGCGACGAACCCGTCGAGTTCCTCAGCCTCTTCGGCCGCCAGGGGGAGCGGGCACACCTCCGCGCCCGCACGAAGGCGACCGACGGATGAGGAGAGGGCGACATCCTGCTGGGCTCGACTCCGCGGGATGCTCGTACCTCGCGTCCCACTCCACCTCACTCCTCAGATGTCGCTCTCTTCTTTCCGCGACATCCTGCGGGGCTCGACTCCGGCGGCGGGCTCGTTCCTCGCCCGACACCTCCGTCTCACTCCTCAGATGTCGCGGAACGTCTCGATGTCGGCCCCCAGCGCATTCAACCGGGTCGCCAGATCCTCGTAGCCGCGGTTGATGACGTACACGCTCCGGAGCACCGACGTGCCCTTCGCGGCAAGCATCGCGATGAGGATGACGACGGCCGGTCGCAGCGCCGGCGGGCACACCAGCTCGGTCGCACGCCAGCGCGTCGGGCCCTCGATCAGGACACGGTGCGGGTCGAGCAGCTTCACGTTCGCGCCGAGCTTGTTGAGCTCGGTGAGGTAGATCGCGCGGTTCTCGTACACCCAGTCGTGCAGGAGCGTGGTCCCCGACGCGTTGGCGGCGATGACGGCGAAGAACGGCAGGTTGTCGATGTTGAGACCGGGGAACGGCATCGGGTGGATCTTGTCGATCGGAGCGTGCAGGACCGACGGGTAGGTCGTGATGTCGACCAGCCGGGTCTCGCCGTTCTCGGCGAGGTACTCGTCGCTTCGGTCGTACGTGAAGCCCATCTCCTCGAGCAGTGCCAGCTCGATCTCCATGAACTCGATCGGCACCCGGCGCACGGTGATGTTGGACTCCGTGACGATCGCCGCGGTGATCAGGCTCATCGCCTCGATCGGGTCCTCGCTGGGGGCGTACTCGACGTCGACGTCGATGCGCGAACGCCCGGTCACCCGCAGCGTTGTCGTGCCGATGCCCTCGATCTGGACGCCGAGCTTCTCCAGGAAGAAGCACAGGTCCTGGACCATGTAGTTGGGGCTGGCGTTGCGGATGACCGTCGTGCCCTCGTGCCGCGCGGCGGCGAGGAGCGCGTTCTCGGTGACCGTGTCGCCGCGCTCGGTCAGGACGATCGGGCGGGTCGGCGCGACGGAGGGGTCGACGATCGCGTGGTAGCTGCCCTCGGTGGCCTTCACCTCGAGGCCGAACGGGCGCAGCGCGGTCATGTGCGGCTCGACGGTGCGCGTGCCGAGGTCGCAGCCGCCGGCGTACGGCAGGTCGAACGACTGCTCGCGGTGCATCAGCGGGCCGAGGAACATGATGATGCTGCGGGTCCGGCGGGCGGCCTCCTCGTCGATGCCGCTGAGGTCGAGCGTCGCCGGGGGCACGAGCTCGAGGTCGCCCTCGTCGCCGATCCAGGTGGTTTTGAAGCCGATCGACTCCAGCACCTCGAGGAGCCGGTTGACCTCCTCGATGCGGGCGACCTTGCGCAGGGTGGTGCGCCCCTCGTTGAGCAGAGCGGCGCACAGCAGCGCGACACCGGCGTTCTTCGAGGACTTCACGTCGATCGCGCCCGACAGCTTCGTCTCTCCGACGACCCGGAGGTGGCTCGGGCCGGAGGTGCCGAGCGCGACGAACTCCGAATCCAGCGCCGCACCCACGCGAGCGAGCATCTCGAGGGAGAGGTTCTGCTGCCCCTGCTCGATGCGGTTCACGGCGCTCTGGCTGGTCTTCAGGAGCTGAGCAAGCTCTGCTTGGGTCAGGCCACGGTGCTTGCGGGCATCGCGGATGAGGTTCCCGATCCGAGTCAGGTAGTCGTCAGTCATAGGC
Source organism: Mumia sp. Pv4-285 (assembly GCF_041320275.1). NCBI lineage: Bacteria > Bacillati > Actinomycetota > Actinomycetes > Propionibacteriales > Nocardioidaceae > Mumia > Mumia qirimensis. The sequence goes on along the minus strand of NZ_CP162023.1, from coordinate 2,335,286 downwards.
TCCACCGTATCTCACATATGAGATAAATCGTCGCGGTCAAGGTGTTCGGCGTGTCACGTGACGCCGCCGTGCCCCCGACCCGAGCAAGGGACCCTCACCACCGTACGGGGTGGTTCAATGGCGCGATGAGCAACCCCACCGTCGTGTCGCCGATGAACCGCGACCGCCCCGTGGACGTCTTCGTGCACGACCTTCCGAAGGCCGAGCTCCACGTCCACCTCCTGGGCGCGGCCTCGCCGGAGACCGTTCTCGGGCTCGCACGTCGGCACCCCGAGATCGGCGTGCCGACGGAGCTCGACGGACTCCGGGAGTTCTTCCGGTTCAGCGACTTCGCGCACTTCATCGAGGTCTACATCCAGACCAACCAGCTCGTCACGACGCCCGAGGACGTCGCCGATCTCGTCGCCGGGGTCGGGGCCGACCTCGCGGCCACCAACGTGCGCTACGCCGAGCTGACGGTGACGCCTGACAGCCAGCTGCTCATGGGGATCGCTCCCGACGAGCTGGCCGAGGCGCTCCTGACGGGCCGCGCCCGAGCCCGTGAGGTGGGGATCGAGCTGGCGTGGGTGTTCGACATCCCCGGCGAGCTCGGGCTGCCGTCGGGGGAGCGGACGATCGACTGGGTCGAGCGGTACGCCCCTGACGGATCCGTGGGTTTCGGGCTCGGCGGGCCCGAGGTCGGCGTGGAACGTCCGCAGTTCGCCGACGTCTTCGCGCGGGCACGAGCGCTCGGGCTCGCGAGCGTGCCGCACGCCGGGGAGACGACCGGTCCGCAGACGGTCCGCGACGCGATCGACGTCCTCGGTGCCGTCCGGATCGGCCACGGGATCCGTGCGGCCGACGACCCCGACCTCGTCGCCGAGCTGGCCGACCGCCGCATCCCGCTCGAGATCTCGCCGACCTCGAACCTGTGCACGGGGGCGGTCGCGTCCATCGACGAGCACCCGTTCAACGCGCTTCGGGAGGCAGGCGTGGTCGTGACGCTCAACAGCGACGATCCGGGGATGTTCGACACGACCCTCGAGCACGAGTACCAGCTCGCGCACGACGCCTTCGGCCTCACCTACGTCGATCTCGCCGACCTCGCCCGTACGGCGGTCGACGTCTCCTTCGCCCCCGACGGGCTCAAGCTCGACATCCGGGCAGAGATCGACGCCGTCGTCGCCGAGGGCCTGCTCGAGTCCTGATGGTCAGACCGACTGACGTCAGAGCGTGACGGAGCCGTCCTGGCCGAGCAGCAGTGCCTCGTCCGCGCCGCCGAGCTCGCTCACCCGTCCCCAGTAGATCGGGTAGCCCAGGTCGGAGATCGTGCGGTCGTGGATCGGCAGGACGACCCGCGGCGCCACGGCCCGGACGAAGTCGACGGTCTCGCTCACCTTCGCCCACGGAGCGCTCAGCGGCACCGCCAGGACGTCGACACCGTCCGGCACCGTCTCGTACGAGTCGCCGGGGTGGAACAGCCTCAGGCCACCGGCGTCGACGAGCACACCGACGTTGTCGATGCGCGGCATGTCCGGGTGGATGACAGCGTGGCGGGACCCGACACCCGTGAGGGAGATCGAGCCCAGCTCGACGGCGACGTCGGCGGCGGTCTTGGTCCAGTCCCCGACCTCGAGGGCGGCGGCGGTCTGCGGGTCGGCGAGGAGCCTGGCAGCGGGGTTGCCGTCGAGGAGCCCGCCGACGCGGTCGCGGTCGACGTGGTCCGCGTGCTGGTGGGTCACGACGATGGCGTCGAGACCCGTGAGGGAGAACGTCTCGTCACGGCTGAAGCCGCCCGGGTCGATGAGGACCCTCTGGTCGCCGTGCTCGACGAGAAGGGCGGCGTGACCGAATCGCGTGATCTGCATGCTGCCATTCAACTCCCGTCCCGCGCCGGTGCACAGGGAGGCCACGGTCGACGGCCGCGGCTACGCTCTGCCTATGGCGGAGCGGGAGATCCTCACCTGGGAGCTGTACGGGACGGCGAGCCGCGAGCTCGCCCAGGCGGTGGCCGACAGTGGTTACGAGCCGACCATCGTGCTCGGGATCGCGCGCGGCGGGCTGATCCCCGCGGGTTCCCTGGCGTACGCGCTGGACTGCAAGAACCTCTTCACGATGAGCGTCGAGTTCTACACCGGCGTCGACACCCGGCTCGACGTGCCGGTGATGCTGCCACCGTTCCTCGACCGAGCCGACCTGACCGGGGCCGACGTCCTGATCGTGGACGACGTCGCGGACACCGGCAAGACGCTCGAGCTGGTCCACGACTTCTGCGCCGACCACGTCCGTACGGCGCGTACGGCGGTCATCTACGAGAAGCCGCACTCGACCATGAAGCCCGACTTCGCGTGGCGGACGACGGATGCGTGGATCAACTTCCCGTGGTCGACGATGCCCCCGGTCGTCCGGCGCACGGGGGTGCTGGACGCCTGAGCCGGAGGCCGCCCTTCATGGTCGGCGTGCGACGACCTCGAGAACCCCCGTGGCCACGGCGCGTTCGCTGAGGCGCGTCCACCCTCGCAGCAGGAACACGTCGGCGGCGGGGATCCGTGCCGCGATGCAGCCGCCCGGACGCAGCGCGTCGGTGATCCGCGCCCACAGCTGCGGGGCACCAGCGGCGACGGTCGTCAGCCGGTCGAGCGCCCTCAGGTCGGCGGTGGCGCGGACGGCCTCGTGCGCGGCGGGGTTCTCGTCGACGTGCGCCGTCGGCCGACGGAGGCTCTGTCGTGTCGCACCCGCCGATGCTGGCACGCCCGCCGCACCCTGTCCCCGACCGCGGCGCTCCGAGAGCGCCAACCGTGTCCGAGTTGGAACAATGTCCAGATCCGTCACGTCCCGCGAGGAGCACCGATGTCCGTGATGCGCTCGATCGTCCTGTTCGCGGTGGCCGCGCTGTTCGAGATCGGTGGCGCCTGGCTCGTCTGGCAGGGCGTTCGCGAGCATCGTGGCTGGGCCTGGATCGGCGCTGGAGTGCTCGCCCTCGGCGCGTACGGGTTCGTGGCGACGATGCAGCCGGACGCCCACTTCGGACGGATCCTCGCTGCGTACGGCGGTGTCTTCGTCGCAGGCTCCTTGCTGTGGGGCATGGCGATGGACGGGTTCAGACCCGACCGGTGGGACGTTACCGGCGCTCTGATCTGTCTGGTCGGTGTTGCCCTGATCATGTACGCCCCGCGGGAGGCCTGACGTGCGGTGGCCTTGTACCCTTCGCTGGTGAAGAGCCCTCGTACGATGCCGGCGGAGACTGTCCGCCTGTTCGTGCTCGCCACCTGCTCGACCCTGGCGGTCGGGCTGCTCCAGGAGGAGCACAAGGCCTGCGCCCCGTTCCTGCTGCTGCTCGCGCTCGCGGCGCTCGGCGTGCGGTGGGCGCGCGTGATGTTCGCGATCTCCGCGGGGTTCTGGACCCTGATGGCAGGCATCGGATGGGTGTACCTGCTCTACCACGGCGGTGACGTCAGTGCCGCCGATGCTCGCGGCCTCGCGTGGATGACCATGTGCGCTGTCGCGCTGGTCTGCATCACCTCGCCTGCGGTGAAGAGCTGGGCCAGCGCTCAGACGTCACCAGCGGAGTCGTGCTCGATCTCGCAGTCCGCCCCCGGATAGACGAGGGCCTCGTGCCCGTCGTCGAACCGGACGACGTACGGCGGTTGGCCGTCCTCACCCTTCACCGTCACGATCTCACCGCTGTGGTCCGCCGAACCGACCGTACGGCCGTGGAAGCGGATGCGTTCTCCGACTGTCGCGTGCATGTCCACACCCCCTCCCGCCAGGCTACGGCGGGAGAGGGTGCGGCGTAAGGCCTGCGGGACTCTCAGGTCTGCGGCACGCGGTCCAGGAAGCCGACGACGTGGCTCATCCGGCCCTCGGCGGCGAGGACGGCGACGTCGGCGCCGACGATCAGGTCCTCGGCGCCCTCCGGGCCCAGGTTCCAGCCGAAGCGCAGCACGTCGTGGTGCCCGTCCACCAGCTCCGCGGGCGTGAACCGCATGCCCGGAAGCTGCTGGTGGACGGCGCCGACGAGGTCCGACAGGGCCGCGCGTCCCGACACCTCCGCCTGCGGGTCCACGTACGAGACGTCCGGTGTGAACGTGCGGTCGGCGATGGTCGCGCGCACCGCGGCGTCCGGCTCGTTCCAGAACGCCAGGTAGTCCGCGAGCAGGGTCTCGTACGCCGTCGTGGTCAGCTCGGTCATCGGTCGATCCTTCCGTCGGGAGCCGCTCCTGCGGCTCGGTCGTGGCTCCACCGTGACTGGGCAGAGGGAAGCGTGTCGATTACCTCGGAGGTCATGGCTGGACGTCGGCTGATGCGCCAGAGTGAGCACGTGACGACGACACAGACCGATGACACCTCGGTGGGCGACCTGCTGCGGGAGTGGCGGACGAGACGGCGCTACAGCCAGCTCGCGCTGTCCAGCGAGACGGGGATCTCGACCCGGCACATCAGCTTCGTGGAGACCGGCCGGGCTCGGCCGAGCAGCGAGATGATCCAGCGGTTCTCTGATGCGCTGTCGATCCCGCTGCGCGAGCAGAACCGGCTCCTGCTCCGTGGCGGCTTCGCGCCGGCGTACCCGGAGCGTCCGCTGGAGCACGACGAGCTCGCGTCCGCACGCCGGGCGGTGCGCGAAGTCCTCGTCGCTCACGAGCCCAACCCGGCGCTCGCAGTGGATCGTCTGTGGAACGTGGTCGACTCGAACGCGGGCGTCGCGCTCCTGACCTCCCTGGTCGCTCCCGAGCTGCTCGAGGGCACCATCAACGCGCTGCGCCTCACGCTGCATCCTGACGGTCTCGCGCCGCACCTCGACAATCTCGTCGAGTGGCGCGCCGCTGTGCTGTCCGCTCTCCTGCGCGGGGCGGAGGCTCGCGGCGACGACGAGATGTTCGCGCTGCACGACGAGCTCGCCGCCTACCCTGTCGCCCGGGCGAAGATCGGGCACGAGGACCCACGCCCGCGCGTCTACGTGCCGATGGTGCTTCGCGTCGACGATGCCGTGCTGTCGTTCTTGTCGGTGATCTCGACGTTCGGCACACCGCTCGACGTGACCGTGTCCGAGCTGGCGATCGAGACGTTCGTCCCTGCCGACGCGGCCACGGGGGAGTGGCTGCGTCGGCACGTCGGACGCGAGTGACAAGTCCCCTCGCATCTCGTCGCAACTGGCGCGACAGTGGGATGACACACGAGACGACGGAGGATCCGATGACAACCCGACTCAATCCGTACCTGTCATTCAAGAACGAGGCGCGGCAGGCGATGGAGTTCTACGCGTCCGTGCTCGGCGGTGACCTGAGGGTCAGCACGTTCGGCGAGTACGACGCGACGTCCGATCCCGATCGCAGCGACGGTGTCATGCACGCTCAGCTCGAGACGGCGAACGGGCTCGTCCTGATGGGTGCGGACACGCCGCCCGAGATGGGGGAGCCGTCCTCCAACGGGACCGTGTCGCTCAGCGGCGAGGACGAGTCGGAGCTGCGCGGCTACTGGGACGGGCTCGCTGACGGCGCGCAGATCAGTGTTCCCCTGGAGAAGGCCCCGTGGGGTGACTCCTTCGGCATGCTCGTCGACAAGTTCGGCGTCGCGTGGATGGTGAACATCTCCGGGCAGGGCTGACCGGACGCGTTCAGGCGGTGACGAGGACGACGTCGTCGTCCTGACCGGGCCACCGCCCGCGCAGGGCCGGCCGCTCGGACTCGGCATCGATGCCGTCCGTCAGCACGCGGCGGACGTCGATCGTGGTCCGTGCGACGTCGACGTCAGCGCCGGACCCGTGCGCGAACGTCGTCAGCTCGCGCGTGACCAGCCGTCCGTCGTCGGCTTCGACGACCTCGTCCGCCTGGTGGCCGCCCCTGACGATCGCAGCGACGACGGCCTGCACGTACACCGGGTCCGCCGTGCCGTCGTACGCCCACCTCTCGCCCAGCACGGAGTGGTGCATCGTGCCGACCAGCGCATCGTCGGCACCTTCGAGCGGTGCCGCACGGTAGGTCAACGGCACCTGCAGGACCGGGCCGCCGGGGTAGCGGACAAGGAGGGTCTCGATGCCCACCTCGCCGGCCGGGTCGTCGAAGCGGTAGGCACCTACCCGCTCCAGCTCGCCGTCAGCACCGCCAGGGAACCAGGCCTGCGAAGGCAGCCAGGTGCTGAGGATGTCAAGCTTGCCCGGTACGAGCTCTGCTCGGTGGATGAGCGCCATGGGCGCCATCACACCACGCGGGTCGTCGCGGACGCGACTCTCAGGACGGACGTGTCGCCAGGTGGGGGAGCAGCAGCGACTCCCACAGGTCGGCGCGCTCCTTGCGGAAGAACCCGTGATGACCGATCGAGGACAGGCCGTGGTCGCCCGGATCGACGCGGACGACCTCGACGACAGCGTTTGGGAGGCGCTCGGCGAGGTCGCGGAAGCTGCGCTCACCGAGCAGCTCGTCGTCGGTGAACGACAACGACACGGTCGGTGTGGAGACCTCCTCGTACGCCGTCGTCAGCTCGGGGAACTCCGTCCAGAGGTAGTCGCGGTTCATGCACCAGCGGCCCCACTGCCGCATCACCTGGGGAGGAAGGTCGCCGAGGACGCCGATCCGCTTGCCAGGGAAGTAACCGGCCACGGCGATGGCTGCAGGGGCGAGCGCCTTCCACAGGAACGGCGCCTGCCAGCGGACTCGGGGTGCGTTGAAGCGCCACGTGCCGGTGCCCGACGAGACGAGGACTGCGCCGGAGAACCGCTCGTGCGGGACGAGCCCGAGAGCCTGACCACCGAGGCTGTGGCCCACCCAGGTCGTCGGCAGTCCGTCGGCGCGCTCCAGCGCGTACGACGCGGCGTCGCGCGCATCGAGCATCCAGCGCATGGCGTCCGCGTCGACGTCGGAGAGCGAACCGGACGACGACCAGCCGTAGCCGGTGTAGTCGAACAGCAGCACCGCGATGCCTCGATCGCGTAGCCAGGCTGCCAGGTGGCGGTAGTAGGTCGCCTCGGTCGCCATCGCCGGGGCGAGGACGACGACGCCACGAGGCCGCCCCTCGGGTTCGAACCAGCACCCACCGAGCGTGCGTCCGTCCGACGTCGGGATCTCGAGCTCGTCTAGAACGATCGTCATAATCAGGGAGTCTGTTCTATGACAGTCGTTCTAGTCAAGGGGTAGGATCCGTCGCATGGGTGATGCACGTTCGACCATGGTCGCCGGCGCAGCGTCGATGATCGGCCAGCGCGGCGTCGGCGCGACGAGCGTCCGCGAGCTCGCCAAGCACACCGGAGCGCCGCTCGGGTCCACGTACCACTACTTTCCCGGCGGCAAGGAGCAGCTCGTCACGGAGGCGGTCGAGTGGACCTCCGGCCGGATCGAGACGCTGCTCACCCGAAGCACGAGTGCTCTCGATGCGTTCGACGCGTTCGTCGAGAGCTGGCGACGACTCCTGAAGTCGACGGACTTCCATGCGAGCTGCCCGGTTCTGGCCGTCGCGACCGAGGCGCCGGAGCTGGGGGAGTCGGGCGAGTCGGTGGCCAGTCAGGCGTTCGCGCGCTGGCACGGCCTGATCGCCGGCCGGCTCGAGGGAGACGGCGTCGACGCGGAGGAGTCGAGGGCGCTCGCCTGGACGATCATCGCGGGCGCCGAGGGGGCCGTCGTGGTCGCGCGGAGCCAGCGCTCGACCGAGCCGCTGGACGCGGTGGCCGAGCGGCTTCGGTCGGTGGTGGCAGACGCGGTCGACGGAGCGCAGTGATGCGACGGCGACCGCTCGACGTGAGCTGCTGGGCCGACCGCGACCTCTCGTACGCCGAGATCGGCGCGACGGCCGACGCCAGCCCCACCGCCAGGCTGACGCCGGGCTACCACCGGGTGGACGAGACGCGAGTGGTCGGCGTCGGGGCGACGCTGTTCGACGCGGCCGCCGGCCGGCTGATGGATCTCGCGATGCATCGGGGGACCGGCAACGAGGTCGTCGCGTCCGCCGTCCCGGTCGAGCTCGGGACGGTGATCGTCCAGCGTCTGCGGCTCGGCCCGTTGCGGTTCGTCGCGCCGTGCCGGGTCGTCGACCTGGTCGACGAACCCTCGCGGCGCGGCTTCGCCTACGGCACGCTCGAAGGCCATCCCGAGTCCGGTGAGGAGCGGTTCGAGGTGGCGATCGATGCGAACGGGCGCGTGACCCTGCGGATCGCCGCGTTCTCCAGGCAGGGCCGCTGGTTCACCAGGCTGGCCCCCGGGCTGGCGCGCGTGGTCCAGGGCTGGATGACCGACCGCTACTTCCGAGCGATGCAGGAGCTGTGACGCCGGACCGTCAGACGGCGGCGGCCGCATCCTCGGTGGGCTCGTCGGCCGGCGTCTCGGCGGCCTCGCGAAGCTCCTCGTCGCGCTCCTTGCGGTACTGGCCGACCGAGTAGGCGACCGCGGCGATCCAGAGCGCGGCGAGTGCGACGTACACGAGGGACCGCACGTCTCCGGAGGCACCGAGCCAGTCGCTCTTGAGCAGGGTGCGGACGTTCGTGATGATGATGAGACCACCGACGAGCGATCCGAGAACCCGCGGTGGGATGTGCCGGACGAGCCAGGCCGCGATCGGCGCAGCGATCATCCCGCCGATCAGGAGCGCGAGCGCCCAGGTGTAGTTCACGCCCTGCGAGCCGATGCCGACGAGGAAGCCGAGACTGGCGGCGACCGCGACCAGGAACTCGCTGGTGTCGATCGAGCCGATCGTCTTGCGAGGCTCGAGGCGGCCGCTCGCGAGGATGGCGGGTGTGCCGACCGGCCCCCACCCGCCGCCGCCGGTGGAGTCGACGAAGCCCGCGACCAGCCCGAGCGGCGCGAGGAACCTCTTGCGGAGCGGCTTGCCGAGGTTGCCCTTGGGCAGGCCGGAAGCGGTGAAGCGCACCAGGATGTAGATGCCGAGAGCCAGCAGGATCATCGACATCAGCGGTGCGGCGGCCTCGGTGGAGAGGCTGGAGAGGAACGTCGCACCCGCGAACGCGCCGATCGCTCCCGGGATGCCGATCTTCGCGACGACCTTCCAGTCGACGTTGCCGAACTTCCAGTGCGCGGCGCCGGAGACGAGCGTCGTCCCGATCTCGGCGAGGTGGACGGTCGCCGAGGCGGCCGCCGGGTTCGTGCCGATGGCGAGGAGGAGCGTCGTCGACGTGACGCCGTACGCCATGCCGAGGCTGCCGTCCACGAGCTGGGCGCCGAGTCCGACGATCGAGAGAAGTACCAGGCTTCGCATTGCGTCTCCACCAGATTACGTAAGTCAATAGGTTCGGTACACAATAACCAGGCTTTCGGTCACGGTGCAAGAAATTCACGAAGTCGGTCCGGATACCGTGTCCCGATGGATCGCGAGCAGCTGGTCGAGTACGTCCGCGCACGGCGCGACGGCGTCGTCACGAGCGTCGGCCCTGACGGTGCGCCGCAGGCGGCGTACGTCGAGCTCACGGCGACCGGCCGAGGGGAGATCGTCTTCGACGCTCGCGCCGCCTCGCGGAAGATCGCGAACCTCCGCGAGGACGCCCGCGTGGCGATCGTCATCGGCGGCTCCGACGGCACGACGCTGCAGTGCGAAGGCGAGGCCGACATCCCGGACGGACGCGACCGCGAGCGGTGCGCAGCGGCCTACGTCGCCGACCTGCCTCAGTACGAGGCGTCGTTGACCGAGCCCGGGATCGTCCTCGTCCGCGTCCGCCTGAGCTGGGTCCGGCTCGCCGACCACCGCTCGGAGGTCGCCGTCATCGACGAGCTCACGTTCGGCTCGCCCGAGATCGACCTCAGTGGCGCCAACGCGACACGCGGGTGACCCAGTACGGGGTGTCCGGCGTCGGGGGCGTCGTGAACCGGGCGTTCGGCAGGTAGAGCCAACGCCCGAACGACGCGACGGTCGTCGGCACGTCGAATCCCGGATCGGTGATGACGCCCACCAGGCGACCGGCACGGCCCTGCCGGTCGAGCTTCACGACGGCGATCTGGTTCAGGCGGTTCTGCACGACGTACAGAGTGCGCCCCTCGAGCAGCATCCCGTCACCGTTGGCGAGGGACGCGCCACCGAGGTCGACCGTACGCGCGACCCCGGTCCGAGGATCGACACGGTAGAGCTCTCCGAGCGTCGAGTGGACGACGAGCAGCGCCTTCCCGTCAGGCGTCTCGGTCAGGCCGTTCGCTCCGAACCCCGAGCCCTGGACCCAGTCGCCCGACAGCGGCAGGGTCGTCACCTGTGACGGGTCCGGGAGGCCGCCGTGGCGGCCGAGCGGCACGGCGTACAGCTGCGGCCGCGAGGAGTCGGTGAACCAGGCCGCGCGCTTGGTCAGGACGACGTCGTTGACGAAGGACGGCGCCGTCGTGAACGTGTACGAAGCCAGCACCTCACCCGTACGCGTGCTCACGACCCGACCGTCACCCGCTGGACCTCCGGCCACGAAGAGGCGACCTCGCCGGTCGGACTTCATGCCCACCGACGGCGTCCCGGGGCCCTGACTGATCACCTCGCCACGGCCCGTACGCAGGTCGACCTCGTAGATGTCGCCGTCGGCGCGGGACCCGAACCAGGCGGTGGGGCCGGGACCCAGCGCGATGCCCTCGGGCAGGAATCCGTCCGGCAGCTCCAGCCGGTCTGGGAACGCCTGCGCGGTGGCGGGCGGGGGCGCCAGCACAGCGGCGGCCAGCACCGTCGCGATGGCGACAACGAGCTTGCGTGGCTTCATCGGTGGTCACTCCTCGTCGGTCGGGAGGGGACGACCCGTCCACCGTAAGCACGGTCGTACGACCGTGCCAAGGTCTTGGCATCGAGGTCCGTGGCACGGACACGGTAGAACGGAGGGGTGACACCGTGGGACCTCGAGACGACCGGGGTCGTCGAGCTGCCGTCAGGCCGACGCGTCCGCGGTCGCAGCGCGCGGGCTCCACGCCGACCAGGGGAGGAGCCGACCCTCGCCGTGCACCTCGCCGGCAGACGCCCGCCTTCGGAGCCGTGGGACGTTCGCTGGATCCGGTGGCGCGACTTCTGGGTCCCGAGTCGACCGGACGAAGCGACGGCCACCCTCCGGGAGGCGTACGACCGGGCGACGTACGAGCGGGTCGAGGTCAGGTGCGGTGGCGGGATCGGGCGTACGGGCACCGCGCTGGCCGTGCTGTGCGTGCTCGACGGGGTCGAGCCGCACGACGCCGTCGCATGGGTGCGGACGCACTACCACCACCGGGCCGTCGAGACGCCGATGCAGCAGGGGTACGTGCGCAGGGTCAGACCAGGCTCGCGGTGAGTCCGCCGTCGAGCACGTAGCTGCTTCCGGTCACCCACGACGCACGGTCCGACGCGAGGAAGCACACCACCTCGGCGATGTCCTCAGGGGTGCCCAGACGCCCCTGCTTCGCGGCGACGAGATCACCGAAGGGCACCTGCGTGGCGGCCTCGAAGTCGGGCCGGAGACGGTCGACCATGCCGGTGTCGGCGAAGCCGGGACAGACCGCGTTCACACGGACGCCGGAGGTGCGCAGCTCGACCGCCGCGACGCGCGTCATCTGGATCAGCGCCGCCTTGGTCGCGCAGTACGACCCGAGCAGCGGGCTGCCCCCGAGCCCGGCGACCGACGAGATGTTGACGATGTTGCCGCCGGACTGGACGAGGTGGGGGACGGCCGCCTTGGTCGCCACGAAGGGTCCGCGGACGTTGACGGCGAAGATCTTGTCGAAGCTCTCCGTCGACTGCGTCACGAGAGGGCTGGAGATCTCGATGCCGGCGTTGTTGACGAGTACGTCGAGCCCTCCGAGGATGCCGACCGCCTCCTCGATCGCGGACTCGACCGCCGCCTCGTCGGTGACGTCGCAGCTCGCGGTGCCCGCGGCACCGATCTCGACACGGGTCGTCTCGGCCGCTTCGGCGTCCACGTCGCTGATGACCACCTGAGCACCTCGCTCGATCGCGAGGGCGGCGATGGCACGACCGATGCCCCTGGCCGATCCGGTGATGAAGATGCGCTTGCCGTCGAGCTCTGACATCAGGGCCTCCTGGAGGGGTCGGTGTGAGGAGGCTAGCCGAGGTGCATGGTCTCCTCCCGCGAGGATGCATCGACGTCCACGACGACCGGCGTCAGATGACCTCGTCCAGCTCAGAGCGGAGGTGGGTCGCCTCGACGTCGCGAGCGACCGCCTGGGCGAGGAGCATCCGCAGCACGTACACGAGGAGCGCCACGCCCCCGACCATGAGCCCGAACCCGCCGATGAGAAGGACGATGCCCGGGGCGACGCGCTCTCCGGGAGCCAGGGCCACGCCGAGCGCGAAGACCAGGAGCGATGCCAGCGCGACCGCACCGATGACGACGTCGACGTAGCGGAAGGCCGCGTGGGAGAACACGGTGCCCTGTCTCATCATCGTGAGGAGGCGCCACACGCACACCATCACGACCTGCGCGGCGACGATGCCGAGGAGCACGATGACGACGATCGGAGCCCGGACCGCGGCCGGGGCCTCCTTGAGGTCGATCGCCAGCAGCGGCACCATCACCGCCTGCACGAAGACGGAGCCGGCGATGCCGAGCACGAGCACGATCCTCAGCGCGAGAAGCACGAGCTGACCCATAGCAACCTCCCTGTCGACCCACGCTATAGAGATCAGTCCGCCGATGCACCGATCGCCTGCTCGAGGATGCCGATCGCCTTGGGACCGACGCCGTGGAGCTCACCGAGCCGGCGGATGCCGTAAGCCCGGACGTCGGCCAACGACGTCAACCCCGCCCCGGCGAGCGCCCGCGTCGCGGGACTGCCGATCGCCTTCGGGAGGTCTCCCACCTCGCCGACGCGCGCGGTCGCCGATGCGCGAGCATCCGCGGCCACGTCCTCGGGCGCGGCCGCGAGCCAGCCTCGCCGCACCCAGTGGTTCAGCTGCTGGCCGTTGAGGTCGGCGAGGGGGACGCGTACGCCGGGGAGGCGAGGGCCGGCGGCAACCCGCTCGGCTGTCGGATGCTCGGCGAGCACCGTGTCGACGTCGGCCTTCGGAAGGCGAAGCTGGACGACGCGGTCCTTCGAGACGTCGGCGAAGCCGTTGCCTGCGACGGTGAAGCGGATGAGTGCGCCCTGGGAGTCCTCCTCGACGCCCGGCATCGACAGGGCCGCCTTGCGCAGATGAGCGAGAGTCGTCATGCGCCCATCATGCCGAGCGCAGGGACGGTCCCACGTGGAAGTCCTTCACCGGACATGGCAGCATCGGTCACGTGACGAGCCGGGCCGACGACGAGCATCGCTTGCGTGATCTCGCGCGCCTGCGCAGGGTCAAGGACCGGATCGACCGCGAGTACGCCCGGCCGCTCGACGTCGAGGCGCTCGCTCGCGGCGCGAACATGTCGGCGGGCCACCTCAGCCGGCAGTTCAAGCAGGCCTACGGCGAGTCCCCCTACTCGTACCTCATGACGCGGCGCATCGAGCGCGCGATGGCGATGCTGCGGCGCGGCGACCTCAGCGTCACCGAGGTGTGCTTCGAGGTCGGGTGCTCGTCGCTCGGCACCTTCAGCACGCGGTTCACCGAGCTGGTCGGGGTGCCGCCGAGCGTCTACCGCGAGCGGAGCCGGCCGGAAGCCCCGGAGATACCGTCCTGCATGGCGAAGCAGGTGACCCGTCCGGTCAGGAATCGAGAAGCACGGGTCCCCGACGTGCCACTAGCGTGATGCGCATGGACATCAGCATTCACTACGCGTTCCTGCCGCAGACCGACCCCGAGGCGGCGCTCGGCTTCTATCGCGACTCGCTCGGGTTCGAGGTCCGCAACGACGTCGGCTACGAAGGCATGCGGTGGATCACGGTCGGTCCGCCGAACCAGCCGGAGACCTCGATCGTGCTGTACCCGCCTGCCGCCGAGCCCGGCATCACCGACGACGAGCGGCGTACGATCCTCGAGCTGATCGCGAAGGGCTCGTACGGCGCGGTGACCCTGGCGACAGACGACCTCGACAGCCTCTTCGCCACCCTGGTGGACAGCGGCGCCGAGGTCGTGGCAGAGCCGGCCGACCAGCCGTACGGCGTGCGGGACTGCGCCTTCCGCGACCCGACGGGCAACCTCCTCCGCATCAACCAGCGCTGACCCGGCACGAGCACAGCCGCTCCGAGCCGAGACGTACGACCGAGCACCGCGACGATGGAGAGACGATGAGCAAGGCCACCCCGGCGAGCACGAGGTCCGATCTGCCCGCTGCCGACACCCACGACCTGATCCGTGTCCAGGGGGCGCGCGAGAACAACCTCAAAGACGTGAGCATCGAGATCCCGAAGCGACGGCTCACGGTCTTCACGGGTGTGTCGGGGTCGGGCAAGAGCTCCTTGGTGTTCGGGACGATCGCCGCAGAGTCCCGTCGCCTGATCGACGAGACGTACTCCACCTTCGTCCAGGGATTCATGCCCAACCTTCCTCGCCCGGAGGTCGACGTCCTCGAGGGCCTCACGACCGCCATCCTGGTCGACCAGGAGCGGATGGGCGCGAACCCGCGCTCGACGCTCGGCACGGTCACGGACGCCAACGCGATGCTGCGGAGTCTCTTCAGCAGACTCGGCAAGCCTTACATCGGTGGGCCGACGGCCTTCTCCTTCAATATCCCCACCACCAAGGCGAGCGGGGTCATGACCGGGCCGAAGGGCGAGAAGAAGATCGTCAAGGACGCCGTCTACCTCGGCGGCATGTGCTCCGAGTGCGAAGGCCGCGGGACCATCTCCGACCTCGATCTGTCGGTCATCATCGACGAGTCCAAGTCGCTCCACGACGGCGCGATCCTCGTCCCGGGCTACACGGCCGACGGCTGGATGGTGGCGACCTACACCGAGTCGGGATTCGTCGATCCGGACAAGCCGATCAAGGACTACACGGAGAAGGAACGCCACGACCTGCTCTACAAGCAGACGACCAAGGTCAAGGCCAAGGGCATCAACGTCACCTATGACGGGTTGATCCCGAAGATCCGCAAGTCGATGTTCAGCAAGGACGTCGACGCGCTGCAGCCGCACATCCGGGCGTTCGTCGAACGGGCAGCGGTCTTCAAGACGTGCCCGGTGTGCGACGGCACCCGTCTCAACGAGTCTGCGCGGTCGTCGAAGATCCAGGGGATCGACATCGGCGAGGCATGCGCGATGCAGATCAGCGACCTGGCGGACTGGCTGCGCGGAGTCGACGATCCCAGTGTTGCCCCACTGGTCGGCGCTCTGCTGCGCCTGTGCGACTCGATGACCGAGATCGGCCTCGGCTACCTCTCGCTCGACCGTCCCTCCGGCACGCTCAGCGGGGGAGAGGCGCAGCGCACCAAGATGGTGCGACACCTCGGTTCGGCGCTGACCGACGTCACCTACGTGTTCGACGAGCCGACGATCGGACTGCACCCGCACGACATCGCGCGCATGAACAACCTCCTGGTCGAGCTGCGCGACAAGGGCAACACCGTGCTCGTGGTCGAGCACAAGCCCGAGACGATCGTGATCGCCGACCACGTCGTCGACATGGGGCCCGCCGCCGGTACGAGCGGCGGCGAGGTCGTGTTCGAGGGCACGGTCGACGGACTACGCGCGAGTGGCACCCGCACGGGCGAGCACCTCTCGTACCGCGCCTCCGTTAAGGACTCCGTGCGCGAGCGCAGCGGCGTGTTCGAGATCCGCGGTGCGAACACGCACAACCTCCAGGACGTCGACGTCGACATCCCTGCCGGCGTGCTGACAGTGGTGACGGGCGTTGCCGGCTCCGGCAAGAGCTCCCTGATCCACGGCTCCCTCGCGGATCGCGACGGCGTCGTGACGGTCGACCAGGGCGCGATCAAGGGTTCGCGGCGCAGCAACCCCGCGACGTACACCGGTCTGCTCGAGCCGATCCGGAAGGCATTCGCGAAGGCGAACGGCGTCAAGCCCGCGTTGTTCAGCGCCAACTCCGAGGGCGCGTGCCCGTCGTGCAAGGGCGCGGGGGTGATCATCACCGAGCTCGGATTCATGGAGACGGTGTCGACCCCCTGCGAAGACTGCGGTGGCAAGCGGTTCCAGGCTGCGGTGCTGGAGCTGACGTTGGGCGGCCTGAACATCGCCGAGGTCCTCGACCTCCCCGTCGCCGAGGCGCACGCCTTCTTCACCGAGGGCGAGGCCAAGACGCCGGCGGCGGCATCGGTCCTGTCGCGCCTCGAAGACGTCGGGCTCGGCTACCTGCGGCTCGGGCAGCCGCTCAACACGCTCTCGGGCGGCGAACGGCAGCGCGTCAAGCTGGCGATGCACATGAAGGAGAAGGGCGGCGTCTACGTCCTGGACGAGCCGACGACCGGTCTCCACCTCGCCGACGTCGAAAACCTGCTCCGCCTGCTCGACCGCCTCGTCGACTCGGGGAAGTCCGTCATCGTGATCGAGCACCACCAGGCCGTGATGGCGCACGCCGACTGGATCATCGACCTCGGGCCCGGAGCCGGCCACGACGGCGGCAAGATCGTGTTCGAGGGCACGCCGGCCGCCCTCGTGGCCGACCGGTCGACGCTCACCGGGCAGCACCTCGCGGAGTACGTCGGCGGCTGACCGCGGCGTCCTGCTGTCGGCCCCCATCCGGTCAGGAATCGAGAAGCACCGCAGGGCTCCCCAGCCCTAGCGTTGGACCCATGAGATCCATCGATTCCCTCACTCTGGAGGTGGCCGACACCGCGGCCGCCGAGCACTTCTACAAGGCCGCCTTCGGTCTGGACGGCCCACTGAGGTTCCGGGCGTCCGAGGAGCCGACCAGCGGCTTCCGCGGCTACTCGATGTCGGTCATCGTCGACCGGCCCGCGACGGCGAAAGCGTTCCTCGACGCCGCGCTCGCGGCCGGCGCGACCTCGATCAAGCCGGCCGCCAAGTCGCTCTGGGGGTACGGCGGAGTCGTGCAGGCGCCGGACGGCGCGATCTGGAAGGTCGTCACGCCCCACAAGAAGGAGGACGGCCCCGACACCGGCACGATCGACCAGCTCGTCCTCCTCCTCGGTGTCGCCGACGTCAAGGCCACCAAGCAGTTCTACGTCGACCGCGGATTCGAGGTCGAGCGGAGCTTCGGCCGCAAGTACGCCGAGTTCAAGGCGGGGCCGGACTCCATCACGCTCGGGCTCTACGGCAGGCGGGCGCTGGCCAAGGACGCCGGCGTCGACGGGGCGGGCACCGGTTCGCACCGGCTCGTGATCAACAGCGACGCCGGCTCGTTCACGGACCTCGACGGATTCAGCGGGGAGAGCTAGGGACTCACGGGGGAGGGGGAGCGCGAGCCCGAAGAGCTCGCGGCTCGCGCTCCTCGACGAGTCGACAGTCGACCTGAGGCACGCAGGCGGCCGTGTCGTGGCTAGCATCGACGGATGTCGCTCGCCCTCGTCACCGGTGCCGCCCGTGCCAACAGCATCGCCGCGGGGATCGCGCCCCGACTCGCTGCCGACGGCTGGGTCGTCGTCACGAGCGACCTCGAGAGCGGGGACTACCCGTGCGACCTCTCGACTCCGACGGCACCCACGTCACTGGTCGAGACCGTGAGCCGGGAGCACGGGCCGATCGGTGCGCTCGTCCTGAGCCATGCTCACGACGTCGAGTCCGGGAGCCTCGACACCACGGCGGAGAGCTTCGACGCGCACGTCGCGGTCAATGCCCGAGCGTCGTTGCTGCTGATCGCCGCCTTCGCCCGGCAGGTCCCCGCCGATGGTGGAGCGGTCGTCGCGATGACGAGCGACCACACCACCGGGAACCTTCCGTACGGCGCCTCGAAGGGTGCGCTCGACCGCATCGTCATCTCCGCCGCGCGTGAGCTGGGTCCGCGAGGCATCTCGGCCAACGTCGTCAACCCTGGACCGATCGACACGGGATGGATGGACGACGGACTTCGTGACTCGCTCGCCCAGCACCACCCCCTCGGTCGTCTCGGCACGCCGAAGGACATCGCCGCCTTCGTCTCGTTCCTCGTGTCGCCGGACGGCCGGTGGGTGTCGGGTCAGCTGCTGCACGCCGACGGGGCGTTCTCAGCGCAGTTCTGAGCCGATCCGGGCCGCTTGGCGAGTGAGGTGGTGGCGTTCGGCGAGGTTCGGGGCCACGCGGGCGGCCTCGGCGTACAGCCGCGCCGCGGTCGGGAGATCGCCCGCCTTCTCGTGGAGGTACGCGGAGGCGGCGGTGTGCCGAGGCGTGCCGGGATCCACGGTGGCCAGTGCCGCCAGCCCGGCCGCAGCGCCGTCAGCCTCGCCCACGGCAACGGCCCGGTTGAGCCGTACGACCGGGCTTTCGGTGAACCGGAGCAGCTCGTCGTACCAGCCCACGATCTGCACCCAGTCGGTCTCGTCGGCGCGCGCCGCGTCGGCGTGCAGCGCGGCGACCGCGGCCTGCGCCTGGAACTCGCCCAGGCGGTCGCGCCCCAGCGCCGCCTGAAGGACGACGACGCCCTCAGCGATGAGGGTGGTGTCCCAGAGCGAGCGGTCCTGCTCCGCCAGGGGGACCAGGGTGCCGTCGGCCCGGGTCCGCGCCGGGCGGCGCGCATGGTGCAGCAGCATCAGCGCCAGCAGCCCTGCCGTCTCGGTGTCGTCGGTCATCGACACCAGCTGCCGGGTCAGCCGGATCGCTTCGGCGGCCAGGTCGACCTCGCCGGTGTAGCCCTCGTTGAAGACGAGATAGAGCACCCGCTGCACCGTCGCCAGGTCGCCCGGCGCGCCGAGCTTCACGTCGCAGATCGTCCGTTTCGCCCGGCTGATCCGCTGCGCCATCGTCGGCTCCGGGACGAGGTACGCCTGGGCGATCTGCCGGGTGGTCAAGCCACCGACGGCGCGAAGCGTGAGCGCCACGGCCGAGGTCGGGGAGAGTGACGGATGGGCACACAGGAAGTAGAGCTGCAACGTGTCGTCCGCGGCCTCGGCCTCGCCGGGTGGCGGCTCGACTCCCACGCGCTGCTCTCGGTCGCGGCGCGAGGCCTCGGACCTGTAGCCGTCGAGGAACTTTCGCCAGGCGACCGTGACCAGCCAACCCTTCGGGTCGGCGGGTGGCTGGTCCGGCCAGGTCAGCGTGGCCTGGACGAGCGCCTCCTGCACGGCGTCCTCGGCTGTCGCGAAGTCGACTCCGCGGTGCAGGAGGACGCCGATCACCGACGGCGTCAGCTCCCTCAGCATCACGTCGTCCATCGGCTCAGCGTCCATCGGCTCAGCGTCCATCGGCTCAGCGTCCATCGGCTCAGCGTCCATCGGCTCAGCGTCCATTGCCTGCCCCGACCTGGCCGCTCCGGTCACTCCGAGACCGTCGGAAGCTCCGTCAGGAGCGGGCGCACCTCGAGCCACTCGTGGACCGGCTTGCCGCCCGCACCCGGTGCTGCCGAAAGCTCGCCGGCGAGCTCGACCGCACGGTCGTACGAGTCGACGTCGATGACCATCCAGCCGGCGATGAGGTCCTTCGTCTCGGCGAACGGCCCGTCGGTGACCGGCGGTCGGCCCTCTCCGTCGTAGCGGACGAACGTGCCCTCGGGCGAGAGGGCCTGGCCGTCCACGTACTCGCCCGTGCCCTCGAGCCGGGCAGCGAAGTGCGCCATGTACTGCATGTGGTCGTCGACCTCCTTCGGGGTCCACTGGTCCATGGGGACCGAGTTGACGGCCTCGGGAGCGCCTCGGTAGTGCTTGAGAAGCAGGTACTTCGCCATGGTGGTCTCCTTGCTGCGGTGCGGCCACGGTGGCCGCGTCTGCCCCTGGGACGGAGCCCGTGGGCCGTTCTCGACATCATTGCCGGACTCTCTCCGAGAATCTTCTCGGGCTGTGGTCACGGCAGCGTCAGGCGGACTCCCGCCTCCTCCGCGGTGTGGGCGTCGCGCAGGGCGTTCGTCCGTACGAGGTCGGCCTCCGCGCGCTCGCGGTCGGTGAAGTCGACGCGCGCCGTCCAACGACGGGCGAAGGCGAGCGCGGCCAGCAGACCGGGGTAGTTCTCGTTGTGGGTCGCACCGCGAAGGGCAGACAGGTAGTTCAGCCGGTAGACGGTCGGCACGACGATGCGGACCTCGCCCGCGCTCGCGAGCTCGGCGTTCATCATGATGCGGGCGATGCGGCCGTTGCCGTCGGCGAAGGGGTGGACCTCACTGACCACGAACATCATGTAGACCGCTCGTGCGAAGGGGCTGATCAGGCCGGCACCGATGTCGAACGCCTGCTTCAGGGTGCCTTCGACGAGCTCGGGAGCGACGAAGTAGGTCTCGCCGGCGCGGTTCGCCTGAGTCTTGAACGTGCCCGGCGACATCGCCGGCCGGCCGGCCATCAGGATCGCGTGCCGCCGGCGCAGGACCTCGACGAGCTCGTCGGCGCTCGTCGGCCGATCCCGCATGACCTCGTCCGACGACGTGAGCTCGTACGTCCCCAGGACGTCGTGGGCATCCTCGGGGCGCTGCGCCGGAACGACGTCGTCGAAGACGATCGCTGCCGCCTCCTCGAGGGTGAACTCGGTGCCCTCGATGTAGTTGGAGAAGTAGGCCTCGTAGAAGGGAAGCAGGGTGCGCCTCGGAGCGTCGACCGGGAGCGCGGGCACGCTGTCAGGCGCCCGCCCGTCGAGGTAGTCGGCGAGCCGGGCGAACGCGTCGGTCCGGCGCCGGTCGTACGGCCGACCCTGGGAGTGCGCGATGAGCTGCGGAGTCTGGAGGATGCCGGTCGGGTGGGTGTTCATCGATGCGCCGACGAGCTTGTCGAGGAGGTCGAGCTCCTGCTGACGTCCGAGGAACGGTGCCAGACCGCGGGCGTGGTCGCGGATCGCGTTGAGCGCGTCCTCGCCGCGACCGGAGAGGATCTCGTCGATCCAGAGCTCGACCTCGGTCCGCGTGAGGGTGCGCGCCGGACGGCCGCTCGCCGGCCTGGTCGGGACGAGGTTGTCGAGAAGGCCGCGAGCCGGACCGGCGAGCCACAGGCCGCCAGGCAGGGAGAAGTCTCCGGGCATCGCCGACGGACCCTGCCGGGGGACCACGGTGACGCCCGCCAACCTCAGGTCCGTACGGCGCGGGTGGATGACGAACAGGAACCCCTCGGAGGGCAACCCGTTCGTACGGGCGGACCTGTCGCCGATCACCGCACCGGGGAAGCGCCTTGCGACGATCGTCCACAGGTGCTCGCGGACGATCTGCTCGGGGGAGCGGTGAACGTCGGGGGAGTAGACCCCGGTGCCCAGCTGGGTCAGGCGCCCTGCCTTGTGGGCGCGCGAGATCCGGTCCTTGTCACCGTCGGCCGTGAAGACGACCGGGGGAAACTCGGCTGTCACGTTCGCGCCTGCTCTCCGCTGGAATGCCGCTTTGTTCGCACTCTAGCGCAGATTCGCGAGA
The DNA here is from genome assembly GCF_041320275.1 of Mumia sp. Pv4-285. Taxonomy (NCBI): domain Bacteria; kingdom Bacillati; phylum Actinomycetota; class Actinomycetes; order Propionibacteriales; family Nocardioidaceae; genus Mumia; species Mumia qirimensis. The sequence continues at coordinate 2,314,073 of NZ_CP162023.1, read as the reverse complement.
AAAAATGTATTCCAGGGGCGAGAGTCGATCGCGAAAACCCTCGGCCGCGAAATTTCCTGGGTTTCAAGAATGGTCGCCGCCCGTGCGAGCGAGTGCGTGCATCAGCGGCTGGGGGGCACGTTCTGGCCCCAACGCGTCGACGAGGAGCGCAGCGTACCGTGCCTTGCGGCCGGCCTTGGAGCCCAGGAAGCGACGAAGGACCGCGACGCGCGGCCAGCCACGCTGTGCGGGCATCCCGGCCAGGAGACGCAAGGAGCGTGCTTCGCCTTCCGCGGCGATGACCGACTCGACGCCTTCGACGCCGAGCGCCCGGATCAGCTCGTCCTCGAGGTCCATCGAGCACGCGAAGAAGCCCAGGCCGTGCAGTCCGTCCCGCTCCGCGGACGCGTCGAGACCGGCAGCCACGAGTCCGCGCCGGAGCTTGGGTTCGTCGGCCGCGTCGTACAGCCCCGTCAGCGGAAGGCCGAGGCCGCGCGGACCGAAGTGGGACGCGAACGCGCGCGTGTTGGTGATCCCGCCCATCGACACGACTTCGACGCGCTCGGTGGCGAGGTCACGGCCGAGCCGGCCCGCCAGCGTGTGGAGAGCCGCCCGGTCGCTGTTGCCCTCGACCAGGACGATGGCGCGCGGTGTGCTCACGTCGCCATTGAAGGCTCAGGGACCGTGCTGGTCAACGGTTTAACGCGACGGGCGGGAGGTGTCGGCGTCGAGCGCGTCGAGGTCGCGCACCGCGTAGCGGTGGTGCTCGGCCTCTTCCTCCAGCACCACCTTGAGGCAGTGGCGCACGACGTAGTCCCGAGCAGGATAGAACTCCGCCGGCTTGCGGCGGCACACCCGATCGAGGTCGGCCTCGGTGAGCCCGTCGACGACCTGCCGCATCGTGGCCATGCGGGCGCGTCGCGGCGCGAGGACCTCGTCGAGCGTCGGGCTGGCTTCCAGGGTGAGGCCGAGCTTCGTGCTCTCGTCGGGCGGCGTTCCGCCGGCGGGGACACCCAACGGGTGGTACGCCGCTGCTTCCTCGAGGACGGCGTTGCTGAGCCAGGCATCGCTGGCGAAGAGCAGGTGCCGTTGGGTCTCGACGAACGACCACTCGCCGTCGACCCGTTCCTGGAGCGTGGCCTCGGGCAACCGCCGGGCGCGGACGAGCGTCGCGTCCCACAGCGTCTCCACGGCATCCCAAGCCGCCCGGTAGTCGTCCGGCGACGCAGCATCACGCGCCAGGACGCGTGCCGGATGCTGCCGGTCCAGCTCTGCCTGCACGTACGCGGTCACGTCGACGTCGTTGACGACGACACGCCCGAACTCGCCTCCGAGGTAGACGTCGCTCCCGTAGCAGTCGACGATCTTCAGGCCGCTGACCTCGCAGTCACGAACCTCGAGCCCAGCGAGCTCGCAGAGGTGGATGCGGGCACCACGGAACTGATCTGTCTGGGCGTACTCGGCAGCCATCGACGCAGTCTCGCGCACGGTCCCCGGATATGCCACCCGTCACCGCAGGTGTTCCTTGAACCAGCTCTCGATGTCCTCGAGGGCTGCCAGCGCCATCGGCGTCGGGTGCCCGGTGAAGCCGTGAGGCGCGTCAGGGTAGACGCGGAGGTCGACGTCGACGCCCGCCGCTGACAGACATGCAGTCATGGCGAGATTGTCCTGCAGCAAGATGTCGGCCTCCCCGACCATCATCAGGACCGGCGGCAGACCTTCGAGATCCGCATAGATCGGTGAGAGATCGGGGTGGCTCCGATCGGCAGCGTCCCCGGCGTAGGCCTCGAGGAAGTACTCGTCGCCGATCAGGCGTCCTGCTGGTGTCTGGGCGCTCAAGTCGTACGTTCCGAACTGCAGCACGGCGGTGTCGATGGCGCGAATCCCGCGATCCCGCAGCCGGAGAAGCGTGCCCATGGCCAACGTGGCGCCGGCGGAGAAGCCCATGATGCCGAGCTTGGTCGTGCCGAAACGATCAGCGACATGCTCGACAAGCCACAGTGCTGCCGTTTCACAGTCATCGGGTGCTGCTGGCCACGGCTGCTCAGGAGCGAGGCGGTAGTCAACGCTGACGATCGCGACACCTTGAGCGTCCGCAAGCTGCCGATTGCGGATGTCGCTGCGTGCGGCCGAGCCCATGTAGAAGCCACCACCGTGGATCTCCAGGACGACGCCCGTTGCCTGCTCACGCAGTGGCATGTGGATCCTCAGGGGGACGCTGCGGCCATGAACCTCGACGACTTCTTGGACTGCCGCTGGTTTTGAGGGTGCGGGCGCTGGCAAGCGGGCTCGGGCGGCGTGGAGCTCTTCCAGATCTCGCGGGCCCCTGCCTGCCGCACGGTTCTCGTAGAAGGTCTGCGACGGCTCGACGAGCGGAAGAAGGCGTGGATCGATCAACTCGGCGAGGCTCAACTTCACCGCCGCAACGATAGCGACACCCAAGGCAGTCGTGGCCGCCGTTTCGACGGAGGGTGGGGCGTCTCGCCGATGGTGACCTACGTTTCCGGTGCCCAGAGATGGCCGTACGTCGCTCCTGACTGGGCGCGAGAACAACGCGAAGTCATCATCGGCCGACTCATCGATGACGGAGAGCCGTTCCATGCGCCGATAAGCGACATTATGTCATTCTGAGCCCGTCACGCTCTAGTAGTGGCTGCGCTGGACCACGATGAGCTTCTCTCCCCCTGGCTGGTGGTCGGCCATCGCGGCACTGTGGATCGCCGGGTCGTCGTACGTGTTCCAGTAGTAGGTCGTCGTCGCTGAGGAGAAGAGACCGGTGTAGATGGTCTTCTCGAACTCGCCCGAGTCCATGGCAGCGCAGCCGTCCACCATCGCGACCTGCTGCAGGGTGTGGAACGCGCGGCTGACGTTCTCCTCCTCGCTCCTCTTGTCCGGATAGTGCGCGTTGACGTAGGCCGCGCGCACGAACCGGGACGGCGAGTAGTAGTCACCGGGGACCCCGCGCATGTGTGACCCCGAGCCGAACGGGACGAGATGCGCCCGCCTGAGGGTCGTCTCCCTGGGAAAGTCGGGCGACACGTTGAGGTAGTTGCGCAGATTCTCGTGGTGCCATGCGAATCCGGGCTGGTTCGTCAGGACGTCGACGTCGTCGTCGAAGACCTGCAGGCCGTCGCTCGTGCTCTCCACCACGATCGCGCGCGAGGCGTCACCGATGATCCAGTGCAGCATCGAGCTTGGATACTTCTCGTTGATCGGCTTGTCGACGATGACGACGTCACCGAGTGCGACCTCGACCTCGTCGACGGTGGCGAACTGGGAAGCCACCCAGAGGGGGAACTCGAACGCGGCGACGTTCGTCGCGCCCTCGGCTGGGCCGTCTGCATAGCTCGCGTATCCCGGAAAGTTGAGGCCCGCAACAGCCAGGCCTGCGTCGTTGCCGCAGTCGAAGTAGAGCGGCGTGTCGTCCTCCACGATGCCCATGCCGATGACGGCGTGCCGGATGCTCGGCACCGCACCGAACGGCGAACGCGTGGCGTACCCGGTGGGCGTCAGCACCACCCGCTCCCCGTAACCGCTCGTCCAGTCGAGATTGCGTGCGAGATAGAGACTGCTGCCGCCGTCCGAGAACCTGATGCCTGTGCACACGTCGATACCCCCTGCTGTGGACGGAAGAGATCCGCTCTCCGATCATCGCCCGAGGCGCCGTCATCGGCGCGCCACGCGCGCAGCGCGGAAGGGCGCGACGCCTTGCTGGTGGCCAGGCTTGGAGCCACTCCCCCATGAACCCCTTGACAGCTGGGCGTGAGTCCCGTTTCATTTAACACGTTGGTTAAATGACAGGGAGATCTCGTATGGCAGGCACCGATCAGCTGAGCGTCGTCTTCTCAGCGCTCGCAGACCCGACCCGTCGGGCGATCCTCGTCGAGCTGGCCGAGCACGACGCCACCGTCACCGACCTCACCGCTCCCCTCTCCATCTCGATGCCGGCGGTGTCGCGACACCTCAAGGTGCTCGAGCACGCCGCACTCATCTCGCGGACACGCTCGGGCAAGTGGCGCGGGAGCCGCCTCGAGGCAGCCCCGCTGCGTGAAGCGGCCGACTGGATCGATCGCTACCGACGCTTCTGGGACTCCTCGCTCACCCGCCTCGATGCCCACCTTGCCGCGGTTCAGGCCAACGACCCCGACGTCCCCGACAACCAGGAGCTCTGATGGAGACCGAAACTCGACACCTTGCGATCTCGCGCACGTTCGACGCACCCCGTCAGCTCGTCTACCGAGCCTTCACCGATCCAGATCACCTGGCGCAGTGGTGGGGCCCGACGGGCAACTCGCTGCCGAGCGAGGAGATCGACTTCGACGTGCGTCCGGGCGGACACCAGCGGTGGACGGAGATCTCTGCCGACGCGCCAGACCTTCGCGTGCATATCGACGTCGACCTCACAGCCGTCACAGACGGCGAGCTGCTCGAGGGCGTCATGCACGTATCCGGCCGGCTGCAGGAGGGCATCGAGCCGTTCGCCACAAGATTCCGGTTCGAGTTCCACGACGAGGGCGAGGGACGCACGCGACTCGAGATCCGCCAGTGGCTCGCGCCGCAGCTGGCGGACCCCACCGAGCAGGGCTGGCTCGAGGCGTTCACCAAGCTCGACGCCGCGCTGGCCAGCGCCCAGATCACGGCCGACCGGGACGGTGTCGTGGCATGACCAAGCTGATCTACGCGACCAACATGAGTGCGGACGGCTACATCGAGGACGAGCACGGCGACTTCGACTTCGGCCCGAGGGACGCCGAGCTGTTCGAGGCCCACACAGAGCTCCTGCAGTCCGCGGGCACGTTCCTCTACGGGCGACGCCTCTACGAGAGCATGGCCGTGTGGGAGGCCGACGCCACCCTCGCGGCGCAGTCCGACCTCCTGGCCGACTTCGCGACCGCGTGGCAGGCAGCGAGCAAGGTCGTCTACTCCACGACGCTGACCGCTGCGTCGACCGCCAACACCCGGATCCAACGCCATTTCGACCCCGACGCCGTGCGCGAGCTCCAGGCCGCCGCCAGCAGCGACATCACCGTAGGCGGCGCGAACCTCGCGGCTCAGGCATTGAAGGCCGGACTGGTCGACGAGTGCCAGCTGTACGTCTGGCCGACTGTCGTCGGTCGGGGAAAGCCGGCCTTGCCGATCGACGCGCGCGTCGACCTCGAGCTCATCGATGAACGCCGGTTCGCCAACGGTGTCGTACGCCTCTCGTACCGCCCTCAGGGACGGTGACCTGCTGTCACACAGAGGCAGAACGGGTGGCCAGCAGGATCCGCAAGCGCGTAGCCCACATCCGGCTCACCGTGCGGCCCTATGAACGCGGCACCGAGAGCAACGGCGCGGTCCTTCTGACGCTCGAGCTCCTCGACCGAGCCGACCGCGAAGTCGATGTGCATCTGCATCGGGACCTCGTGACTCGGCCAGGTCGTCCGAGGAAGCTCCGAGTCGACGCGCTGCACAGCGATCCTGCGGGTGCCGTCGGCGTCGACGAGCACGAGCCAGCCGTCGTCGTCCTCGGACTCGTCGGTCGGCGGCTCGTCACCCGGTCGATAGCTCAGGCCGAGCAGCGCCCGGTAGAACTCGGCGAGCCCGCGCGCGTCGTTCGCGTCGATCGCCGTGTGCATCAGCTGGGGGAACTCCGGCATCCGATCGTTCTACCACGGTTGCCAGGCGTCAGACCCGCACCTCGAACCCGAGGTCCACGTCGCAGGCTGCCTGCCCTCCTCGGATCCCCCAGTTCTCTGCGGCGGTCTCCCTCAGCAGGATCGTCACATGGTCACGAGGGATCCCCAGCGCCTCCAACCGTTCGACGATCTCGGTGTAGAGCCTCCTCTTCGCGTCCAGCGACCTGCCCGCGAAGCAGTCGATCGACACGAGCGTGGAGAGCTCGGGACTCGTACGAGCCGGCGAGCTTGCGAAGCGGTGGGGCGCATGGACGGTCAGGCGTACCGACCGGTCTTGCGGCGGGATGAGGAAAGCGGTCTCGAGCGCGCGCTGGACGGCGTCGATGATCGCCGTCTCCTCGGCCGCGGTGTACTCGCGTCGAACCTCGATGTGAGTGGCTGGCATGTGCCGCATTGCACCACGCCGCACCGCGCCTGGACGACCGATTATCTCGTGAACCGACCCGCCCAGGCCGGGCTGAGCCGTGCTCAGCCGTTGAAGGTCGCCGGGTTCGGCCCCGTACGGCCCCCGCGCTCCAGGCCGTCGATGCGCGCGACCTCGTCCGGTGTGAGCGAGAAGTCGGTGATCGCGAGGTTCTCGGAGATCCGCGACGGTGTGACCGACTTGGGGATCACCACGCGGCCCTGCTCGAGGTGCCACCGCAGGACGACCTGTGCCGGGGTCCGTCCGTGGGCCTCGGCGATCTCCGTGACGACCGGGTCGCCGAGGACGCCTGCCTGTGCCAGCGGGCTCCATGCCTCCGTCACGATCCCGTGCAACTGGTCGGCAGCCTGGATGTCGCGCTGCTGCAGCTCAGGGTGAACCTCGATCTGGTTGACGACCGGCACGGAGCCACCGAGCGCGATGATCTCCTCCAAGTGCTCGGGCAGGAAGTTCGAGACCCCGATCGAGCGCGTCAGTCCCGACGCGCGCAGCTCCTCGAAGGCCGTCCAGGTCTCGGCGAAGAGCCCGCGGCCGGGTGCAGGCCAGTGGATCAGGTAGAGGTCGACGTGGTCGAGCCCGAGCCTCGCCAGGCTCGCCACGAGCGCGGGACGAGCGCTGGCGCTCCCCTGGTCCGTGTTCCACAGCTTCGTCGTGACGAAGAGCTCGTCACGTGGGATGCCGGACTGTGCGAGCGCCCTGCCGACGCCTCGCTCGTTGCGGTAGACGGCCGCCGTGTCGATGCTGCGGTAGCCGGCTTCGAGCGCCGCAGTGACCGCTGCGGTGGTCTCGTCCTCGGGCACCTGGAAGACACCGAACCCGATCTGAGGCATGGTGACGCCGTCGTTCAGCGTGACGGTGGGGTACGACATGTGGTTCCTTCCGTTGTTCTCGATGGTGCGAGCGTTCGTACGAGCTGGCCTCAGGCGCCGAGCAGGGCGGGTTCTGCCTCGGCCTGGGCACTCCGCCGTGCAGAGCGCGCGGCGGCGACCATCACGACCAGTGCGAGCGAGGTGATCGCCGCGCCGGCCCAGATCGGAGACGTGTAGCCGAGCCCGGCGGTGATCGTGACGCCGCCGATCCAGGCGCCGAGCGCGTTGCCGAGGTTGAAGGCGGCGATGTTGGCTCCCGACGCGAGCGACGGCGCCTGCGATGCGTACCGCATGATCCTGGTCTGCAGACCGGGGACCGTGGCGAACCCGAAGCCGCCCATCAGGAACACGCTGAGCGCCGTCGCCGGACGGTTGCCGGCACTGAGGGCGAAGGCGAGCAGGACCACCACGAGTCCCGCCAGGATGACGAGCAGGGTCGTGTCGAGAGCGCGGTCGGCGAACCGCCCACCGACGTAGTTCCCGACGAGAAGTCCGAGTCCGAAGAGCACCAGCAACCACGGTACTGCGGTGGAGTCGAAGCCGGAGACCTCGGTGAGCGTGTACGCGATGTAGGTGAAGGCGCCGAACATCCCGCCGAACCCGAGCACCGTGACGACCAGGGAGAGCCAGACCTGGGAGCTCTGGAATGCGTGCACCTCGTCCCGGAGTCGTGACGGCACGTGCACTCGCCTGTCGTCGGGCACCAGCGTCAGCACGCCGGCGAACGCGATCACGCCGATCACCGTGATCGCCCAGAACGTCGATCGCCAACCGAGCTGCTGGCCCAGGAACGTCCCGAACGGGACACCGAAGACGTTCGCTGCCGTGAGACCCGTGAACATGATCGCGACCGCCCCCGCCTTCTTCGCCTCGGGCACGAAGCTCGCCGCGACGACAGCACCGATGCCGAAGAACGCCCCGTGGCACAGCGCCGCGACGATGCGGCCCGCCAGCAGCACCTCGTACGACGGAGCAACCGCCGAGATCAGGTTGCCGACGACGAACAGGACGAGAAGACCGAGGAGCACGCGCTTGCGCGGCAGCCTGGTCGTCGCGGCAGTGAGCACCAGGGCACCGACGACGACGCCCAGTGCGTAGCCCGTGATCAGCCACCCTGCGGCCGCCTCGCTGACCCCGTACTCCCCCGCCACCTCGGGCAACAGTCCCATGATGACGAATTCGGTGAGCCCGATGCCGAAGCCGCCCAGGGCGAGCGCGATGAGTCCTGCTGGCATGAAGATGGATCCTCGCTGGTCGGTGGTGCTGGTCGAGAGCCGGTTGACCGCGTACGCTGTCAGTTGCACACGCGCTCTATTGAGACTTGCACGCAGCAATACCCCGCGCAAGCAACTATCTCGGTGAGGTGGACCACATGGGGATCTCCGACGACGCCGTCGAAGTCCGCGCACAAGGATGGCGGACGCTGGCGTCGCTGCACGGCGTGATCGAGTCGGAGCTCGAGCGTCAGCTCAGCTCACGCGTCGGAGTCTCCGTCGTCGAGTACACGGTGATGGACGCACTCGGCCGCCAGGACGGCTGGCACATGCGCATGCAGCAGCTGGCTCGCGCGGCCGCCCTCTCCCCCTCTGCCACCACGCGCCTGGTCAACCGGCTCGAGGACCGCGGCATCCTGACGCGCATCCTGTGCGCCGACGACCGGCGCGGCATCTACACCGAGCTCACACCGCAGGGTCGTGCCCTGCTCGACGATGCTCGCCCGGTCCATGACGACGTCCTCGAACGCACGCTCGAGGAGGCGCGTTCCGTGCCCGAGCTGAAGACCCTCGTCGACGTCGTGAGCGGGCTCGTCTCCCCCGCCCACTGACCGGCCTCACCCGTCGATCTGCGTCCGGCGGGCCTCGACGATCCGTACGGCGAGATCGCTCGGGAGCGGCGCCTCCGGCTGGAACCGGATCGTGCCCTTCGCGGTGTCGAACCCGTCCAGCTCGGCCGTGAACTGCTCGACGATGTCGCCGCTGAACGGGAACAGCGACAGGTGCCTCTTCGTCGCCATCACGCTCACCAGCGGCTTGCCGCGGTAGACCAGCGCAGGCATGCCGTACCCCTTGCCCTGCTCGGCCTCCGGGACCGCTTCGGTCACCGCGGCGTACAACCTGCCCACGACCGACCGGCGCGGCTCGTCGAGCCCTGACACGTACTCGTCAACGGTCCCCATCGGGCCAGGGTAGGCGCCCAGACTGCTACTCGCCGGGTACGCGGGAGGCCGCCACCGGCCCGGCCCAGCCGTACACGTGCGAGAAGCGCACGGTGACGAGCAACCGCCGCTCGGCGACCATCGCCGTACGGAACTCGTCCCAGTCAGGGTGCTCGCCGCGCACGGCACGGTAGTGCGCCACGAGACCCTCGACCGCCGCATCACCGGGGTCGGCCGCGACCGCGCTGAGCTCCGCGTCCCCCTCCCCCACGGCGTACGCGGCGAGCGCGTCCGTCGTCGCGTAGAAGCTGGCCCGCGGGTCGCGCCGGAGGTTGCGGACCTTCGCCCGGTCCGCTGTCGTCGAGATCAAGACGGCGTCCGCCTCCGGGTCGTACAGGTGGCCGACGTTCGACATCTGCGGCCGGCCGTCGCGCTTCAGCGTCACCAGCACTCCGCGCCACGAACCGGCAAAGATCTCCCTCAGCTCTGTCACGCCGCGATCCTTCCACAGGCTCGGCGCGAGACCGAACGAATACCCGGTTGCGTGAGATGCGCCCGTACGGCGACGATACGGACGACATGCCCGACTCCCACAACGCCCCTCATCCGTCCGAGCACGACCGAGCCTCCGCGTTCGGCACCCAGCTCGTCGCCGTGCACGACGAGCTTCGCGACCATCTGGCCAGGCTCCTCGCCGCCTTCGACGCGCACGAGTCGGGCGACGAGCTGACCGCGTCGCTGCGCACGCACTGTCTGGCCTTCTGCACCGTCCTGACCCGCCACCACGCCAGCGAGGACGACGTGGCATTCCCCGCGCTGGCCTCGCAGGTGCCAGCACTCGCCCCGGTCCTCGACGAGCTCGCGCACGACCACGGGCTCATCGCCCATCTGGTCGGCGGGATCGAGCATCGGGTGGCGACCGCTGCGACGGAGGACGAGCCGGACGCCCGAGCGAGACTCCGCTCCGAGGTCGACGGCCTTGCGTCGGTGCTCGAGTCGCATCTGCACTGGGAGGAGCGGCGCATCGTCGAAGCGCTCGACGCGCTCGACACAGGCGTGTCGGTCGCGGCGATGTTCGGTTGGGAGCCGCGGGACTAGCGACTCCGCAGGGCTACGCTGGCGACGTGCCCGATCTCGTGACGCCAGCGCTGCCGCCGGGCACGCTCAGCAACAGACCGCAGCCCACCTTCACCGCCGACGGGCTCACCGTGCGACCGTGGCGCGCGTCCGACGTCGACGCGCTGGTCCGCGCGTACGAGGATCCAGAGATCCAGCGCTGGCATGTCCGCTCCATGACGTCGGCGGAGGCAGCAGCCTGGATCACGTCGGCCGAGGCGCGATGGTCTGTCGAGAGCGGGGCGCAGTGGGCGGTCGTCGACCGCGACGACGCTCTCCTCGGACGGGTCGGGATCAGGGATGTCGACCTCGCCGACGGTCTCACCGAGCTCGGCTACTGGACGGTCCCGGCCGCGCGCGGGCAGGGGGTCGCTCCCCGCGCCCTCACGACGGTGGTCCGCTGGATGCTCGACGACATCGGGTTCCACCGCATCGAGATCGAGCACTCGACGGAGAACCCCGCGTCCTGCCGCGTCGCCGAGAGGGTGGGCTTCGCGCTCGAGGCGACGCGGCGATCCTGCGCGCTGCACGCCGACGGTTGGCACGACATGCACGTGCACGCACGTGTCAGCGGGCGGGACCGCCGAAGAACACCTGCACCTCGGTGAGACGCCCGTCGACGACGGTGGTGAGCTCGGCGTTCCGGTACGACCCGCCGTCGCGGAGGTCGTACTCGTACACGATGAGCACGTCGTCGGACCCCACCTCGGCGACGTGGACCAGCTCCTGCCGGGTGAAGCGGTCCGCCGTCGGGAAGCAGCGCTCGAGATAGGCCGCACGGTCGATGTGGTCGTCCTGCGGGCTCGTGAAGACGAACCGTTCGGCGATCAGCTCCTCGGCCGTGGCGCGGTCCTGCCCTCGGTACGCGTCGAACATGCGGCGGACAGTCTCCGCTCGTGTCGCCATGGTTCCCTCCGTCGGGTCGAGACTCGGTCACTCCTCCTGACACCCTGCCCCGCAGGAAGTCATCGGTGCCCTTGCGGAGCGGCCGTCCGGCGGAGATCCTGAGCGCCAGGACCGCACGCCGCCGCCTCGCGATCGGAGACCCCGTGGTCAGCACCTCGACACCTCGTACGCTCGCCCGGTACGGCGTGGTCGCCCGTGTGCTCCACTGGCTGACCGTCCTCGCACTCCTCGCCCAGCTGCTCGTCGGCTACACGATGACCGGAGCGAGCAGCCCCCTCGAGGGCTGGGTCGAGTCGGCGTACGACGGTGACGAGGACCTTCTGCTGCCGGTCCACATCGCCTTGGGACTCGCCATCCTCGCCCTGGCCGTCGTGCGTCTCGCGTGGCGACTGGCGAGCACGCTGCCTCCGTGGCCGCCGACGGTCACGAAGGGCGAGCAGCGGTTCGCCCAGGTGGTGGAGCGCACGCTCTACGGGCTCCTGTTCGTCGTGCCGCTCACCGGGCTCGCGCTGGTCCTGGGCGCCGGCGAGGACTTCGAGACCAGCGACCGCGGCGAGTGGCAGGCGCCGTGGTCCTTCGCCGACGACGATCTGCTGGTCGCCCTGCACGTCGCGAGCCACCTGACCCTCTACGTCGTGGTGGCGCTCCACGTGGGGTTCGTGCTCAAGCACCAGCTCGTCGACCGGGACCGGTTCCTGCGGCGGATGCTCTGAGACGGCGGGTTCGATGCCGGCTCAGTCCGCGGTGCCGCCGTCACGGGCGCGCTGGCCGAACGTCCCCGTCGTGACTCGCGCGTACGACGCCGCGACGATCTTCTCCAGCACCGCGAGGTCGACGTCCTCCAGGTCCTTCACGTACAGGCACCCCACCCCGGTGGTGTGCGGACCGAGCCGAGCGAGCTCAGCCTCGTACGTCCCGATGCCGTCGGGCAGGTAGATCGTCGTCGCGGCCTTCCGAGGGGCGAACCCGGCGGCGGGCGCATCGCCCTCGCGGCCGCTCTCGTAGCGGTAGTGGTACGAGCCGAAGCCGACGATGGTGTGCCACATCGTGGGGTCCTCCCCCGTGATCCGCGACATCATCGCCAGCATCGTCGCCGCGTCGCGCTGGCGCTTCGCCGGCGTGACCGTGGCGAGGTGCTCCTCGACCGTGCGGTCCGTCATGCCCCGTCCACCGTCCTGCCGAGCTGCGCGGCGTACACGTCGGTGTCGACGTTGCCGCCGGTCACGACGACGCCGACGGTGCGGTCGGCATTGCGGGCTCGCTCCTGCACGGCAGCGGCGGTCGACGCGGCCGCAGCGCCCTCCGCGACGTTGTGGGTGCTCCGGAACAGCAGCCGCATCGCGGCCGACACCTCGTCGTCGGTGACGGTGACCAGCCGGGAGACGCCGTCGCGGATCAGGGCGAGCGCGTCGGCTCGCGGGGTCCGGCACGCCATCCCGTCGGCCAGTGTCGTGGTGACCGGGGTCGACACCAGCTCGCCGGCAGCGATCGAGTCCGCGTACGCCGTCGCGCCGGCGGACACGACCCCGACGACCTCGACGGGATGGGCGAGGGCCGCCTTGGCCGCGAGCATCCCACACACCCCGGAGCCCAGGCCGATCGGGACGTAGACGACCTCGAGGTCGGGCACCGCGGACAGGAGCTCCAGCGCGTACGTGCCGGCTCCCGCGATGATCCACGGGTGGAAGTTCGGCGCGAGCATGATGCCGCGCTCGTCGGCAAGACGGACGGCATGGTCCAACGACTCCTGGAAGTCGTCGCCGTGCTCGATCAGCTCCGCTCCCAGGGCTCGCATCGCGTCGTTCTTCTCACGACTGTTGCCGTGCGGGACGACGACGGTGGCCGGGATCCGGTGCCGGCCGGCCGCGTACGCCAGCGCCTGTCCGTGGTTGCCGCGGGTCGCCGACACGACACCTCGCGGCAGCGGACCGCTGCGCGCGAGACGGTCGAAGAACACCACGGCGCTGCGCGCCTTGAAGGCACCGAGCGGGGTGTGGTTCTCGTGCTTCACCCAGACCGTCGCGCCCAGGTCCTGGCCGAGCAGCGGCCACACCTGCTGCGGCGTGGCGGGGAACACCTCACGCACCGCGCGCGTGGCGTCCAGGAGGTCGGCGTGGTCGGGAAGCCCTGTCGCGGTCGGGACGGCGTACGTGTCGGTCATCTCCCGAGTGTGCCACCGCGCACCGATGAGTTCGCCCTTCCTGCGCCGTCCTCCCATGACGACACCAACCCGAGGAGGCCCCGTGCGTTCTGTGTACGCATTCCTGCTGACGTCCGTCGACGGCTACCACGCCGACGCGGACGGAAGCACCGAGTGGTTCACCGTCGACGAGGAGTTCGAGGAGTACTCGCGCTCGCAAGGAGACCACATCGACACGATCGTGATGGGACGCGTCACCTTCGAGCTGATGGCGTCCTACTGGCCGACCCCGGAGGCGTACGAGGCGGACCCGGTGGTGGCCGGGTTCATGAACGACCTCCCCAAGGTGGTGGCGTCCCGGACGATGACAGAGCACCCGTGGGGTCCGACGACGTTCGTGGCCGACGGTCTCGCCGACCACGTCCGCGAGCTCAAGACGGCCCCCGGCAAGGACATCGCGGTCTTCGGCAGCTCGTCGCTGGTCGCCGAGCTCCTCCCGACCGGCGTGATCGACGAGCTGCGGGTCATCGTCGACCCGGTCGCGCTCGGCAGCGGGACGCCCGTGCTGGCGGGGCTCGCCGGTCCGCTGCCGCTCCGGCGTACGGACGTCCGCAGCTTCGCGAACGGACATGTCCTGCTGACCTACGCGCCCACGCTCCCCTGACGCCTCAGAGCGAGATGCTCACCGGGAACGTCGCGATCCACGCGATCGAACCGAGCAGCACGACATAGCCGGCCATGATCATCACGGTCTGGAGCCGACGGTTGCCGATCTTGGTGCTCATCCCGGCGAAGAAGAGCGCGACCGCGTACAGGACGACCGTGAGCACGTAGTTGCCCGCCCGCTGGATGTCCTCCCGCACCTTCGCTGCCGACGCCTCCGCCTCGCGGTCCAGCTCGTCGGCCTTCGCGCTGGCAGCGAGGTCGTACTCCGGCATCGCGAACGGCGTCGGTGGCGCGGTCGCGTCGGTGAACGGGTTCGTCGCCTTCCATGCCTCGAACGCCGGCGTGAACTCACGCCGGAACCGCGCCTCGAAGAAGCCGGCGAGCTGCGGCTCTCCGCTGCGGTCGGCGTCCACCCACGCGATGAAGGTCGCGACGTCGATCTCCATCTGAGCCTCGGCCAGGCCCTGCTCCCGTGCGGCCTCGACCCGGATCGCGCTGGTGCGGCTCGCAGCCTCGGCCTGCTCGCCGTGCCAGCGCGTGGCCTGGTAGCTGCTCCACGACGTGGCGACGGCCGCCACGACCAGCAGCACCGTGACCGCCAGCTCGTGGAGCACACCCTCCTTCTCGGCGGGCGACTCAGCGCGCTCGGCCATCGCCGTCGCAGGGGATGGGCGGGTCGATGCCGGCGACTTCGATCGCGGAGTCCATCAGTCTCAGCGACCGCTCCATGGCGATCGGCTCCAGCCTCCCGAGGCCGTCACCGTGCGGGTTGTCGAAGAAGACGAGAAGCAGCAGGAGCAGCGTGATCACACACGTGACGCTGCCCATCAGCATCGCCTGGGTCCTCGCCCGCTCGGCGCGGTCGGCGAAGAACAGCATGTAGCCGAAGATCACTGCCGCGATCACGAACAGCCCTATCCAGATCGGCAGCGGCACGACGCCTTCGACGCCGTGGACCCGGTCGATCCGCGCCTGCTCCCGTGCACCGGTCTGGTCCATCCAGCGGTCGTACGCCGACTCCTCGGCTGCCGTGGCCGGCTGGTACGCCCGCATCGTCCGGAACATCTCGGCGCCCCAGGGGTTGAAGGCATCCCCGAGCGTCCCCTCGTCCATCGCCGGCCACTCCCTCCCGACGACCGACCGGGCGTAGCAGACCAGCATCCCGGTCAGCTCCTCCCCCGTCTCCGGCGGCAGGAACTGCGCCGTCTCCACCTGCTGGACCACCGCCAGCGCCTCAGCCTCCGCGCCGACGCGCGAGGCGTCGTACGACTCGAACGCGAGGAAGATGATGAAGCCGAGGATGACTGCGAACCCGGTCGCCAGCACCCCGAACACGCCCGACGCCCGGTCGCCGTCGGAGAAGTAGCTGCCCTCGGGGGCGCGGCGTCGGACCAGGAGCATCGCCGTCACCGTCGCGGCGGTGACGACCACGACGACGAGCACGCCGATGACCATGTTCACGCAGGACGTCCCTTCGTCGGAGTCCTCACATCCTGCGGTGTCGGCACGGACTCGGCATCACCCCCGCGGGATGAGTCGCGGGCTAGCCTGGAGGAGGAGGTGGTTCCATGACCGACCGTGACCGTGGCCCCGCCCGCCGCACCGAGCGGGACGTCTCGCCACCGCGCAGCCTGCACGCGTACGTCGACCCGGAGACGCTCGCCGTCCAGAAGGCGTCGTTCGTCGACCAGCAGATCAGGGCGGCGATGGCACGAGGCGAGTTCGACGACCTGCCACTCCACGGCAAGCCGATCCCGGGACTGGGCGACACGCACGACCCGGACTGGTGGGTGAAGCGCCTGATCGAGCGTGAGCAGATCAGCGGTGTCCTTCCCGAGGCGCTCCAGCTCCGCAAGGACGACGCCGGCCTCGATGCCGCGCTCGAGCGGCTCTCGTCCGAGAGCTCGGTCCGGTCCGCGCTGGAGGCCTTCAACGCCCGCATCGTCGAGGCGCGTCGTCAGCTGCGCGGTGGTCCCCCGGTGATCACGCCGACCCGTGACGTCGACCAGGAGGTCCGGCGTTGGGCGGAGCGCCGGCGGACGCGCGGGAGCGCCTGAGCGTTCGCTCAGGGAGGCTCGCTAGGCTGCACGCGTGAGTGACATCGGAGGGATCGCGGGCTTCGCAGCCGACCTGATGGACTGGCTCGGTGCCCCCGGGGCCGGCCTCGCCGTGGCCCTCGAGAACATCTTTCCTCCGATCCCCAGCGAGGTGATCCTCCCGCTCGCCGGCTTCACCGCCAGCGTCGGCGACATGAACCTCGCCGCCGCGCTGATCTGCACGACGATCGGATCGATCGTCGGCGCGCTCGCGCTGTACCTGATCGGCCAGTGGTTCGGGCGCGACCGTCTGTACGCCGTCGTGGCCAAGCTGCCCCTGGTGAAGGTCACCGACGTCGAGAAGACCGAGGAGTGGTTCGCCAAGCACGGGACGAAGGCCGTCTTCTTCGGGCGGTTCATCCCGATCTTCCGCAGTCTCATCTCGATCCCGGCCGGTCTCGAGCGCATGCCGCTGCGAGTGTTCCTGACGCTGACCGCGCTCGGCAGCGCGATCTGGAACACGTTGTTCATCATGCTCGGCTACGCGCTCGGCAACCGCTGGGAGACGGTCAGCGACGTCGTCGGGACGTACTCGAAGGTCGTCCTCGTCGTCGCCCTGGTCGCCGTCGCCGCGTTCCTGGCGCTCCGCATCGTCCAGGTGCGTCGTCGCCGCCAGGCGGGTCTGCCCGAAGAGCCCTGACCGGCGGCGGTGCGGTCAGCCGATGGACGCGATGTGCTCGATGAGCGCGGTGGTGGACACCGACGGCGTACGCGGGAAGTAGACGACCTCGCACAGCGACGAGAACTCGTCGAAGCGCCCCTTCCAGTCGTCTCCCATCGTGAGCACGGCGGCGTCGAACTTGCGGATGTAGTCGCCCTTGAGCTCGAGGCTCTCCTCGACGAAGACCTCGTCGACACAGCGCAGCGCCGACACGATCTCGATCCGCTCCTCCTGCGAGAAGACGGGCGCACGGCCCTTCTTGCGGACGTTGAGGGCGTCTGCGGAGACACCGACCACGAGCCGGTCGCCGAGCGACGCGGCGCGCTCGAGGATGCGGACGTGTCCGACGTGGAAGACGTCGAACGTGCCGAAGGTGATCACCGTGCGTTCACTCACGCGACGAGACTACCCGTCGGTCACGTGCTGGGTGAGCGCCGGTTGCGGGACCGCGTGCGCAGCACCCACCACATCCCGACGATCGGGAGGACGAGCGGCACGTAGCCGTACCCGGCGCCGAACTCGGACCACACCGTCGCGTCGGGGAAGAGCTCGGGATCGAGGACGGTGAGGGTGCCGATGACGAGGACACCGACGAGCTCGACGCCGATCGCGACCGTCGCCACCTTCGAGGAGGTCTCTCCACGCCGGGCGAGGGCGACGGTCGCCACGACGTAGACGGCTGCGGCGAACGCCGACAGGAGGTACGCGAGCGGGGCCTCGTCGAACTGAAGCACGAGCTGCACCAACGAGCGGGCGGTCGCGGAGATCGCGAACACGGCGTAGACGGCGACGAGCACGCGCCCGAATCCCGAGCCGGTCTGCGCGTCGTCGCGGGAGCGCTCGGTGGGGTGCTCAGGCATGTCCGCCCCAGATCTGGACCAGTCGGGCGACGAGCACGGCGACGGTCAGCATGCCCACGACGACCACGCCCGTCCCCCAGCGGGACTTCTCGGCGACGCCCCACACGACCGCGGCCGGCGGGATCACGGCGCACGTGAGCAGGTAGCCGACGAACGTGACGCCCTGGACGTCGCGCGACGTCGCGGCGAGAGCGACGCACCCGGCGACGAGCTGCGCGACCACGAGGACCTCGAGCGCGGACGCGAGGTAGAACAACGGGTTGTCGACCGGCCGGTCACGGACGAGGAGGTACGCGGCGTACGCGGCCACACCGACCGCACAGAGCGCGACGAACCAGGCGAACCACAAGGACACGGGTGGACCTCAGCCCTGCGGCGGACGGTAGGCGGGGATCCCGGTCAGGGCCTGGCCGATGATCAGGGTGTGCATCTCGGACGTCCCCTCGTACGTGAGGACGGACTCGAGGTTGTTCATGTGCCGGATCACCGGGTACTCCAGCGAGATGCCGTTGGCTCCCAGGACCGTCCGCGCCGTCCGGCAGATCTCGAGCGCCTCACGGACGTTGTTGAGCTTGCCGTAGCTGACCTGCTCCGGCCGCAGACCGACCCTGTCCTTGCGACGACCCAGGTGGAGCGCGAGCAGGATGCCCTTGTTCAGCTCCAGCGACATCGTCGCGAGCTTCTCCTGGGTCAGCTGAAAGGCGGCGATCGGCGCCCCGAACTGGGTACGGGTGGCCGCATAGTCACGCGCCGCCTCGTACGACGCCCGGGCGGCGCCCATCGCACCCCACACGATGCCGTAGCGCGCCTCGCTCAAGCACGACAGCGGTCCGCGCAGACCGCTCACCTCAGGAAGGACGGCGTCCGAAGGCAGGCGTACGCCGTCCAGCACGAGCTCGGACGTGACAGACGCCCGCAGCGACATCTTGTGCTTGATGGTGGTGGCGGTGAAGCCCGGTGTGTCGGTCGGGACGACGAACCCGCGGACCTGTGAGCCGCCGTCGGAACCTTCCGTCTGCGCCCACACCACGGCGACGTCGGCGAGCGAGCCGTTCGTGATCCACATCTTCGAGCCGTTGAGGAGCCAGTCGCCACCGCTGTCCTGACGCGCGTGCGTACGCATGCTCGCCGGGTCGGAACCCGCGTCGGGCTCGGTCAGTCCGAAGCACCCGACGGCCTCTCCGGTGGCCATCCGCGGCAGCCAGGTCTGCTTGTGGTCCTCGCTCCCGTACGCCCAGATCGCGTACATGGCGAGCGACCCCTGCACGGACACCATCGATCGGACGCCGGAGTCCGACGCCTCCAGCTCCAGGCAGGCGACACCGTAGGCGGTCGCGCTGGTGCCGGCGCACCCGTAGCCGTCGAGGTGCATGCCGAGCAGGCCGAGCTTGCCGAACGCCCGCATCAGGTCACGGGCCGGCAGGTCGCCCGACTCGAACCACTCGGCGACGTACGGCTCGACCTCGGCGTCGAGCATCGTGCGGACGCTCTGCCTGATCGCCACCTCCTCGGGATCCAGGAGGTCGTCGATCCCGAGCGGATCGGCCGGGTCGAGAGCGGGCGGCCGGTGCATCGTCATGATTCGATGCTAGACCTGGTGCCCCACCGGTCCGGACATAGGCTGGGAGCATGACCGCACCCACGTCGCGGCGCCGCGTCGTCGAATGGGTCGGCGGCGTCCCGCGAGCGCACGAGGACCGGCTGATCGCCGAGGAACCGCTGGAGATCCGCATCGCCGCGCCGGGATCGCCCGACCGCCGCCTCGGCGTGACGATGCGCACGCCGGGGAACGACTTCGACCTCGCGGCCGGTCTCGTCCTCGCTGAGGGCGTGATCGGGGGCCGCGACGACCTGGCGGGCATCGCGTACTGCACGGATGCCACGCTCACCGACGAGCAGCGGTTCAACGTGGTGACGGTGGCCCTCGCTCGTCCGGCGGCGCGCGGCTGGAAGGAGCGGTCCCTGCGTGCGACGTCGGCCTGCGGGGTCTGCGGCACGGACTCGTTGGACGAGGTCGAGGACCTCGTCCAACGGCTGCCGGAGCGCGGTGAGGAGACGCCTTCCTGGTCACCGGCTGATCTTGCCGCCTTGCCGGACGCCTTGCGACGCGATCAACGGCACTTCGCCCGGACCGGAGGCGCCCACGCCGCAGGGCTGTTCGCCTCCGACGGGGCCACGGTGGTGGTGCGCGAGGACGTGGGGCGCCACAACGCCGTCGACAAGGTGAACGGCCACGTGCTTCTCGAAGGGATCGCGACCGCCGGTCTCGCCCTGTGCACCAGCGGTCGGATCGGCTTCGAGATCGTCCAGAAGGCGGTCGTCGCCGGGGTCGGCGCGGTGGTCGGTGTCGGAGCACCGACGACGCTCGCGGCCAGGCTCTGCGACCGCACGGGGACGACGCTCGCCGGGTTCGCCCGCGACGGCCGCGTCGTCGTCTACGCGGACCGTGCCGGCGAGGTCGGCCGATGACGGCCGGGACGTTCCGCATCGGCGGCGATCTCGAGGTGGGGAGGCTGGGCTTCGGCGCCATGCGGCTGCCGACCGCACCGGCCGAGGCGCGAGCCGCCTCGGTCGCCGTGGCGCAGCGGGCGGTCGAGCTCGGCATCACCCTGATCGACACCGCCCACATGTACGGGTGGGGCGCGAACGAGGAGCTGCTCGCCGAGGCGCTCCACCCGTATCCCGACGATCTGCTCGTCGCCACGAAGGTCGGCATCGTCCGCTCCACCGAGACGACTGGTTGGACCCACGATGCCCGCCCCGAGGCGCTGCGAGATCACATGGCAGCGGCGCTCCGGCGGCTGCGCCTCGACCGGATCGAGCTGCTCCAGCTCCATCGCCTCGATCCCGCGACACCGTTGGCCGACCAGCTCGGCGCGCTGCGCTCGAGGCGTGCGAGGCGGCCGGGATCGCCTTCCTGCCCTGGCGTCCCGTTGCCGGAGCAACGACGGAGTCGGGGGTCGCCGTCGCCGCCGTGGCGGACGAGCTCGGCGCGACGCCCGCTCAGGTCGCCGTCGCGTGGCTGCTCGCCCGCTCTCCCGTCGTCCTTCCGATCCCGGGTACGACGCGGGTGGAGCACCTCGAGGAGAACGTCGCGGCAGCCGGCCTGGCGCTGGAACCCGACCACCTCCGTCGGCTCGACGCCCTCGCAGAGCCGTCTGACGCCACCGCGTCCTAGACTCCTCCTTCGTGCACACTGACCCGTCTTGCCCCCACGTCGTCATCGCGCCCGCGATGGGGGTCCACTCGGCCTACTACCGCGAGCTGGCCGCGGCGATCGAGGCGATCGGCTGGAGCTCCTGCACCCTCGCCGCCCGCGGCATCGACCGTGACACCGAGGCACCGACGCGGCACAACGACTGGGGCTACGCCCAGCTCGTGGCCGCCCTCGGCGAGCACATCGCACGGTTCCGCGCACAGCACCCCGACATCCCGGTCGTGGTGCTCGGCCACAGCCTGGGCGGGCAGGTGGCCCTCGGCTACGCACTCGACGGGGGCAGGGTCGACGGGCTCGTCCTCGCTGGCGCCTCCGAGCCGTACTACCGCCGCTACGGCAAGCGCTTCTGGGGCATCTGGGCGCTCGCCGCAGCCGTGCCGCCCGTGACGGCGCTGTACGGCTACTGGCCCGCGTGGGGGTTCGGCGGGCCGCAGCCGCGAACCCTCATGCGGCAGTGGTCGCGCCTGGTCCGCCGCAGGCGCTTCCCGTACCCCGAGGGGCGGCTCCCCCGCGAGGTCCTGGACACGCCCACCTTCGTCCTCCAGGTCGAGGGCGATGTCCTGTCCGTCCCACGAGCGGCACGCGCGCTCGTGCGGCCCGTGCAGGACGAGTCCGTCACCTGGTGGGACTACCGCCGCGACGCCGCGCCGGCCGGTGCTCGGATCGACCACCTCTCGTGGGCGAAGTCGCCGGGGCCGGCGGTCGACGCCGTCCAGCAGTGGTGGTCGCGTCGACGGTCGGACGCCACCACCGCCCTCTGACGCTCAGAGCGCTCGGGTCCCGAGCGAGCGAGCGGTCTCGGCGAAGGCGCGGATCTCGGGCGTCTCCCGATCGGCGAGCCAGATCAGGGCCCACTCGGTGTCCGGCACGTCCGTGATGGGCACGTACGTCACCCCCGGCATGGTGTAGTAGCGGCACACGTGCGCGTTCACCGGTGTCACGCCGTCGCCCGCGGCGACGCACGTCAGGACCTCGTGGAACGTGCGCACTCCACGGCCCCGGATGACCGGCCGACCGGCGGGTGTCCGGCGCGGCAGCATCGCCTGCTCCCAGTAGCCGGGTGCCTCCGCTCCGATGTCGAACACCGTCTCGTCGCCGAGTACCTCGATCGAGACCTCACCCTTCGTGGCGAGGGGATGGCTGCTCGCCACCGCGAGGACGCGGCCTTCGGTCAGCACGCGCGGTCCGACCCGCACGTCAGGCTCCGACACCGGCAGCCAGGTCACCTGGACGTCCACCTCACCGCGCCGCAGCCTGCCGAACGGGTCGCTGAAGTGGAACTCGCGAGGCTCGACGGAGCAGGTCGGATGTCGCGCGACGAACGCCTCGACCACGGGGCGCATGTCGTTGCCGACGGCTCCCATCGTGGCCAGCCTGAGCACCCCCTCAGGCGTACGGGCGGACCGGCTCGCGAGCGCCAGGCCCGACTGGATGAGCTCGTACCCCTGACGCAGGTCGTCACGCAACCGTGCCCCGACCGGCGTGAGGCTCACCTGCCGGCTCGTCCGCTCGAACAGCACGGTGCCCATCCGGCGCTCCTGCTTGGCGATCGCCTGGCTGACCCGTGCCTGGGACACGTTGAGGCGCTCGGCCGTACGCCCGAAATGGAGCTCGTCGGCCAGGGTCAGGAAGATCTCGATGTCCCGCAGCTCCACCGCCGTACGACCTCCGCTCCGATCACCAGTGCGTTATCGATCCTCCCAAAGAGCGGTGTTGGTCCCGACGCCGGCCCCGACGAGCCTGGAGACATGAGACGCCTCACCTACCTGGTCGCCCTCTCCATCGACGGCTTCATCGCCGGCCCTGACGACGAGGTCGACTTCTTTCCCTCGTCCGACGCGTACGCCGCCTGGATGCTCGAGGAGTACCCCGATGTCCTTCCGTCCCTGGGCAGGACCCAGCTCGGCCTGACCGACGCCCCCAATCGCCACTTCGACACGGTCGTGATGGGTCGGCGGACCTACGAACCCGGGCTCGCCCTCGGCATGACCAGCCCGTACCCGCACCTGCGCCAGTACGTCGTCTCCACGACGCAGGAGGAGCTCTCCGCCGACGTGACGATCGTGCGCGACGACCCGGTCGCCCTCGTACGCGGTCTCAAGGCCGAGGACTCGCTCCTCGACGTCTACCTCGCCGGCGGTGGCAGGCTGGCCACGGCGGTGCTTCCGGAGATCGACCGGATCATCGTCAAGCGCTACCCGGTGGTCGCCGGCGCGGGGATCTCCGCCTTCGGCGGCGCGCCGTTCGCGCCGGTCTCCTTCGACCTGACCGACCTCATGACATTCCCCGGGGGCAACGCCGTGCTCGTCTACGACAGGATCTGAGCTGTGTGTCGTGAAGCCCCAGCCGATCGGTCGACCGACCTCCACCCGGTCGGTGGATGCGGCAACCGCCGCGTTCGCGATGGGATGGGTGTATGACGACGACATCAGCGCCCGCCATCGAGGTCCGCGGGCTGCGCAAGACGTACGGACCCGTGGTGGCCGTGGACCACGTCGACCTGTCCGTCTCCGAGGGGGAGATCTTCGGCGTCCTCGGCCCGAACGGGTCCGGAAAGAGCACGACCGTCGAGTGCATCGCCGGGCTGCGACGCCCCGACGCGGGCACGGTTCGCATCCTGGGCCTCGACCCGGCCAAGGACCGCGACGCCGTCGAGCGCTCGGTCGGCGTCCAGCTCCAGCAGGCGGGGCTCCAGCCGAAGCTGCGGGTCCGCGAGGCGCTCGACCTGTTCGCGTCCTTCTACGACGACCCGCGTGACCCCGTCGAGCTGGCGGACAGGCTGGGTCTCGCCGAACGGATGGATCATCCGTGGCGCAAGCTCTCGGGAGGCCAGCAGCAGCGGCTCGCGATCGCCCTCGCACTCGTCGGCCGACCGAAGGTCGCTCTCCTCGACGAGCTGAGCACCGGTCTCGACCCCCACTCCCGTCGTGAGGTGTGGGAGCTCGTCGAGGAGATCCGCGCCGAGGGAACCACCGTCCTCCTCGTCACCCACCTGATGGAGGAGGCGCAGCACCTGTGCGACCGGATCGCCGTGGTCGAGCGCGGACGCGTCCTCGTGGTCGACACCCCGGAAGGGCTGATCGGTCGAACCGCGGCGCCGCTGGTCGTCTCCTTCGTCTCCGCCGGGCTGCCTGATCTCGACGACCTGCGGATCGTCACGGGCGTCTCCGACGTGATGGAGCGGTCGGGGCGTGTCCAGGTCGCGTGCGACGAGCCGGCTGTCCTGCTCGTCCTCGACTGGCTGCGCGACCGTGCGGTGCGTCCCGACCGCCTGCGCATCACCGAGTCCACCCTCGACGAGGCGTACCTCGACCTGGTCAGCGAACAGCCGACCGGCGCCGGCGACAAGGAGATCGTCCGATGACCACCACCGCCACGCGCTCCCCCGGCACGAGCATGCTGCGGACGGAGGCACGCCTCATGCTGCGCGAGCCTGCGGCGATGTTCTGGATCGTGCTCTTCCCGACCATCCTGCTCTGCATCCTGGGCGCGATCCCGTCGTTCCGCGAACCCAGCGACGATCTGGGCGGGCTGCCGGTGATCGCCCTCTACGTCCCGATCACCGTCCTGCTGTCGGCGATCATGGCATCGCTGCAGTCGATGCCTGCCGTGATCGCGGCCTACCGTGAGAACGACGTGCTGCGGCGGTACTCGACGACACCCGCCAAGCCGTCCCAGATCTTGATGGCCCAATGGGTGATCCACGGAGTCGGCATCCTCGCCGGGGCGCTCCTCGCGATCCTCGTCGGGCTGGTCGTCTTCGGCGTCGACCTTCCGAAGTCACCGCTCGTGTACACCGCGGTGTTCCTGCTCGCCGTGCTCGCGAACCTGGCCACCGGTGGGCTCATCTCGGGGCTGGCCCCATCGGCCAAGGCGTCCGCCGCGATCGGTACGGTGGTCTTCTTCCCGTCGATGTTCACCGCGGGCGTGTGGGTGCCCATCAGTGTCCTCCCCGACCTGCTCCAAGACATCGTGGCGCTGACGCCCAACGGTGCTGCCGTGCTGGCGCTCGACGCCGCCGCCGCTGGAGACGCGCCCGGTCTGGTGCACATCCTGGTGCTGCTGGCGTGGACGATCGGACTCGGCGGGGCCGCGGCGCGCTACTTCCGGTGGGAGTGACAGCCGACCGAGAGAGGACGGAGCAGGGACGATGAGCGAGCTGTCGGTGCGGGTCGAGCAGCGCTGGGCGGCGCTCCAGCGCTGGAGCCCGTACGGACTGCTGGCACTCGCCTGCCTCCTCGCCGTCGCCACCGCGCCGGCGATCGGCCGAGCCGCCGCGACGCCGTACGTGCTCGCACTCGCTGCGGTCGCAGGCCTGGGTCACTGGTGGTGCGTCGATCGGCGGTGGGGCGGCCGTCTCGACGACGGTCTGGGCCACGCGTACCTCGCAGGGCGCACGCTCATCGCCTTCGTCATGTCGTGGCTCAACCCGTTCTGCGCGGTGTTCGCGTTCGTGGCGTACTTCGACGCGGCGACCTACGTCCGCCGTCGCTGGGTGCCGGTCGTGCTCACCGTCACCGCGGTGACCATGGCCGGCTCGCAGTCGGGCGGCTTCCCACCGACCGACGTGCTCCAGGCGTTCATCTTCCTCGGACTCCTGGCCCTCAACCTCGTGCTCGTCCTGGTCTTCACCGCACTGGGCAGGCAGGAGGAGGCCCTCGCAGAGGAGCGCGTCGGCACGATCGCCGAGCTCGAGCAGACCAACGCCAGGCTCGAGGAGGCGCTGCGGGAGAACGCCGAGCTGCAGGACGCGCTGGTGGCACGTGCTCGCGAGGCGGGGATGCACGAGGAGCGCGAGCGGCTCGCGGCGGAGATCCACGACACCATCGCGCAGGGCCTTGCCGGCATCGTGACGCAGCTGCAGGCGGCAGACGACGCGTACGACCCCGCCGCCGCGGACGGCCACCGCAAGCGCGCTGCGGAGCTGGCCCGAGCCTCGCTCGACGAGGCACGCCGGTCCGTCGAGGCGCTCGGACCTGCCGCGCTCGACCATCTCGACCTGGTCGAGGCGGTACGGGCGCGCGCGGACACCTGGTCCGCAGAGCACGCGATCGCCGCCCAGGTCGTGGTGACCGGCGAACCCGAGCCGCTCTCCCCCGAGTTCGAGGCCGTCGTCCTGCGCGTCATGGAGGAGTCGCTCACCAACGCAGCGCGCCACTCTGCAGCGTCGCGTGTCGGTGTGACGCTGTCCTTCACCGACGACGAGGTCGTGCTCGACGTGCGTGACGACGGTCGGGGCTTCGACCCCTCGTCCTCGATCCGCAGCGACCGCAGCGGGTTCGGCATCGAGGGCATGCGCCGGCGGGCGGAGCGCGCGGGCGGCGAGCTCGTCGTCGAGTCGGAGCCCGGCGGCGGCACTGCTGTGTCGCTCCGCGTACCGTCGGTGTGCGATGACTGAGGCCCCGCTCCGCCTGCTCCTGGTCGACGACCATCCGGTGGTCCGCGACGGCCTCCGAGGCATGCTCGACTCCTCCCCGGAGTTCGAGGTCGTCGGCGAGGCCGCCGACGGACCGACGGCCGTCCGGCTGGCGCAGTCGCTGCAACCGGACGTCGTCCTCATGGACCTGCGGATGCCGGGTGGTGGCGGCGTCGAAGCCCTCGCCGAGCTGCGCCTGCGCGAGGTGTCCAGCCGTGTTCTGGTGCTGACCACCTACGACAACGACCGCGACATCATGGCCGCGCTCGACGCCGGCGCGACCGGCTACCTCCTCAAGGACGCCCGCCGCGACGATCTCTTCGCCGCCATCCGCGCGGCGGCCCGCGGAGAGTCCGTCCTCTCTCCGACGGTGGCCACCCGGGTGGTTTCGCGAGTGCGGTCACGCTCGCAGGAGCTCAGTGCACGGGAGACCGAGGTCCTCACCCTGGTCGCGCGGGGGCGGCCGAACCGTGAGATCGCGAGGACGCTCTTCGTCAGCGAGGCGACCGTCAAGACCCACCTCGGACACGTCTACGAGAAGCTCGGCGTCAAGGACCGCGCAGCCGCGGTCGCCGTCGCCTACGAGCGCGGACTCCTCGGCGGCTGACCTACCCCGAGCTCGCCTGCGCTCGGCCGAGTCAGGACGTCCGCGACCCGCGCCGCCATCGGGGGCTCCGACTCGTCGTCGCCCGTCGGCGTGGTCGAGAGGACGAGCCGCCGCCGTCCGTCCCGGGTGGAGAACGCCGCCGACTGGTACCCGTACGTCTCCCCCGTCTTGCCCCAGAACGTCACGTCGTTCACGGTGACGGTCTGGAGGCCGTTGCTGTAGCGCGCCGGTCCTCCGTCGGCGCCGCCGGGAGCCCACATCCGCACCGAGGCCGGCGGCAGCCGGAACAGCTCGGACTGGACCTCCCGCGGCAGGAGCCGACCTGCGAAGAGCGCCGCGAGGAAGTGATCGAGGTCGGCGCTGGTGGTGACGAGCTCGCCCTCGCCGTACGAGAAGGACTGGTCGAAGACCGTGACGTCGACCAGACGTCCTCCCGCCCGGAGGTAGCCATGGACGTGGCGCCCGTGGAGGCGCGGGTCGTGCCCCGGGATCACCGTGCTGTGCAGGCCGAGCGGCCGCAGGATCCGGTCGCCGACGGCCACACCGTAGGGCTGACCCGTCACCTGCTCGATCAGGATCGCCAGGAGGACGTAGTTCACCCCCCGGTACTCCTGTCGCGTCCCCGGCTCGAACGTCATCGGTCCGCGGGTCTGGGTGGCGACGAGCCGCCGGGGCGTCCACCGGTCGAACCGGGTCGCCAGGACCGCCTCCGGCGTGTCGAGCGCTGGGACACCAGGCCCGCTCATCGGCGGGAGCCCGCTGGTGTGGTTGAGCAGGTTGGCGACGGTGATCGGCGCGTACTGGTCCGGGATCAGGCCCGGAAGGAGGTCCTGGACGGGGGTGTCGAGCCGCAGCCGGTGCTCGGCGACCAGCTGGAGCACGACGGTGGCGACGAACATCTTCGTGATGCTGCCCGCGCGGAACCGGTCCCCAGGTCCGACCGCGCGTCGGCTCCGCCGGTCGGCGACCCCCGCGGAGCCGTACCAGCGGCCGGCCGTCCCGGACACCTTCAGCTGCGCGGACGTGCTCTCCGGCCGTATGAGATCGCCGATCGTCGCCTGCAGCGTTGCCGGGTCGAGCTGCGGCAACGGTGCGTCGACGCGCTGGTCGACCACTCCGTCGGCGGCCCCGTCCGTGGGCTGTGCTGACGCGGGCAACGGCACGAAGAAGAGCGACGTGGCGACGGCTGCTCCCAGGAGCGCTCGGGCGAGGCGATCAGTCATGCCTCCACCGTCGCCTCCTCACCGTCCCCGCAGATCGGTGATCACCCCGGTGGCTCCCCCGGTCGCTCCCCGAGAACGGTCAGCCGCGCTCGTCGCCGGCGCCGGGGATCGGCACCGTGGGGTCGTACGGGGTGCGGGTGTAGCAGAACGTCGCTGCGTCGAGGTGGCTGACCGACCCGTCGTCGCGGCGCACGACCCGCATCGTCTCCCCCAGCTGGTAGCCGGAGAGCCCCGTCCACGTGTCGCGCCCGGACGGCGCGAAGGCGAACGCCCGCCCACCGTCGGAGGCCAGCAGCAGCCGCTGTCCGTCGTACGACATCGTGTACGGCTGGTGCCCCCAGTGCCAGGTGCCGAGGAGCTCTCGGACGGCGTCGGGCACCTCGCGCGTCGGCGTCCACTCTGCCGCCACCACAGGCTCGTGGGCGAGGACCACCTCGATGAGCGTGCGCGGGAGGGTGCTGACGTCGAGTCCGTACGCGGTGTTCGCCAGGACGACCGCCCCGACGCCGCTCTCGCGGTCGACGTACGCCCCGGCGAGGAAGCCGGGCATCGAGCCGCCGTGCCCGACGAGCACGCGTTCGCCCGCGACGGCGAGCCGCAGGCCGAGCCCGTACGCGCCGGCGCCCTTCTCGTCAGGGTCCCCCGACTGCGGCGTCGTCATCGCCACCATCGCGTCGGCGCTGACGAGCGTCGGTCGCGCCAGCTCGGCCAGCCAGGCGCACAGGTCGGCCGGGGTGCTCCAGAGCTGGCCGGCCGGCGCCATCGCGCCCGTGTCCTGGTGCGGCTCGGCGACGAGCATCCCGGTCAGGGCTTCGACAGACCACCCGTCGGCGTGCGGCGGTGTCGCCTCGAACGTGGTGCGGTTCATGCCGAGCGGCAGGAGAACCCGGTCGTTCAGGACATCGCGCCACGGCGCTCCGCGGAGGACCTCGACGACGCGGCCGAGGATCGCGAACGACAGGTTGGAGTAGTGGTAGCGCTCGCCGGGGGCGAGGACCGGCGCAGCGTCGGCGTTCGCGCGGGCGAGGGCCTCGTACGAGGTGCCTCGACTGCGTTCCCACCACGGTCCGACAGGCTCGGCCGGGACACCGGCTGCGTGCGACAGCAGACCGCGGATCGTCGCTGCCGCGAACGGACCCTCGGGCACGAACGTGCCCGCGGTGTCGCCCAGGTCGAGGACGCCTTCGTCGACGAGCTGCATCACGAGCGCTGCGGTGAAGGTCTTGGTGATCGACCCGATGCGGTACTGCGTGTCTGCCGTCGGCCGTTCGGCCTCGCCGCCGCGCACGGCCGTGCCGCGGACTCCCTGCCACGCGACGGCCCCGTCGCGCACTACGGCGGCGCTCAACGACGGGACGCGGCAGGTCGCCTGGGCCGAGGCGACCGCCGCCTGAAGGTGGGCGGCGGTCGCGTCGAGGACGTACGGAGAGGGCTGCGAGGTCACTCCGCGAATGCTTCCGGAGGCGGGCACGCGCACGCAAGGTTGCGGTCGCCGTAGGCCTGGTCGATGCGTGCGACCGCGGGCCAGTACTTGTCGACGTGGCTACCCGTCGGGAAGGCGCCGGCGTCGCGGTCGTACGGCCGGTCCCAGTCCCCTGCGAGGGCCTTCAGCGTGTGCGGGGCACGACGCAACGCGCTCTCCTCGACCGCGACCTCACCCCGCTCGACCGCCTCGATCTCCGCGCGGATGGCGATCATCGCGTCGCAGAACCGGTCGATCTCGGTCAGCGACTCCGACTCCGTGGGCTCGACCATGAGGGTGCCGGCAACCGGGAAGCTCATCGTGGGTGCGTGGAACCCGTAGTCGATGAGGCGCTTGGCGACGTCGTCGACGCTGACGCCGCTCGCCTTCGTGAGCGGACGCACGTCGAGGATGCACTCGTGCGCCACCAGCCCGTGGTCGCCGGCGTAGAGCACCGGGAAGTGGCCACGGAGCCGCTGCGCGACGTAGTTGGCGTTGAGGACCGCCACGGACGTCGCGTCGGTCAGACCCTGCGCGCCCATGAGCGCGACGTACGCCCACGAGATCTGCAGGATGCCCGCGGACCCGTACGGGGCGGCGCTGATGGCACCGATGCCCTCCCGGTCGGCGGCCAGCGGCGCCATCGGGTGGCTCGGCAGGAACGGCACGAGGTGCTCGGCGACCGCCACCGGCCCGACGCCCGGTCCTCCCCCGCCGTGGGGGATGCAGAACGTCTTGTGCAGGTTGAGGTGGCTGACGTCACCACCGAACTCGCCCGGCTTCGCGTGGCCGAGCAGCGCGTTGAGGTTCGCCCCGTCGACGTAGACCTGACCACCGGCTGCGTGGATGACCTCGCACAGCTCGGTGATCCCGTGCTCGTAGACACCGTGAGTCGACGGGTAGGTGACCATGATCGCCGCGAGGTCGTCGGCGTGCGCGGCGCACTGCGCGCGAAGGTCGTCGAGGTCCACCTCGCCGTCGTCGGCCGCCTTCACGACCACCACCCGCATGCCTGCCATCACCGCGGACGCGGCGTTGGTGCCGTGCGCAGACGACGGGATCAGGCAGACGTCGCGGTGGACGTCGCCGCGGCTGCGGTGGTAGCCGCGGATCGCCAGCAGGCCGGCGAGCTCACCCTGGGAACCGGCGTTGGGCTGGATCGACACCGCGGCGTAGCCGGTCACCTCGGCGAGCCACGACTCCAGCTGCTTGACGAGCCGGAGCGTGCCCTGGGCGTCCTCCCCAGGGACGAAGGGGTGGAGGTCGGCGAACTCCGGCCAGCTCACCGGCTCCATCTCGGTGGTGGCGTTGAGCTTCATCGTGCACGAGCCGAGCGGGATCATGCCGCGGTCGAGGGCGTAGTCGCGGTCGCCGAGCTTCGTGACGTAGCGCAGCATCTCGGTCTCGGAGTGGTGGGTGTTGAAGACGTCGTGGGCGAGGTAGGGATCGGTGCGCTGCGGAGCGCCCCCGATCGGAACGCCCGCCGCATCGTCGATGGCCGGGAGATCCGCGCCGGTGATGCCGAAGGCCTCCCACACCGTCTCGACGTGGGCCGGGGTCGTGACCTCGGACGTGCTGATGCCGACGTGGTCGGCGTCGACGCGGCGCAGGTGGATCCCGTGCGAACGTGCGGCGAAGACGACCTCGTCGGCACGGCCGGGGACCGCGGCGAGGACGGTGTCGAAGAACGTGTCGTGCACGACCTCCACGCCGTGCGTCCGCAGGCCCTCGGCCAGCACCGCCGCCGAGCGGTGCACCCGGTACGCGATCTGCCGCAGGCCCTCCGGCCCGTGGTAGACCGCGTACATCGAGGCGACGACGGCCAGCAGCACCTGCGCCGTGCAGATGTTGGAGGTCGCGCGGTCCCGGCGGATGTGCTGCTCGCGGGTCTGCAGAGCGAGCCGGTACGCCGGGCGCCCCTCGGCGTCGACGCTCACGCCGACGAGCCGGCCCGGAAGGTGGCGCTCGAGGCCGTCCTTGACGGCGATGAAGCCGGCGTGAGGGCCGCCGTAGAACATCGGCACCCCGAACCGCTGGCTCGAGCCGACGACGACGTCCGCCCCGAGCGAGCCCGGCGAGGCCAGCAGGGTCAGCGCGAGCGGGTCCGACGTGACGACGGCAAGTCCGCCGCGCTCGTGGACGGCGGAGATCACGTCGGTGGGGTCGACGATCGCGCCGTCCTCACGCGGGTAGGCGATCAGGGCGCCGCACAGATCGCCGTCGGGAAGTCCCTGGGAGAGGTCGGCCTCGACGAGCGGGATGCCCATCGCCTCGGCGCGGGTCCGGACCACGGCGAGAGTCTGCGGGAGGCAGCCGGTGTCGACGACGAACGGCTTGTCGGCGTTGGCGCGGACGGCACGACGCGTCAGGGTCATCGCCTCGGCTGCCGCCGTACCCTCGTCCAGCAACGACGCGTTGGCCGTGGGGAGCCCGGCGAGGTCCGCGACCATCGTCTGGAAGTTGATCAGGGCCTCGAGCCGGCCTTGCGAGATCTCGGGCTGGTAGGGCGTGTACGCGGTGTACCAGCGGGGATCCTCGAGCACGTTCCTGCGGATCACCGGTGGCGTCACGGTGGGGTGGTAGCCGAGGCCGATCATGGCGACACCCGGGTTGTTCTGGGCGGCGAGCCCGCGGAGCGCTGCCGTGACCTGTGGCTCGGACAGCGCCGGGAGCAGCGACAGCGTCTCACCGAGACGGATGCCCTTGGGAACGGCCGCGGCCATCAGTTCGTCGAGGGTGTCGTACCCCAGGACGCCGAGCATCGTCGCCTGCTCGGCGGCGTCGGGGCCGATGTGGCGCGACGCGAACGGGGCGGCTCCGGCAAGCACGCTGAGTGGAAGGATCGGTTCGCTCGAACCGGAGTGGGTCACCGTGGTGGACTGGTCGCTCATCGCGAGGCTCCCGCAGGATCGGGTGGGTCGGTCGTCAACCCTCCCCCTCTGTCACGCGACGGTGCGCTCCAGAGTGCCTAGGTCACGCGGTCCTGGTGCCTGAGAGGTTCCGGGGAGGAATTGCCCCTTCGGCGCCGCGACGCTGCGCGGGCTCTCCCGCGTGACATGCTCGGCCCTTCGCGCTCAGGCTACCAGCCGGCCGAACGCCACAGCTCAGCTGACGCGGCGTGCCTTGCGTCGCGCAGCGAGCTCGTCGGACGGATCGTCGGACGCCGCGGCGCGCTCGCTCGGAAGGTCTGACAGCGTGCCCTCGATCTCACGCCACACGCCGCCGATCGCGATCCCGAAGACGCCCTGTCCGCCCTGGAGCAGGTCGATGACCTCGTCGGCCGACCTGCACTCGTAGACCGACACGCCGTCGCTCATCAGCGTGACCGTCGTGAGGTCGTCGGTGCCGCGCTCGCGCAGGTGCTGGATCGCCGTCCTGATCTGCTGGAGCGAGATCCCGGCATCGAGCAGGCGCTTGATGATCTTGAGCAGGAGCACGTCGCGGAACGAGTAGAGGCGTTGGGTGCCGGAGCCGCTGGCGTCGCGGATCGACGGCTCCACCAGCTCCGTACGGGCCCAGTAGTCGAGCTGGCGGTACGTGATGCCGGCGGCCTTGCACGCCGTCGGGCCACGGAAGCCCGAGTCTTCGGGGAGGGCCGCGACGTCGTCGTCGAACAGGAGGCCCTGGTCGCCTGCGATCTCGTGCGCGGCAGCGCCGGCACTGTCGTGCCGGTCCGTCGAGTGCTGCTTGCTGCCCACCGAAGCCTCCGTCTCACACCGTCTGTCTGCCCGTTCAAGGTAGGTCCGCTCCCCCAGGTGGTCAACGACATCCGGCGCGACTCGCCGGAACGACCCTCAACCTCAAGTCCAGGATGAACGTTGCGTCAGGACCCTCCCTGCTCGAAGTCCTCAGGAGTGATCTCGTCGAGGAACTCGCGGAACTTCTCGACCTCTTCCTCCTCCTCGTCGGGAACCCCCACCGACGACTCGGTGAGGACGTCCTCGGCACAGTAGATCGGGGTGCCGGTGCGCAGGGCGAGCGCGATCGAGTCGGACGGCCGCGCCTCGACCTCGGCACCGGAGGCGAACACCAGGACCGCGTAGAAGACGTGGTCCTTCACCTCGGTGATCCGCACCTCGGTGAGCTCGTCCCCGAGCGCCTCGATGACGTCCTTGAGGAGGTCGTGCGTCAGTGGGCGTGGCGGCACCACACCCTGCTGGGCGAAGGCGATCGCGGTGGCCTCGACCGCACCGATCCAGATCGGCAGGTAGCGCGGCCCCGCGACCTCGCGGAGCAGCACCAGAGGGTTGTTGGTGGGCATCTCCACCCGGACTCCCACCACATCGAGCTCGCGCACGAGTTCAGCCTACCCCCGGCGGTGGAGTCCGTTCTTGACGAGCATGGTGTGGAGCAGCACCGAGAGCGACGCCACGTGGTAGGCGGTCTCGTCCGCGCGGGCGGCCGAACCGGGATCACGGCGGCGCCTCAGGGGCTCGACGATCTGCTCGATCATCCCGACCTCGCGATCGGCAGCGGTGCGCATGCCGCGGAGGTGGCGGGGGCCCAGCCCGAACGACGCGAGCTCGGCCAGCGTCTTCGCGATCACCACGTCGGCCTCGGTGTAGGCGCCGGACACCGCAGCGACGAGCCCGAACTCCTCGGCCTCGTCGAGCAGGTCCTCGTCGATGCCCGAGGTCTGCACGAGCTCGCTCCGGCGGAACCGGATGTCCTTCGGCCGGCTCGCGAACGCCTCAGGACCGGGCAGACCGTCCGACGACAGGATCACGCGAGGCACCTGGAGGACTCCTTCGTCGTCCGGAGCGACCACACCGCGATCCAGGTCGTCCAGCTTCTGGCGGATGACCTTGAGCGGCCAGTAGGTGTCGCGCTGCACGCGCAGGACGAGGTGCAGGCGCTCCACGTCGGCACGCGAGAACTTGCGGTAGCCGGCGGGCGTGCGCTCCGGCTCGACCAGACCCTCGGTCTCCAGGAAGCGGATCTTGGAGATCGACACGTCCGGGAAGTCCGCACGCAGCTCGTCGAGCACCTCTCCGATGCTCAACCGAGCGACGTGCGACGCGGCCTGGGTCACGCTATGCCGTCTCAATCACGACGTGGCGCTCCTCGCGGAGCTCGGGTAGTAGACCAGACGGAACTTGCCGATCTGCACCTCGTCGCGACTGCTCAGGAGCACGTCGTCGATCCGGTCGCGGTTGACGTACGTGCCGTTGAGGCTGCCGACGTCGCTCACGGTGAACCCGGCGTCCGTCCGCCGGAAGACGGCGTGACGGCGCGAGACCGTCACGTCGTCCAGGAAGATGTCGCTGTCGGGGTGGCGGCCCGCCGAGACCTCGTCGGTGTCGAGGAGGAAGCGCGAACCCGCGCTCGGACCACGCTGGACGACCAGCAGGGCGGAACCCGGCGGCAGTGCGTCGAGCGCAGCGGCGTCGTCGGCGCTGAGCCCGCCTCCCGAACCGGGATCTGCGTCCGAGGTCGGCGGCAGAGAGATGGTCGACGTCGTCTCAGAAGGGCTCTCGGGGACGTCCGGCGTCGGATCGTCCTCGTTCGTGCGCGACATTGGCGGGGATCCCCTTCGATACTCTCAACCCGGGCTCGAGCTTG
This sequence comes from Mumia sp. Pv4-285, assembly GCF_041320275.1. Lineage (NCBI taxonomy): Bacteria > Bacillati > Actinomycetota > Actinomycetes > Propionibacteriales > Nocardioidaceae > Mumia > Mumia qirimensis. The sequence continues at coordinate 2,279,036 of NZ_CP162023.1, read as the reverse complement.
ACGGCTGTTGGTGTGAAACCTACGTGCCTGCCGGGGGGTGGTCAACCGACACACGGGACCGGCAGCGCACGGGTTCAGGAGTCGATCGACGCCTGGTAGGCGGCGGCGCTCATGAGATCGTCCGCACCACCCGGATCGGGCACTCGGACAGTGATGAGCCACCCCTGACCGTACGGGTCGGAGTTGACGGTCTCGGGGTTCGACTCGAGCCCGTCGTTGACCGTCACGACCTCGCCGGTGACGGGTGCGAAGAGGTCGCTGACCGACTTCGTGGACTCGAGCTCACCGATCACGGCACCGGCTTCGACCGACTCGCCGACGGCCGGCAGCGAGAGGTAGACGATGTCGCCGAGCTGGTCCTGCGCGTAGTCGGTGATGCCGATCGTGGCGATGTCGCCGTCGAACCGGATCCACTCGTGGTCGGCGGTGTACTGGAGGTCTTCGGGGATCACGGTCACTCCTCGTCGTCAACGTGCGGGCCGAGCGTACTCGGCCTCGCGCTCCTCAGCCAGTGCGGTCACCTCGAGCGAGTCCACCTGCTCGACGTCGACCTCTCCTCCGAGCGCCGCCACCTGGTCGGCGAGCCCTCCTCGGAACATCACGGCCTGGTCCAGCGTATGGGAGTCGCCGATCGCCTCGATCACGTAGGGGCGCTTGATCTCGCGACCGTCGATGCGCACCGCACCGTTGGCGTCGTCGGTCACGTACGACTGGGCGACCACGCGGACGACTCCGTTGACCTGGATCGCCTCGGCCCCGGCGTCACGCAGCTCCTCGATCGCGTTGAGCATCGGCCCGGCGAGGACCGTGCCGTCAGGGTCCTCGATCGTGATGACGACACCCTGGCCCACGGCAGGCGCCGTGCCGGCGAGGATCGCCAGCGTGTCGGCGGCACGGCGGGTCTCCTCGATCGCGGCCTGGTTGCGCTCGGAGCTCTGCTGGAGGCGGCGCTGCGTCTCGGCGAGCTCGGCGCGCTGCTGCGTCAGCCGCTCGTCGGCGCTGTCCAGGGTCTCCAGCAGCGTCACCAACTCGTCGCGACGCATCCCCGCGAAGTCGTCGTCGTTCGTCGCCCGCACCTGCGTCACCGCGGCGAACCCGAGCACGAGGAAGAGCGCCGCCACGACCCACTGACCGCGCGACGGGCGGCCCGTCAGCGCGTGCCGGACCCGCGCCCACGCCTTCTTGGTGTCGGGTGCCTGTCCCTCAGCCATGACTCACCCTAGGCATGGAAGAGGTGCCTCCGGATCGCGGCGGCGTTGGAGAAGATGCGGATCCCGAGGACGACGATCACGCCGGTCGAGAGCTGCGCGCCGACCCCCAGCTGGTCTCCGACGAAGACGATGAGCGCGGCGATGAGGACGTTGGAGATGAACGACACCACGAAGACCTTGTCGTCGAACCGTCCGTCCAGGTAGGCACGGATCGCTCCGAACACGGCGTCGAGGGCGGCGACCACCGCGATGGGGAGGTAGGGCTGGAGGCCTGCGGGCACGCTCGGCTCGAAGATGAGGCCGAGCGCGACGCCGACGACGAGGCCGATGACGGCGATCACTGGTCGCTCACCTCCATCACCTGCGCGTGGCGGATCGTGGACGCGCGTCGGGGCGCAGCGGGCAGGTCAGCCGCGTTGCGTTCAGTGACGTCGAACCGCATGCCGAAATTCTCCTTCAGGCTGCTCCAGGTCTGAGCGGCGGCCGTCTCGACGAAGTTCCCGGGAAGCGTACGCGGATTCCCGATCGCCGTCACCACGTACGGGGTGGTCAACGAGCGATAGTTCACGGTGATGCCTTCGCCTGCGGCCCGGATCGACGACATCGACGTCAGGCGGTTGCCGTTGATCCCGATCGCCTCGGCGCCGGCGGCCCACAGGCCGTTCACGAGCACCTGGAGGTCCTTGTCGCGCACACGACCCGCCGGGTTGTCGTCGGCGTCGTCGGCGTTGTCGACGGTGACGCGCACCGCTGGACCGCTGACGGCGATCGTGCCGACGACGGCACGCTGCTCCTGCGCACGGGCCAGCGCCTCGGCGCCCGCCTGGACGCGCTGCAGCCGGGTGACCGAGCGACCGAGGTCGGCGACCTCCTGCCGACGGGCGTCGACGGAGGTCATCCGCTTCTCGAGCTGGGTGATGAGCACGGCGCGCTCGGTCTCCTCCTCCGGCTTGGCCGCCTGGGTCTGCAGCACCGCCAGGGTGATCATGAGGGCGAAGAAGGCGATGACGACGACAGCCGCCGTACGGCCTCGCCGCGACCGCTCGTGCGGCGCGTGCGTGTAGTAGTCGTCGTCGAGCGGGTGGTCGATGATGTTCTGCAGGAGCGTCATCGAGTTGCCGGTCACGTCTGCTGAGAACACGTCCCCCGATGCGGGCTCCGTGCTCGACCCCGTACGCCGCTCCGCCACGTCGCGCCCTACTGCGCCTTCAGCGGCGGAACGGTGGCCATGAGACGCCGCACCTGCCACACGTAGAGGATGCCCGCCCACCAGTAGAGGCCGACGCCCCAGATCGCGAACGCCCAGCCGAAGACGTTCGCGAGGCCCGCGACGGTGCCGGTGTCGTCGCCGAGGAGCAGCAGCGGGAACGCGTACAGGAGGCCGGCCGTCGCCGCCTTCCCGAGGAAGTGGACCGGCAGCGAGCTGTAGCCGCGAGTGCGCAGGAACGGCACCAGACCGAAGAGCATCACGTCACGGAGCGGCAGGATGATCGCCAGCCACCACGGGATGATGTCGCGCATGGCGAGGCCGAAGACGACCGCCAGGATGTACATCCGGTCGGCCACCGGGTCGAGGATCGCGCCGAGCTTGGAGGTCTGCCCGAGACGGCGCGCGAGGTAGCCGTCGAGGTAGTCGGTGAAGCCGGAGACCACGAGCACGACGAGGGCCAGGACGTCGGCCTCCGGCCCGAGGACGAGCCAGAGGAACAACGGCACTCCGAGGAGCCGCATGAAGCTCAGGAGGTTCGGAACCGTGAGGACTCGCTCGGCACTCGAGGCGTTCGGGGCGGCGGTCACGGGCATCCTTGTCTACGGTACGGCTTCACTCGGGCGCGTCGAGGACGCGGGTGTCACGGGCGTCCACAAGACTAACCGCTGCCACCAGCCACCTTGCGGATCACCTGGCGAACCCGGCGGTTGCAGTCGCGCCACGGCTGAGAGACTGTGAGGACAACTCAAGAGAATCGATGGAGGACACGTGGCTGACTACACCCTGCCCGATCTGCCGTACGACTACGGAGCTCTCGAGCCCCACATCTCCGGCAAGATCATGGAGCTTCACCACGACAAGCACCACCAGACGTACGTCAACGGCGCCAACCAGGCGCTGGAGCAGATGGCCGAGGCCCGCGACAAGGACGCGCTGTCGACGGTCAACCTCTTGGAGAAGAACCTCGCGTTCAACCTCGCGGGGCACGTGAACCACTCGGTGTTCTGGCCGAACATGTCGCCCGACGGCGGCGACAAGCCGGACGGCGAGCTCGGCGCGGCCCTCGACAACTTCTTCGGGTCGTTCGACAAGTTCCGCGCCCACTTCGAGGCCACCGCCCTCGGCATCCAGGGCTCGGGCTGGTCGATCCTCGCGTGGGAGACGCTCGCGCAGCGCCCGATCATCTGCCAGCTGTACGACCACCAGGGCAACCTGCCGGTCGGGCTGGTCCCGCTCCTCATGCTCGACATGTGGGAGCACGCGTTCTACCTGCAGTACCAGAACGTCAAGGCCGACTACGTCAAGGCCTGGTGGAACGTCGTCAACTGGGCCGACGTGCAGGCGCGCTTCGAGGCCGCCCGTACGAACACCACGACGCTCTACACCCCGTAGCCCGTCAGCTGTCGGAAGCCCGGTCGGTCCTCGTGGCCGACCGGGCTTCTGTCTGCCCGGGCTTCGACTCCGGTCGCCCGGCGAGCTGGGCGAGGTAGGCGTTGTAGGCGGCGAGGTCGGCGTCGTCGTTGCGCCCGGCCGCTCGGTCGTGCCGTTCGGCCTCTCGGGAGTCCGATCGGAACCACTGGACGAACAGGGCCGCCATCACGATCACGAGCGGGACCTCGCCCATCGCCCAGGCGATGCCACCGCCGAGGTACTGGTCGGCGAGGAGGTCCGTGGCGTACGGCCGGTCGAGCGAGGTGTAGAAGTCCTCGGCGACCACGGTCGTCATGGACATCATCGCGATCGAGAAGAACGCGTGGAACGGGATCGTCACCATCAGGATCACGAACCGCCAGAGCGGTGCGATCGTGCGTGGGGACGGATCGACCCCGACGATCACGTAGTAGAACAGCGAGCCTGCGGCGAGGAAGTGCAGCTCCATCAGTCCGTGACCGATGTGGCTCTCCATGGCGGTCTCGAACAGCGGCGTGAAGTAGAGCCCGTACAGGCTCCCGATGAAGACCAGCGCGACGACCAGCGGGAACGTGACGACCTTCGTGAACCGCGAGTGCAGGAACGACACCAGCATCTGCCGGGGCGACACGTCGCCCTTGCTGCGCGGCCCGGGCAGCGTCCGCAGTGCCAGCGTCACCGGGGCGCCAAGCACCAGGAAGATCGGCGCGACCATGCTGAGCATCATGTGCGAGACCATGTGCGCGCTGAAGAGCACGTGGGAGTAGACCCCGAGGCCACCGAACGTCGCCCAGCCGATGACGACGAGTCCCGTCATCCACGAGATCGTGCGGCCGACCGGCCAGGAGTCACCACGGCGCCGCATGACGCGGAGCCCGGCGACGTAGAACGCGAGCCCGAGCCCGACGACGGCGAGGCCGACGCCGTTGGGAGTGAAGCCCCACAGCAGACGCCAGAGCGTCGGCTCAGGCGGGAGCGCGCCGCCGAGGATCGCCTCGGCGGGCGACTGGTAGAGGTCGCTGGGCTTCGGGGTCGGCGTCCGCGACAGCGCGACGGCGACCGCGACCGTCATGCCCATCACGATCAGCTCGACCGCAGCGACCCGGAGGAAGAGCAGCCGGGCACGTCCGCGTGCCGGCCCGTCGTCGAGCCCGTCCGTCTGCTCGAGCTCGGCCACCGTTCGGCGACGGTGCACGAGCCCGAAGCTCGCGAGGACGACGAACGCGGCGACCTTCGCCCAGACGAGCATCGCGTACTGGGAGTCGAGGTCGCCGAGCCCCTGGATGCGGGTGGCCGCGTTGACCACGCCCGAGACACCGATGATGGCGACGCACCACAGCGCCAGCGTCGAGAACCGGGCCACGCCGGCCGGGAGCCGACGACTCCCCCGCAGCGCGATCCACGCGAGGCCGGCGAGGCCACCCACCCACAGCGCCGCCCCCACGAGGTGGAGCAGCAGGCTGACGACGGCGAGGTCGTGCGAACCGGATCCGGCGGAGTGGCCGGACAGCGCCTGCGGGACGAAGCCGCCGAGCGTGAGGCCGAGGAGGAGCGCGGCCGCACGCACGCTGAACGTCAGCCGGGTGAGCACGGCCACCAGCAGGGCGATCACCGCCTGCGCGACCAGCGCCCACCCCAGCTCGGTGCCGTCGAAGAACTGCGTGAGCACGCTCCACGACAGCTGGTCGACGGGGATGAGGAGGAGATCGGCCGCGTTCAGCGCGAAGAGGACAAGCGTGACGCCGGCCCACGCGAACGCCGCCGTCGACGCGCGGCGCATCGCTCGGGCCGAGAGGCCCTGGACGTCAGGACCGCTCGACGGCAGCAGGAACGCCGCGGTCACGAGGAACCCGGCAGTCACCAGGCCGGCGAGGTCGGCGACGACCTTCACCACCGGGATCGCCCAGCCCACGAACGAGCCGGGGTCGGAGATCCCCGCGGCCGGCTCCTCCGGCGCAGCGCCTCCGACCACCAGGGCCACGTACAGCGTCGCGAACGTCGCAAGGAACGCCCCGAGAGCCCAGCGTGCGGGCGCGGCCATCACTCCTCCTCCTTGTCCTCCCGGCGACGCGGCCACAGCAGGAGCGCCGCCGCAGCGACGACTCCGGCCGCGCCCCACAGGAAGTGCGCGCGGTGCTCGTGGACGAAGCTCGCGTCGTCGGCTCCCTGGTCGTCCCGGGTCTTCTCGACGGTACGCCCCTGGCTGACGGTGAAGTACACCGAGCCGGTGATCGGGTGCCCGTCGGCGGAGACCACCCGGTAGGAGGCTCGGTACTCCCCCGCGATGCCGGCGTCGTCGAGCGGCGCCCGGACCGCGGTGCCGTCGGTCCGAGCCTCACCGGAGGTGACCTTCGTGCCGTCCGGCGCCTCGACCACGACGTACGCCGGGGTGGTGACGTTCTCGTTGAACGTCATCACGACCTCGGCGGGAAGGGTCGCCACGGTGGAGCCGTCCGCGGGTGACGTCGAGACGAGGACGGCATGGCCGGTCGCCGTCGGGCTGCTGACCAGCAGCAGCCCGACGGCGACGATGCAGACGAGCGCGACGGAGCGCAGCCTGCGAACGGCGGTGCTCATCGGTTCCGAGGCCTCCGGCGGATCAGGCTCGCCCCGAGCGCGCCCAGTGCGAGGGCGAGAACCGCGACGCCGGCGACGAGCCAGCCGTCGACACCACCGGACGACGAATCTGCGTCGGCGGCCTCGGAGGACGTGTCGTCGGAGTCCGCGCCGTGCGCCCCGTGCCCGTCCTCGGACGCCTCTCCGAGCGTCACAACGGGTGCGGGCCGCTCGGGCTCCTCACCGCTCTCGGGCGTCGGCTGGTCCCACGCGACCGTGGTCCCGTCGGAGTACGTCTGGGTCGCGGGGAACTCCAGGGTGTCGGCGTCGGTCGGGAGCGGGCCGACGCGAAGGTCGAACACGTCGAACTCCCCCGGAGCGATCGCGTACCCCTTCTCGGCCGTCCAGGTGACGGACTCGCCGTCGGCCTTCGTCACGGTCCAGCCGGGCTTGGTGCGGGTGGCGACGTACTCGAAGTCGACGCCCTCGGGGAAGGCGACGGTGAGCTCGGTGGTGCTGGCGGTGTCGGACTCGGTCGGGACGCGGAAGGACAACGTGGACCAGCCGCCCTTGGTGGCGTCGGGCGCATCGACGCCGACGTGGGCGGAGGCGGGAGCGGACGGGAGGATCGCGAGTGCGACCGCTGCGCCGGAGAGCAGGGCGGAGCGCAGGACGAACGTCTTCATGACAGGTGCTTTCTGATCAGAGGATGAGCGTGACGGGGAGTCAGGCGCACACCGGCGGGCCGCGACGGGTCAACGTCGTGGCGAGCACGATCAGCAGGTGGGGACGCACCGGTCGGGTGCGTGCCGGGAGGTGGGAGTGCGTGGCGGGCGCCGCGACGCACGGACGGGACGCGTACGACAGCCGCCGGCTCGGACCGACCACGACCGCGTCCCCCAGCGCGAGCAGCGCGTGTTCACCGCGTCGGAGGAGTGCGACGGTCGCGACCGTCGCGAGGGCGTGCCCGAGCAGCATCGCGGCGTCGGGAGACGCGGCGGTCGGCTCGGCGACAGGACTCAGGGTGAGCGAGCACCAGAGGTGGACGGCGCCCTGGACTCCGAGCACGAGTCCGCCCAACGTGCGCACCGACCAGCGCCGATCCGACAACCGGTAGGCGAGCGCCGTCGCGAGCGCGCCCGCGACGAGGACGGCCGGCGTCCCCGGGACGGCACCGCCGCCGGCGAGGTGACCGGCCATCGCGACACCGAGCGCCATGGACGCCGCGGCACCGGCGCGCGCGGCACGCCAGCGGCGTACGCGTGCTGCGGGATCGGTCGCCGGGCTCACGAGCGCCAGCCTAGTTGACCGCGGCCACGGTCAGGCGGATGGTCCGAACGCCCCTGCCCGCGGCATGACCCGGCCCACAGGGCGCCCGACGTCACTCCTCGCGCGGAGCGCGTCCCGTCACGGCGCCGTCCGAGGCGACCAGCGTGACGACGTCGTCCGATCCCCGCTGAGAACCGCCCGAGATGTCGGCACCGGCGTCGGCCACCACCCCGACGAGACGGACTCCGGGACCGACACGGACGTCTTCGAGCAGCACGCTGTCGATGACCTCCGCACCCTCGGCGATCTCGCACCCGGCGCACACGACGCTGTGGCGGACGGTGCCGGCCACGCGGCTGCCCGGGGCGAGCAGAGCCTCGTGCACCTTCGCCGACGGCGCGAGGCGGGCCGGTAGCCGGACAGGTGCCGCGGTGCGGATGGGCCAACGCGCGTCCTCGAGGTCGACCCCAGTCCGGTCGAGCACGTCCATGTGGGCCCGCCAGTAGCCGTTCACGGTGCCGAGGTCACGCCAGTAGCCGTCGAGCCGGTGCTCGACCACACGACGGGTGCGTACGAGGTGCGGCACGAGCTCGTCGCCGTAGTCGTCCAGCCGGTCGTGGGTCTCGAGCAGCTCGCCGATCGCGTCGAGCAGCGCCGTCGTCCGGTACGCGAACACCTCGGTCGCGACGATCTCCGTGGCGGGGTCGTCGGGTTTGTAGGCGAACCCCGTGACGACGCCGTCGTCCCCGGTCTCCACGACGCCGTGCCGCGACGGGTCGGGCACGCCGGTCGTGGTGACGACGGTGAGGTCGGCGTCGGCGCCGACGTGGGTCGCCAGGACGTCGCGCAGGTCCAGCGTGCACAGGTGGTCGGCGCTCAGGACGAGGACGACGTCGGGAGCACGGTCGCGCAGCGCCTCGACCTGGCGGGCGAGCGCGTCGGCGTTGCCCTGCGCGAAACCGCTCCCCTCGGTCCCCTCGAAAGGCGGCAGCACCCGCAACCCGCCCCACGACCGGTCCAGGTCCCACGGCCGCCCGTGCGCGAGGTGGTCGTTGAGCGAGCCCGGCAGGTACTGCTCGACCATCCAGACATCGCTGATCTGGCTGTGGACGAGGTTGGACAGCGCCAGGTCGATCAGTCGGTAGGTGCCGGCAACCGGCAGGGCGGGTTTCGCGCGGCGTTCGGTCAGCTCACCCAGCCGACCGCCCTGCCCGCCGGCGAGGATGACGGCGACGACGTCGAGGCGATCCATCCAGGAACTCTAGGCGGGCGTCACGTCGTACGCCGGTCGCCGATCACCGGAGCCGGCGACGAGTGGACATGAGACCCCTCTCACCGAGGGCTCACACGCGTCTCACCACCGCCGATCAGGGTCAGGGGTGTCAGCAACCGATCTCGCCGGCCACGCCGGACGACGACAAGGAGAACACCATGAGCAGCACTCTGATCCGCACGGGCGTCGCCGCCCTCGGCCTCTCGTTCGCCCTCGGAGGCGTCGTCTGGGGTGCCTCGTCGGTGGCCAGCGCCAGCCCGGACGGCGGCACCGAGCCCGCCGTGACCAAGCGGGTCGACAACGACGACGCGGTGGTCGCGGTCGACGACGACGATGACGACGACCGCCCGGACGACCTGACGGCCGTCGGTGCACAGGCCACCCGCACGGCCGCAACGGGCGCCACGGCAGCGACCCGGGCGACGCTGACGCGCGCCACCGGCGCCACGCAGGCCACCGCAGTCACCCAGGCCACCGCAGTCACCCAGGACGACCCCCGTACCCGAGCCACGCAGAACACGCGGGCCACCCGCACCTCCGGCGACTGACGGCGTCGTCAGGAGAGCTCGCGCGCCAGGGCGACGGCGTCGTACGGGGCACGGCCGTCGGCGTCGTTGTCGAAGAAGACCCAGGTGGGCGCGTCCCATGAGCGGATGCGCTCCGCCCAGGTGCGCAGGCGCTGTGCCGAGTAGCCGCCGTGGTAGAGCCTGGAGTGCCCGTGGAGCCGGACGTACGCGAACGACGCGGTCCGGCGGTCGACCATCGGCCACGTCCCGGCACCGTCGGAGACCACGAGGGCCACGCGGTGGCGACGAAGGATCTCGACGACCTCGTCGAGCCGCTCGGCCGTACGCACCTCGACCGCGTGCGCGATACGGCGCCCCGACCCGCGGTCGGTGTCGGGGAGCCAGACGCGGTCACCGCTGATCCGCGTGCCGTGCTCGCTGGCCAACGCCGCAGCCTGCCCGTAGGTGCGCGGCAGCATGGCGCAGAACGCGTCGAGAGCCTCCGGCGTCGGCGCTCCCCGGGCTGGGAGCTGCCAGAGCATCGGTCCGAGCTTCTCGCGCAGCGCGAGGACGCCGGAGGCGAGGAACGTGGCCAGCGGGTCGGCGGGATCGCGCAGCCGGAGCAGGTGCGTGAGCAGGCGGCTCCCCTTCACCGTGAAGCGGAAGCCGCGCGGCGTCGTGTCGTACCAGCGTGCGTACGTCGTGGGTCGCTGCAGCCGGTAGAAGCTGGCGTTGACCTCCACCGCCGGCATCCGCGCAGCGACGTACGCCAGCTCGTCGGCCCGGCGCACGCCCCGAGGATAGAAGTCGCCCCGCCACGACGCATAGCTCCAGCCGGAGATCCCGACCCGCACCTGTGGCCCTGCCATCGCTCCACGCTAGCCGCGCGCCGGACCGGCAGCCGGACGCCGGAGCTGCCCACGCCGAGATGGGCGGCCCATCACGCGAATCGATGACATGCGCACGGGTCAACCGTGACCTGCATGCGCCCAGACTCGGTCGGGTCCAAGAACCTTCGACCGAGGAGACCGGGTACTCCGATGCAGAACCACACACCAGCGCGAGCGACGCCGGATCGCGGTGACCACGTGCCAACGGTCCGAGCCACCGGGTGGCGATCCCTCGCGAGCCACTGGCCGGTCCTTCTGGGGCTGGTCGCCGCGGGATTCCAGATCGTGACAGGGGTGGCCACCGACGCGGTCGCCACCACCGTCGCCGCGGCGGCCAGCTGCTACCTCGCCGCCGCTGCCTTCAGCCGCCCTTGGGTCGCGTGGGCGGGCATCCTGTCGGCGTCCGTCGTGGTCACCGTCAGCGAGATCGCCGGTGTGGCGTGGTGGGCCGGCCTGTCCGCGTACGCCGCCGCGCTCGTGCTGGCCGGCATCTGTCGCGGTGCTCCCGCTCGGGCTCTCGCCGAGCAGGCTGCTGCCATGCTCGTGTTCGGCGGCCTGGCAGTGGTCGCCGTCACCATCTCCCCGAGGCTCGGCCTGGCCCTTGCCGGCCTCGCACTGGCGAGTCATGCGCTGTGGGACTACCGGCACCTGCGACGCGCTGACGTGGTGCCGAGCTCGCTCGCGACGTTCTGCATCCTGCTGGACGTCCCGTTCGGGCTCGCGGCCCTCACGTTGGCCGCTCTCGGCTAGATCCAGCCGTGGTCCCGTGCTGTCCGGTAGGCCTCGGCGCGTGAGCCGGCTTCCAGCTTCTGGGTGATGGCCGCCAGGTAGTTGCGGACCGTCCCTGGTGACAGGAAGAGAGCGCGGGCCACGTCGCGGATCGGCTGATCCTCGCGTGCGGCCGTCAGCACCTCTCGCTCGCGCGGCGTCAACGGGGACGGCGGCTCGGTGAGCGCGTCTGCGGCCAGCACGGGGTCCACGTACCGCTGACCCGCGTTCACCCGGCGGACGACGTCGGCGAGAGCCGTTCCGGGCGCACCCTTGGCCAGGAAGCCGCGCGCACCCGACGCGAGCGCCGTGCGCAGGACATGAGGACGTCCGTGGCCGGTCAGGATCACCCCCGCGCACGCGGGCAGCAGCCTGGCCAGCTCGGTGACGACGCCGATCCCGTCCGGGGCCGGCATCTGGAGGTCGACGACCACGACGTCGGGTCGGTGGGCGAGCGCACGGTCGAGCGCCTGTCGGCCGTCCGCCGCGGTCGCTACGACCTCGATGTCGGGCTCGCGGTCCAGCAACCCGACCAGTGCGGTCCGGATCAGCTCCTCGTCCTCGGCGAGGAGGACACGGATCGTGCCCGTCACGGCGCGCTGGTGCCGTCTGGACGCAGCTCGACTCGCAGCTCGAAACCGCCCTCGGGCGTGGGGCCGGAGCGCAGCCGGGCGCGCGATGCCGCGCACCGTGCAGCGAGAGACGCGAGTCCGGTGCCCGAGGACGCGGCCGCGCCGTTGCCGCCGGGCCGTGGAGGTCCGCCGCCGTCGTTCACGATCACCAGTGTGGGGCACGATCCCGCCGGGTGGAACGCGAAGCTCACGGTGCGGGCGTCGCTGTGGCGAAGGATGTTCGTCACCGCCTCGCGGACCACCGAGGCAAGCAACCGCGACTGAGCCGCGGGGACCTGTGCGGTGTCGACGTCGACCGAGGTCTCGATCCCGGCGGAGGCGAGGACCAGCGTGGCGGACTCCAGCTGGGCCGGCAGGTCGGCGACGGTCTCGCCGTGAACCGCCCTCCGGGCCTCGACGAGGGTCGCCGCCGCGATCGCACGGATCTCCGAGCTCTCTGCCGCGGCCCGTTGCGGGTCGGTCGCTGCAAGGTCCGCCGCCAGCTCGGCCTTGAGCGCGATGATCCCCAGCCGGTGGCCGAGGACGTCGTGCAGCTCCCTGCTCAGGCGGAGTCGCTCCTGCGCAAGGACCAGGCCGGCCTCCGCGTCTCGGCCGGCTTCGGCCGCCCACAGCAGGTCGAGCAGCCACACCAGCACCACACCCATCAGCCACAACGCGGCAGCGCAGCCGATCGTGACTGCCACGTACTCCACCACCGAGCCGCCGAAGACACCCGCGCCGATCGCAGACGCTGCCACCAGCGCGACCCCGGACGTCAGGCCGGCCCGAACGTCGGCCAGGACGCTCGCCCCGATCGCGAAGCCCGCGATCCAGACCCAGGCCGCCTGCCCCGGCTCGGCCCAGGCGAAGCCAGGTGGCCACAGGCCGAGGGTCACCACGGCGAGAGTCCCGACGAGGAGCGCCCGGGTGGCGCGCGACTGGTAGGGGCTGACCGAGGCGCGGAGCACCATGGCCAGCGCCACCGCGTAGCAGGCCAGCCCGATGACGTACACGACCGCGAGAACGGTCGACGGCGGATCGCTCAGACGCAGCGGAAACACCAGCGCCCACGCGTACGCCATCACCAGCACGCCCAGCACCACCAGCCGAGGGCTGATCGCGAGGCGACGATGTCGGAGCGGAGTGCGCGGGCTCATCGGGTCTGAGTTTCCCACAGGCGCGTGCACGGTCGAGTCGTGACAATCGCACCTGTCGACCGATCGCGCGGGCTCCTAGCGTCGAAGCATGACCAGCACGACGGACTCGTCACTCGGTGCCGGCTCAGCTGACGCTGGACGGCGCCGGCACACCGCGTGGCGTCGGCTTCGTCCGTGGCGGGGCCGCGCCACCCGTGTCGACCACGCATTGATCGGCGCCATCCTCGCGGCGATCGCCCTCGGACTGATCGTGCGGCCCATGACGCCCTTCCTGCTCGCCTCGCACCCGGTGCTGCTCGAGCTGCTCACCGGCGACCTCACCGCGGTCGGTGCCGCCGCGGCGTTCGCGCGGACCGGCGACGCGTCGCTGTGGCCGGTCGTGCTGGCCGGCGCGGTCGGGATGGCCAAGCTCGACTGGCTGACGTGGTTGACCGGACGACGGTGGGGACTCGGGATCATCCGGATGTTCACCACCAGCGAGCGCGCCCTTCGGATCGCATCCCGGGCGAGCGACGTGAACCCGTGGATCCTGCGGCTCGCCGTCACCATCGCGGTGCTCCCTGGCATCCCCACCGCCGTGGTCTACGCGATGGCGGGCTGGGCCGGGATGCGTCTGACCACGTTCCTCGCCCTCGACCTGCTGGGAACGCTGGGACTGACAGGTCTCGTTGCAGGCCTCGGCTACGCCCTCGGCCCGGACGCGGTCATGGTCGTCCTGCTGGTCGACAGGTACGCCGCGGTGGTGAGCCTGACCATGGTCGCGACGGTCGCGGTCCTCCCGCTGCTCAGACGGCGGACACCTCCCGCCCGCGAGCGAGCCTCGGACTTCCTGGTCCGCACGTGGAGGCGCTGACGTAGCATCGTCTGGCTCCGGGCGTCGCCTCGAGCTCATCCCCAGGAGGACCCGGTGCGCACCCCCAAGGCCGTCGGCGGCATCGTCGGAGCGCTGTTCTTCGTCGAGCTCGTCAGCGGCATGCTCCAGGGCTACTACACGCCGCTGATGACCGACATCGCGCGGAACCTCGACATCCACGACGCCGACGTGAACTGGTTCGAGGCCGCACAGCTGCTGGTGTCCGCGATGCTCGTCCCGGTGCTGTCCAAGCTCGGCGACCTGTTCGGCCACCGCCGGCTGCTGGTCATCGCCGCGGTCGTCACCGCCGTCGCGACCTGGGGCGTCGCGTTCGCTCCCGGGTTCACCAGCTACCTCGTGTTCTGGGCCGCGCAGGGCATCTTCACGGTGTGGCTCCCGCTCGAGGTCGCCCTGATCCACATCCGCTCGGCGCGGGAGGCCGACCCGGCGGCGACGACCCGGCGTGCGACCGGCATCATCGTCGCGGCGCTCCAGGCAGGTGCGATCCTCGGAGCGCTCAGCGCCGGGCTCTTCTCGTCGGTGTTCGACGGCAACCTCGTCCTGGTGCTCTCCGTTCCCGCCGTCGCGACGACCGCGGTCGTCGTCGTGATCCTGCGCTGGGTGCCCGACGTGCACGAGCGACGCAGCCACGGCTCGGTCGACCTCGCGGGCGCCGCCCTGCTGAGCACGAGCCTGCTCCTCGTGGTCGGCGGCCTCATGCTGATCCGCGTCGACGGCCTCGCGTCGCCGTGGCCGTGGCTGAGCTTCCTCGTCGGACTGACGCTGCTCGTGCCGTTCGCGCGCCAGGAGCGCCGTCACGCCGACCCGCTCATCGACCTCGCCGTGATGCGACAGGCCTCGATGTGGCCGGTGCAGCTGACCGCCCTGCTGTTCGGCGTGAGCATCCTCGGGGCCCAGATCCCGCTCTCGACCTACGCCCGCACCGACCCCGACGAGTACGGCTACGGTCTCGGCCTGTCGGCGGGCGGCGTCGCGCCGGTGATCGGGTTGTACGTGCTGTCGCTGCTGGTCGGCGCCGCCCTCTTCGCGCGCGTGTCGACGGCCCTCACGCCGCGCCGTACGCTGATCGGCGCCGCGGCACTCGTCGGGATCGGCTACCTCGGGCTCCTGCTGCTGCACGACTCCCTGCCGGAGGTCGTCGTCTGCATGGCGACGGCGGGCCTGGGCTCCGGTGCCCTGGTCGCCGCCATTCCCGCGGCGGCCGCGTCCGCCGCACCGCCGGGCGGGACCGCCGTCGCGACGGGGCTCACGAACACCACCAAGACGCTCGGCGGGGCCTTCGCGTCCAGCATCTTCGCCCTCGCGCTCGCGTCCGGTGTGGCGGCCGACTCGAGCGACACGGCGGCACCCCTGCGCGGCTACCTGACCGTGTGGGCCATCTGTGGAGGCACCGCGCTGGTCGCGGCGCTCTGCCTCGTCTTCGTCCCGCGGGGAGCCTTCTCCCACCCCGTCGAACCCGCCGTCGTCACGCCCGAGGAGCACGTGTGAGCACCGCCGCCGACAACCTGTCCGCCCTCATCACCTGCCGGACCGTCTCCTCGAGGGACTCCGACACGATCGACCACGCGGAGTTCGAGCGGTTCCGTACGCTCTTCGCGCAGCGCTACCCGCGTCTGCACGCGCAGACCATGCTGACCCGCTTCGGCGGAGGGCTGCTGTTCCGCTGGCGCGGCGCCACGGCGGACCGGCCCGTCGTGCTGATGGCGCACTACGACGTCGTCCCGGTCGTCGCCGAGGACTGGGACCGCGACCCGTTCAGCGGAGAGATCGTCGACGGCGCCGTGCACGGGCGAGGAGCGCTCGACGACAAGGGCCATCTCGTCGCGGTCGCCGAAGCGGTCGAGTCCCTGCTCGGTGACGGCTTCGTCCCCGCGCACGACGTGTACCTCTGCTTCGGCGACACCGAGGAGATCTCGGGCGAGACCGCCGAGGACATCGCGAACCACCTCGCCGAGCAGGGCGTCGTCCCGTGGCTCGTCAGCGACGAGGGCGGCGCCGTCGTCCAGGGTGCGTTCCCCGGGGTGAAGGTCCCGACCGCCATGGTCGGTGTCAGCGAGAAGGGCATCGTCGACGTCCTGCTCGAGACGACCGCACCCGGCGGGCACGCGTCGACGCCCGCACGCCGCGGCGCGACCGCGCGCCTCGCCCGCGCGATCGTGCGGATCGACGACCACCCGTTCCCGGCGCGCCTGTCGGCCCCGGTCGTGCAGATGCTCGAGGCGATCGCCCCGCACACGCCCCCGCCGCTGCGTCAGGTCCTCGCCAACGCCGAGCGTCTCAACAGGCCCGTCGCCCAGATCCTCGCGAAGGTCGGCGTCGAGACGGCCGCCGTCGTACGGACCACGACGACCACCACCCAGCTGTCAGGCAGCCCTGGTGCGAACGTCATCGCGTCGCGCGCCTGGGCCAACGTGAACATCCGCATCGCGGTCGGCGAGACCGTGACGTCGGTGCTGGAGCGCATCCGAACCCTCGTCGCCGACCCGTCCGTGTCCATCACCGCCCGCGAGGGCATGGACCCGTCTCCGGTCTCGCGGATCGACAACGACGCCTTCGCCCTGCTCAGCGCGACGATCACGGCGACGTACCCGGACGCGGCCGTCGTGCCGTACGTGCAGAACGGCGCGACCGACAGCCGACACTTCGCGGTCCACTCCGACGCGGTCTACCGCTTCTCCCCGTTCATGATGTCGCGGGAGCAGCGTGACAGCATCCACACCGCGAACGAGTACCTGCTCATCGAGGACCTCGAGCGCGGTGTGGCGTTCTTCCGAACACTGCTGCGCAACCACGTCTGAGCGGACGGCTCAGGCCTCCTTCGCGAACCGCAGGAGCTGCGGCACGTCGAACGACCCGTCGTCGCGCGCCATCGGGGCCATCGGCTTCCAGTTGGGCTCGACCGAGAGGTACGACAGCGGGTCGGCGGCAAGGATCCCCAGGAGGACCTCCGCCACGATCCGGCCTCCGACCGGTCCGAGCGTCTTGCCGTCGGCGACGACCTCGGCCTCCTTGAGGATGTAGAACCACAGCGGCGGGTGCAGCCGGACGTCCTCGCTGAGGTCGCCGATGCCGAGCTGGTCGTCGGTGAGCGGCTCGACGCCCATCGCCCGGGCGACGGTGTTGCCCGCCGGCAGGCCCAGGGCGACTCCCCGCTGCAGGTTGCGCTCGGCGAGCGCGTGCGGCGGGTGCGCCGCGACCGACAGCGGCAGGTCCGCGAGCGGGCGGGCCAGCTGGGTGTCGATCGGCAGCGACGCCTGGGGCGTCGTGTCAGCACCGGGCATGTCGAACAGGAACTTCCACTCGACGGCCCACTGGGGAGGCAGCCGGCGGAAGCCGTTGAGGTTCGACAGCTCGTCCGGCGGCAGCTCGGCGCCGAAGATCGGGATCGGTCCCTGGTCTCCGCGCGCACCCTTGACGAAGTCGTTGATGTGGTAGCGCCCGCGGATCATCGAGTGCCCGAACCGGTACGCCGCCACAGCGAACTCCACCGGGATGTAGGCGTCGTTGGCCGGCTTGTAGAACTGGAACGTCGGCCGCACCAGCGCGATCGTGGAGCCCTGCGCGTCGGACACGTACGTCTCCGTACGAAGGATGTCGTCGACCACGGCCCCGCCGACGATCCGCCGCAGGAAGTCGTTCACCACGACCCACTGGTAGTGCCACCGCACGATGCGCTGCGTCTCCTTGAACGCGTCGTCGCCGGTCAGCGGTGTCGTCGCCCCGACCACGTCGGCGACGCGGTTGTGGAACTGGAGCATGGTGAGGTGCAGCTGCGAGACCAGGAGGTTCTCGTCGTTGCGTGGGTCACCGATCAGGGCACGACCGAAGAAGATCTCCTCGCCGTCGCGCTGACGGGGCTCGTTGCGGGGAAGGTCGGGCCCGGCACCACTGGTCTGCCCGGGTACGACGCCGACGTCCTCGCCGAGGCGGAGCTTCGTCACCGGTCCGGAGTCGTCGTACATGTACGGCTGGTCGGCCGGGCCGCGTCCGTACAACGAGTCGAGGTCGAAGCGCGGTGTCCGGAAGTTGTGCAGGGCATCGGGATCGTTCTGACGCCGCAGGCTCGAGACCGGGTCGAACGTGACGTCGTGGTCGACGAACTGACCGAAGTAGGTGTAGCCCGAAGGGATGTCCGGGTTCTCGGCCGGCGGGCCGGCGGGATCGAGCATCCTCGCGGCGAGCGCGGCCATGTCCTCGGCCGAGTGCTCGAACACCGGCAGGTGTCGGAACATGCGCCCGAACCGGCCGGTCTTGAAGGACGACGACGGGATCACGTCGACTCCGCGCTGCGGCGTCCCGTGATGGACGGGTTTGGTGGGTGTGGTGGGTTCAGGAGCGGGTGTGGGTGGCGGTTCCTCCGCGGCGGAGGTCTCGTGCCCGACGGTCGTAGCCATGGTTGTCTCCTCGCACGACAGATCTGTCCCGAGATCCGACGCGATCGCGCCGGTGCGGCGGCGGTCTGCGCCTGCCACCCGTCGAGCGTCTCTCCGGGTCGGGGTCATGCCCAGGGGTATTGCAAACGGACTAAACGGACCAATAGGTCGTACGGATGTCAACGATCGCCGTCAGGCCGGCCGCCGCGACTCGCCCACGAGGTCCTCGGCGAGCCACCGGGTGAGCGTCGCGTAGGTCAGGTCGCAGCCGAGCAGGAAGTGCATCTTCGTGTACGCCGCCTCGACCGTGATCGCCCCACAGCTCACGGCGCCGCCGTCGACCAGCGTCCGTCCGGCCCCGTAACGGCCGAGATCGACGAACGCCGCAGGGGTCTGGCTGACTGCGAGCACCGGGACCTGTGCCTCACGCAGCGCACGCAGTCGCGCGGCGGCACGGCGGTCGTACGGCACGGTGCCGCCGCCGAAGACGCGGAGGACGACTCCCGCCGGGTCGCGTGACCAGGTGAGCTGGTCGTGCCAGTGCTCGAGCGTGACGGTCGCCAGTGCGACGAACCGGTCGGGGTCGTACCCGTGGAACTGTCCGGCCGGGACGTTGCGGGAGCGCCGCGCGCTGACGCCCTCCTCCCCCGCGAACCCGTCGAGATCGGTGGTCGAACGCTTCCACGCCGTGGCCGCAGCGAGCACCCGCCCCGCAAACGCGACGCACACCCCGGCGCGTCCGGAGACCGCCGTGTCCAGAGCGTGCCGCAGATTGCCCAGGGCATCGCTGCCCCGCTCGTAGGGCCCGCGTTGCGCTCCGGTCACGACGATCGGGCATGGAGCGTCAGCGAGCGCGAAGGCGAGCGCGCCCGCGGTGTAGGCGAGGCTGTCGGTGCCGTGGACCAGCACCACGCCTGCCACCGACGGCAGCGCAGCGCGGATCCGACGCTGCCAACGGGTCCAGTCCGCCGGCCCCATCTCCGCGCTGTCACGCATCGGCAGGTCGAGGACGAAGTCAGCGGGAACGCGTCGCGCCGCCGCCCAGGCGTCCACGGTGCTGCGCAGTGCGTCGACGCCCGCGGTGCTGACCTCCAGACCGGACGGACCCTCGGCCATCGTCGCCGTGCCGCCCGTCACGATCACGAGGACGCCGCGGACTCCCCCGAGCCCCGGCGCGGGCGTCTCGTGACGCGACTGACGTGGGCCCGGCGCGTCGCTCATGGGGCCGAGGCTACGTCGCCGTCCGCTCGGGCACCGCCGTGGAGGACCCCGGTGCGCACGTCGAGGACGGGTCGGTAGCGGTCGTACAGGGTCACGATGAGCACCAGCAGGAAGACGAAGAAGAACCCGGCCGACAGGAAGAACTGCGTCTCGTTCGGCGCGATCGTGCTGACCAGGAGAACGAGGCCGACGTTGACCAGCGAGAGGACCACGAACGTGGCGAAGACGGAGTCCCAACCACCCCCTCGTCGTGCGCTCCACAGCCCCACGAACGAGTTCACGACGATGAGGACTGCACAGCTCACGGCGATGCCGAGCGGGGACGAGTCCACGCTCGGCACGATGTTCGCGATGATCATGCTAAGGAGGGCGACGAGCGCGATCTTCTCGAGCAACCAGCTGTCGAAGACCTTGCCGCGGGCCACCCGGTCGGCGGCACGCTCGCGTGCCTCGTCCATGGAGGCGGGAACGGGGGGCGCGAGGATCTGCCAGGCGTGGTCCGGCGGGTCGAGGCGCGGGCGGACCGCGAACCAGAAGACGAGCAGGAGCGCGACGACCGCGGCGACCAGGGCGGGCGTGAACCACGGCACGTCGCGCATCGTGTCAGTGAGGTCGAGCTTGAACACGTGGATCCAGGCCTCTTGCGGAAGCTTGATGAAGATCCAGATGATCGCGGCCGCGACGATCCACCAGCGCATCGAGAACCGCTTCGGGTCCCACCGCAGCCGCACGATCTCGTAGAAGATGAAGAAGTACTCGAACGTGTTCGGGAAGATCAGCAGCAGCCACCGTTCCGTCCCGCCGGAGAGCTCGAAGATCGCCGTGCCGATCAGGCGGTAGAAGAGCAGGAACCGCGCCACCTCGAACGCCGGGCGGCTCGTCCAGTTGCGCATCGTCGACACGTAGGCGAGCGACAGGTAGTAGACGTCCAGCGCCTTGTCGTAGCTCTGGTAGTACGTCAGGTCGAGGTCGGTGAACGTCTGGAAGATCGTCTGGTCGACACCGTCGAGCAGCATGCACGCGATGATCGCGGGCAGCGGGAACCGGAAGATGAGCAGCGGCAGCAGCAGGCGCGCCGACACCACGGCCCAGAAGACGATCATGTCCGTCGTGTCGCCCACGGGTGCTCCCCTAGCCGCGCCGGTGCACCTGCTCCGGCGGGATCCGTTGTGATGATGCGGTCGAGAGCCTAGTGGTCCACAGGCACTTCGAGCACCCGACACACGGCATCGGTCAGGCTCTTCGCCCGCTCGGAGTCCAGGAAGGCGAGCCGAGCGGTCTTGTCCGGCATCGTGATCTCGGGTCCGAGCTCGAACCCGAGCCCCTCGAGCATCGCGGCGGCGCGCTCGTTGCCCACGTCCGGCTCCACGACGATCCGCCGTGCGGCCGGAGCACCGAGGACGAAGGCGACGAGCGTGCGCACCAGGACCGCCCACTGCACCTCCCTCGTGCCGACCCGCTCGCCGAGGAAGAAGTGGAGCCCGACGTCGCCGGGTCGGGGGTCGTAGCACTCCCCCACCGGGTCGTGCTCCGGCGCGTAGGTCTGCAGCAGCGCGAACGGGACGTCGTCGCGGCACACGAGGAACGCATGGTGGGTCTCCAGGCCGTCGACGTACGCATAGAGGTCCCGCAGCTCGCCGGCTGGCAGCTGCGCGAGGCCCCAGAACCGCGCCCGCGGTTGCGACACCCATCGGTGGACCGTCTCCAGGTCACCGTCCGGGTCGAGGACCCGGACCGTGACGGTCCCGAACCCGGGGATCTCCTCGTGCTGGAGCACCGTCCCCGGTGGTCCGGTGCGCAGGCGGTCCTGAAGGCTCGCGGTCATGGCAGCGTGTCCTCGGTGAGGTCGTCCCAGGCGGTGACGACGGGTACGGTCGCGGCCTGCAACCAGGCCGCGTGCTGGTCGGTCGCGTGCGGGCTGGCGGGATCGCCCGCGGCACCGAAGGGGACGCCCCAGCGGCTCCGGTCGCGCTCCGACAGGTCCCAGATCCAGCGCGCGACGGAGCCTCGCCAGCAGAGGTCGGTCACGCCGGGCGTGGTGGCGGTCGACCGCACGGTGTCGCTGTCTCCGGAGAGGCCAGCACGTGGGAGGGCGGCGAAGGCGGCACCGGGGACGCCGGCCAGCACCCGTACCGGGTCCAGCGTGTGGCGCTCCCCCCACCGCGGCGCGCGCTCCGTACCTACGCCCTCCGTCGCCGCCACCTCCTCGAGCGCGTCCAGGGCCACGGACCGCACGTCGATCCCCAGCCCGCGGGCCGGGCCGTCGGTGGCGAGCAGGGTGAGGATGCCGTCGCCGACCCGCGCGCGGACGTCGCACCACGGTTCGTACACCGCACCCATCCCGTGCGGCGCGTGAAGCGGCGCGAGGGACGGGTGGGCGGCGAGCCGGTCGACCATCGCGGCACGCCACGCGGCGAAGAGCGCGGCCTCGGTGCTGTCGGCGTCCATGCGTCGGTTCCACGCCCGTAGGCGTGCCGCGAACGCGTGCGCCGCGTCCGTGGGGCGCTCTTCCGCGGGGCCGGGAAGGTGCTGCAGCAGCGCGTCAGCACCCAGTGACAGCGTGTCGCCGTGGACGCCCGCCATGTCGGCGACGTCGAGGGTGCTCCGCTCGTCGAGCAGCTCGCCGAGCAGGGTCCGGATGCGCGAGGCTCGGTACGGCGCAGCGTAGGCGTCGCCGAAGGCGACGGCCGCCTCCCCCGGTCGCTCGTTCGCGTCGACGCGGCGATCTCGGACGTCACGCGCGGGCGGCATCGACTGCCAGGCGGAAGTCTCGGGCTCCGCCGTCCAGGCGTCGCGAGGGAGCCGGCGTGCAGCCCCGCCGCTCGCGGGCACCCGGCCGACGGTCCGGCTCAGCACGACCCCGTCGCGGTCCGCCACGAGCAGCCGGTTGACCGGGTCGACCCATCCGTCGAAAGCCGCGATCACGTCCTCGGCGGCCCGCACACGGAGCAGCGAGCGCAGCGACGCGATGCCGACGTCGGAGCAGACCCGTGCGGGCAACCGCGCCGCGTACGCGATCGTCTCGGTGCCGGGTGCCGGCAGGTCCTCGAGTCCCGCGACGACGACACCTCGTACGGTCTCCACCCAGGCGGTGCCGACGGCGGTTCCGCCGCGGACCAGGATCTGCTCGCGGCCGGCCGTCGCCACCTCCCAGCCGGACGGGCCGTACGCCTCGACCTCGCCGTCGTCCGTCCCGCGCAGGCGCTCGCGGAACACGTCGACGTGGTGCGCCATCGCATTCGTGATCCCCCAGGCGACGGAGCCGGCGTGACCGAAGTGCGCGATGCCCGGCACGCCGGGGAACGCCAGCCCGAGGACGTCGCCGTCCGGTCCGGCGAGCCGTACCTGCTGGTAGACGCCGGGGATCTCGATGACGCGGTGCGGATCACCGGCGAGCAACGGACTGCCGGTGCGGGTGCGGCTTCCGTGCAGCGCCCACGCGTTGCTCCCGGATCCGCCGGAGTCGTGGTGGAAGAGGTCGATGGCCGCGTCGCCGAGCACCGGACCGAGCGTCCGGTGGACGTGCTCGCGCCACAGCAGCGTCGGCAGGTCGGAGAACAGGACGTGTGCGACGTGCAGGATGCCGAGCGGCGCCCAGTCCGGCCAGTCGACTCTGGGCAGGACCGCGTTCACTCCGGCGACGTACGCGCCGACCCACTGCCGGTCGTCGTCGCCGAGCGCGTCGAACGCCTGCCGTGCGGTGTCGGCGAGCCTGGCGGCGCGGGCGAACCGGTCCCACGGGACCCCGTCCGAGCCGATGTGCTCGGCCAACCGACCCTCGGTCCTCCAGTGCTCGACCTGGATCTGGCTCCCGCGATCGAGCGCTGTCACCCTGCCCTGCGCCTCCGCGACCTCAAGCCAGGTGTCGGCACGCACGTGGGGCACGCCGTACGCGTCGCGGAAGAGGTGTGCCGTCATGGTCGCACCGGGGACGCGGCGGGTTGGAACGTGCTTGGCCCGATCACGCCGGGTTCGGTCATGGTGGGCGCGATCGCGGTGCGCGCGATCGCGGTGCGCGCGATCGGGTTGGCGAGCGTCCCGGCGTAGATGAGGGAGCTCGACTGGCTCGAGAGATCGACCATCTGGAGAGTGTTGCGCAGCTGGAGCCGGTTGAGGCACGAGTGGGCGAAGCGGTCTGCCCG
Source organism: Mumia sp. Pv4-285 (assembly GCF_041320275.1). Lineage (NCBI taxonomy): Bacteria > Bacillati > Actinomycetota > Actinomycetes > Propionibacteriales > Nocardioidaceae > Mumia > Mumia qirimensis. The sequence goes on along the minus strand of NZ_CP162023.1, from coordinate 2,255,565 downwards.
CAGGTCGACCTGCGGGTCGAGGTCGGGATGGTCCGCGGCGTGGCGGTCGACGCACGCGGCGACCGCGGTCCAGAACTCCCCCTCACCCAGCACGCCGTCGACGTGCAGGATCCCGGCGAGGTGCCGCAGGACCCCGTCGAACACGTCGGTGAACACGGCGAGCGCCTTCTCGGTGTCGTCGACCGGCTGGACGATCCGCCCGACGCCGTCGGGCAGCGTCCTGTCGCGCAGCAGGACGACCTCCTCCCCGATGTCCTTCATGACCGCCCGGCGCGGCACGTGGTCCCCGAGGACGAGGATGACGTTCTCGCCGTGCGGCATGAACGCCAGGTCGTGAGCGAGGAGGCAGTGCACGACGGGCCGCAGGTAGGCGTCGAGGTAGGCGGCGAGCCACTCCTGCGGGGACAGTCCCGAGGCTCGGACGAGAGCGCTCGCGTACGCCCGCCCCTCGGCGTCGCGGTGCAGCAGGGACGCCATCGTGGCGAGCCGCTCCCCTGGGCCGACACGTCCCACGGGGCTCTCGCGCCAGAGCGCGGCGACCATCTTGCGGTGCGCCGACGCTGTCGGGGTCCGGTGGTAGACGTCGCCGGTGTACCCGATGGAGGCGCGCTCCCTCAGCACCGAGAAGCGGCACTCGGTCAGAGTCGGATCCAGACCGACGAGGTCCGCGACCCAGTCGTTGATCGCCGGCGTGGCACGCATGTAGGCGGGCGACAGGCCGCGCAGGAAGCCCATGTTCTGGATCGCGAGAGCGGTCTTCACGTAGTGGCGGTCCGGTCGCGACCGGTTGAACATCGTCCGGATGGACTGCTGCGCCTGGTACGCGTCGGCACCGGGCCCGAGCGGCACGAGGTCGCGCCGTGCGACGTCCGGGGCGAACGTGACGGAGATCCGGGTGTCCCACTGCCACGGGTGGACGGGCAGCAGGCGGTACGCCGCGGGGTCGAGGCCGAGGTCGAGCAGCCGGTCGGTGAAGCGGACGCGTTCGCTCGCGTCGAGCTCTCCCTCGTACAGGCTGTCCTCGTCGAGGCCGTCGCCGAGCGACAGGTGCGCGACCTCCTTGCGCGCTGCCAGCCAGAGGAGCGAGAACGGCCTTCCGGCCTCGGGGGCGTACCGGCGATAGGCGTCGAGGCCGAATCCGATCCGCCCGTTGTTGGCGACGAACCCGGGGTGCCCCTCGGTCATGGCCGCTTCGACGGTCTGGAACCCGGCCCCCAGGAGCGTGGACGCGCTGGGCCCACGCTGGTGCTGCTTGTAGGCGCCGGCGGCGAGCGTCGCGGCGATCTCCTCGAGGTAGGTGGCCAGGAGGTCGTCCGCGATGTCGAGCAACGGCTGGAGCTCGAGGATCAGCTCGGCGGCGTCGAGCATCCTGGGCTCGTCGTCGACCGTCCGGGCGAGCGTGGCTTCGTCGATCACCCAGTGCTCCAGCGCGAGGCGTTCGGCTCGGAACCGGTAGACGACCCCGCCGTCCGCGAGGCGGACCTCGTACCCGTCGCCCGCAGCGACAGGAGCGAGCAGGCGCTCGTGGGCGAACTCGGCGAGGGCCTTCGCGACGAGGTGGCGCTGGGCCCTCTCCATCGCGCGAGGGTTGAGGTGCGGGGCGTCCTGGTTCATCGTCGTCCTCCGAGCGTGCTGCGGGCGAAGTCGGCAGGGGTGCAGACCGAGAGGCGTGCCACCTTGTCGCCCAGCCGGACGTCGCGGAGGACCCGGAACCCGGCGTCGGCGTTCTTGCGCGCGATCGGGGCGTTGCGGACGTCGGGCTCGACGATCACCCGGGCGGCTCCGAGCTGCTCGAAGCAGAGCCGCATCACCGACGCCATCACCGCGCCTGTCAGACCGCGGCGAGGACGCCCGACCGGCGACGACACGAGCAGGTGCATCCCGAGGTCACCGGGGAGGGCGTCGTGGACGTCGGTCAGGAGGACGTGCGCCGGGTCGTACGTCTCGACCAGGAAGGTCGGTCGACCGTCGACGCTCCCCAACCAGGCGTCCTGGTGCGGGTCGGCGGTGACCCCGTCCAAGTACTCCTCCACCGCACTGACGTCGAGGTCGCCCAGCTGCCAGAACGCGGCATGCGGGTCGCTGAACCAGCGGTGGACCACCGCCGTGTCGCGCGATGCCTCCACCGGCTCGATCACGATGTGGACGGCGTCCGTGAACGCCGCGTGACGTGCGGTCGTACGCCCGCTCATCGCAGACCCACCCCTTCTCGCGAGCGTGCGGGGAGCGTCGAGGCGCCGGCCGGAACACCGAACTCCTGGAACGCGATCCGGCGCTCGACCGGGTAGACCTCGCGGCCGGTGACCGCTGCCAGGATCGTCGAGCTGCGCCACGCCCCGAACCCGAGGTCGGGCGCCGTCAGGCCGTGCGTGTGCTCCTCGCCGTTCTGGACGAAGACCCGCCTCCGGTCACCGTCGACGGCGTAGTCCCGTCCCACCGCGAACCGCCCCAGCTCGTCGAACGCGAGCAGGTGCCGGACCGGATCGAGGCACTGCGGCACAGCGGCGGCGTACCCGGTAGCCAGGACCAGCCGCTCCGTCCGCCGCTCGTACTCCTCGCCGAGCTGGTCGTGGCGCAGCCGCAGCACGAACTCGCTGCCGTCCCAGCGTGCGTCGACGAGCGCGGTGTCGGTCAGCAGCGTCGTCGGGACCGGAGCGGTCGCGCTCTTGCGGTAGAGCGTGTCGTAGATGTCGTCGACCAGGTCGCCGCTGATCCCCTTGTAGAGGCCCCGCTGCTCGCGGCCGAGCAGCTGGCGCAGCTCGAGCGGCAGGGCGTGGAAGTGGTCGGTGTACTCCGGCGACGTCATCTCGAGCGTCAGCTTCGTGTACTCCATGGGGAAGAACCGCGGCGACCGCGTGACCCAGTCGAGCCGGTACGCGTGGTCGTGGACGCCCTCGAGCAGGTCCCGGTAGATCTCCGCGGCGGACTGCCCGCTGCCGACGATCGTGACCGACTCCGCGCGGCACAGAGCGTCGCGGTGCGTGAGGTAGTCGGCGCTGTGCAGCCACGGTCCGTCGAGACCGCGCGCCGCGTCCGGGAGGGTCGGCCGTGTGCCGGTGCCGAGGACGACGTGCCTCGTACGGTACGTCTCGATGGACCCGTCATCGGTGCGCGCACGCACGACGTACGAGTCGTCGGCCTCGTGGTGCTCGACCGCGACGACACGCCGGCCCCAGCGCAACGATCCGAGCTGGTCGGCCGCCCAGCGGCAGTAGGCGTCGTACTCCGCGCGCAGCGGGTAGAAGCTCTCCCGGATGTAGAACGGGTAGAGCCGGCCCGTCTGCTTCAGGAAGCTGAGGAACGAGAACCGTGACGTCGGGTCCGCCAGCGTGACGAGGTCGGCGAGGAACGGCACCTGGATCGTCGCGCCCTCGAGCATCATCCCGGGATGCCACCGGAACTCGGGCGACTCGTCGAGGAAGAGCGCGTCCACGTCGTCGAGCGGATCCGCAAGGCAGGCGAGGCCGAGGTTGAACGGACCGATGCCGATCCCGATGAGGTCGTACGTCACCGCGTCACCACCGTCGTCGCGAGGGCGTGCCCCGGTCGTGCGTGCGTCGCTCCTGTGGTCTTCGCGATCGCGAGGACGCCGCGCACGTCGTGGACGGTGGTGTCCGGGTTCAGGAGGGTCAGCTTGAGGCACGGCCGACCGCGGACGACCGTCTTGGCGAGCAGGGCGCGGCCCGACGCGAGCATGGCGGCACGGATGACAGGCACCAGCCGATCCGCCTCCGCGTCGGCCATGTCGTCGGGCTGGTAGCGGAAGAGGACGGTGCTGAGGTCCGTCCTGGCAAGCAGGTGCAGGTCAGGATCCTCCTCGACGATCCGGTGGACGGCGGCGGTGAGATCGAGGACGCGGTCGAACATCGCTCCGACCCGGTCGGCTCCGAGCGCCCGCAGCGTCGTCCAGAGCTTGAGCGCGTCGAACCGACGGGTGGTCTGCAGCGACGTGTCGACCTGGTTCGGCTCGTCCGCGTCGTCGGGGTTGAGGTAGTCGGCGTGCCAGCCCGTACGCGCGAGGTCGGCGGGGTTGCGGACGATGATCGCGCTGGACGAGACGGGCTGGAAGAAGCTCTTGTGGAAGTCGATCGTGACGGAGGCCGCGCGCTCGATGCCGTCCAGGAGGTGGCGGCGGGTCGGTGAGACGAGCAGTCCTCCCCCGTACGCGGCGTCGACGTGCAGCCACGTCACCGATCGCTCGCAGGCGTCGGCAACCGCTCCGAGTGGGTCGATGCACCCCCGGTCCGTCGTGCCCGCGGTGGCGACGACGGCCATCGGGATCCGGCCGGTCCGCTCGATCACGTCCAGCGTCAGCCGAAGACCGCTCGGGTCCATCCGCCCGTCGCTGTCGGTGGGCACGCAGATGACAGCGTCCTCACCGAGCCCGAGCAGGAGCGCCGACTTCTGGACGCTGAAGTGGCTGTGCTCCGTCGCGAGGACGAGCATCCGTTCCTGGAGCGAGCTGCGCTCGGCGCCGGCGAGGATCCCGGATCCGTGCACGGCGAGCGCGTGCTCGCGGGCGAGGAAGAGCGCATGGAGGTTGGACTGCGTCCCCCCGGACGTGAACACGCCCGCTCCCCCGTCGAACCCGATCCGGCCGGCAGTCCACCTGATGAGGTGGCGCTCCATGTAGGTGCCGACCGTCGACTGGTCGTACGTGTCGACGGAGGTGTTCACCGCGGCCAGCACGGCCTCCGCCGCGACAGCCGGGATGGCGACCGGGCAGTTGAGGTGCGCGGCGTACGCCGGGTGGTGGAACCAGACGGCGTCCTCGACGAACATCGTGTCGATCTCCACGAGCGCAGCGTCGGTGCCGAGTGGTGCACCGTCGAGGTCGACCGACGCCACCCGCCGCTCGAGCAGGTCCCGCGACTCCCCCGAGAACGGTGCCGCACACGAACGGACCTGGGCGGCGAGCCGGTCCACCACGGCGTGGACGGTTCGCGCGTAGTCGTCCGCGGTGCTGTTGGTCAGCAGGGGCGATAGGTTCATGCGGGCTCCTGGAGCAGGTTCGTACGACGACGGTTTGCCGCGCGAGTTGGCATTTACTTAGGCTTGGCTTGCCTAAGTTAACGTACCTGCCGCCGGCGTCAACCGTGTCGCGCATCACATCGCTACGGTGATGGTGTGAGCCATCCAGAGACGCCGCGCGGCGTGCAGGACAACACCCGGGCGGTCGAAGACGGCGTCGTCACCGACTTCCACGACCGGATGAGCTACGGCGGATACCTCGATCTGGACACCCTGCTCTCGGCGCAGCGGCCGATCAGCCGCCCCGAGCATCACGACGAGCTGCTGTTCATCGTCCAGCACCAGACGACGGAGCTGTGGCTCAAGCTCGTCCTGCACGAGCTCGAGAGCGCGTGCCGGCACCTACGCGCCGACGAGCTCGGCCCCGCTCTCAAGCGCATCGCGCGGGTCAAGCACGTGCAGCGGACCCTGGCCGAGCAGTGGTCGGTCCTCGCCACGCTGACGCCGACCGAGTACGCACAGTTCCGCGGCGTGCTCGGCAGCGCGAGCGGCTTCCAGTCGTACCAGTACCGTGCGGTCGAGTTCGTCCTCGGCAACAAGAACGCCGCGATCCTCAAGGTCTTCGACGCCGAGCCTGCACACCGCGAGATCCTGCGCGAGGTCCTCGAGGCGCCGAGCCTGTACGACGAGTTCCTCCGCTACCTCGCACGCGCCGGCTACCCCGTACCCCCCGACGTCGTCGAACGCGACGTCACCCGGGCCTGGACCTTCCGCGAGGACCTCGTGCCGGTCCTCACCGCCATCTACGCCGACGCCGAGGCGAACTGGGAGGCGTACGAGACGTGCGAGGAGCTCGTCGACCTGGAGGACAACTTCCAGCTCTGGCGTTTCCGACACCTCAAGACGGTCTCGCGCATCATCGGCACCAAGCGAGGCACCGGCGGGTCGAGCGGTGTGCCGTTCCTCCAGCGGGCCCTCGACCTGACGTTCTTCCCCGAGCTCTTCGCCGTCCGGACCGAGATCGGCGCGTAGCGTGCCGACCTGGCTGCCTCCGTTCGTCGACCACCACGTCCATCTCCAGCTCATCGACGAGGCGCGCCTCCGCGGCGGCGGGCTGGCGGGGGTCGTCGACCTGGGTGGCAATCCGACGAGCATCGCGAGGGCGGCGCGCGGGGCCGACCGAGACGCCCCGTACGTCCGGTTCGCGGGAGCGTTCCTCGCGGCACCTGACGGGTACCCGCTCGGGCGCGCGTGGTGCCCCGAGGGTGCGGTGCGCGAGCTTCGATCCCCCGCCGACGCGGGCGAGGCGGTGGCCGAGCAGGTCGCGATCGGCGCATCCGCCATCAAGGTGACGCTCAACTCAGACGCCGGACCAGTACCCGACAGAGCGGCGCTCGCCGCCGTCGTGGACGCCGCACGCGAGCACGACGTTCCCGTCGTCGCGCACGTCGAAGGCACCGGCGCTGCTGCCGTCGCGACCGACGCCGGAGTCGACGTCCTCGCCCACACGCCGTGGACCGAACGGCTCGACGACGCCCTCGTCCACGAGGCGGCCGCGCTCGGTCAGCGCTGGATCACCACCCTGGACATCCACCGGCACGAAGCCTCCCAAGAGGTCGCCATCGACAACCTGGCTCGCTACCACGCAGCCGGCGGCCGCGCGCTGTACGGCACCGACCTCGGCAACGGCGATCTCCCGCTCGGCGTCAACTCTCGAGAGATCGCCGCGATGGTGCGCGCCGGTCTCGATCGGGACGCCATCGTCTCCGCGCTCGCGGATCCCTGGCCCGCCACCCTGCACCCGGACGGGATCGCCACCCGGCTCACCGCTCCGCCGCCGGAGACTGAGGAGGGCCTCCCCGCCTGGCTCGCGGCGGCCGAGGTCGGGCGCAGGCGCTGACGTGCGGGCTCAGCGCCGATCGGCGACCGCGAGGGCTGCGTCGACGGCGGTCAGTCCGACCGGGAGGCGCGGGCTGTGGCGTAGGCCGGCTCCCGGAGGCGACGGACCCACGCGTAGTTCTCGAGGCCGGGCAGGGGGTGAAGGACCGGGTCGAACGTCATGGCCGGGTCAGGCCCCTCCGTCGAGGAGAGCTCGAGCACCGCGAACGGCTGCCAGGGACCGAGGCGGGTCGCCCACGACAACCGGAGTCGCGTACCTCGATCCATGGTCTCGGCACCGATCAGCAGAGGACCGCTGCTGCTCCGGTACGGCAGCAAGGTCGTCATGGGTCGACTCGTCGACCTGCGGCTCGCGGTCAGGACGAACCTGCTGAGACCTCGCCATCCGGTCGAGGCGAGCAGGACGTCGGCGTACGCGTCCCCGTCCATCGGCACACGCAGGGCGAGCCCATGGACGTCCGGCCACGCCGAAGGGAGTCCGACCGCACGAGACATGCGGACGAGCACCTGGTCGCGTCCGGGCTCGTCGATCCACTCGACCCCGCTGCTGGGGTGACCGCTCTGCACCCCGTGGCGTGTCAGCGTCGCTTCGACGACGACTCCTCGCGGGTGCAGGGGCTTGGTGCCGAACCGGCGGAGCGCGGCTGCCAGACCGAACGCGGCACCGGCGAGCCCAGCGCCCGCCACGCTCGCGGGGACCGAGAGGGCGGAGGGGAACGTCTTCACTCCCCGTGGGTACCCCACGCCAGCGGAGTGACACGGCGGGTACGCCTCGGAGCGGCCACCGCGCATCTGTAAGACTCGGCGAGTCCCACCCACATTGCCGAGGAGAGCCGATGAGCATCACCGTCCCCGCCCTGGTCACCGCATCCGCAGGCGCCGCCTTCGAGCGCGCGACGATCGAGCGCCGTGACCTCGGAGCCCACGACGTCCTGATCGACATCGCCTTCGCCGGGATCTGCCACTCGGACATCCACCAGGCGCGCGAGGAGTGGGGCACCGCGATCTTCCCGATGGTGCCGGGGCACGAGATCGCCGGCGTGGTCAGCGCGGTCGGCGGCGACGTCAGCCGGTACGCGGTCGGAGACCGGGTCGGAGTCGGGTGCTTCGTCGACTCGTGCCGCGAGTGCGCGAACTGCCGGGCCGGCGAGGAGCAGTTCTGCGAGCGCGGCAACGTGGCGACGTACAACGGCCGGTACGCCGACGACACTCCGACGTACGGCGGATACTCGACCCAGATCGTCGTCGACGAGAACTACGTCCTCGGCATCCCCGAAGGCATCCCGCTCGACATCGCTGCGCCGCTGCTGTGCGCCGGCATCACGACCTACTCGCCGCTCAAGCACTGGGGAGCGGGCCCCGGCAAGAAGGTGGCCGTCGTGGGCATGGGCGGCCTCGGCCACCTGGGCGTGAAGATCGCAAACGCTCTCGGCGCCGAGGTGACGGTCATCAGCCACACGCTCTCGAAGAAGGACGACGGGCTCCGCTTCGGTGCCGCCCACTACGAGACCGGTGACCGCGACACCCTGCGCCGCCTGCGCGGATCGTTCGACCTCATCATCAACACCGTCTCCGCCGACCTGCCGGTCGATGCGTACCTCCGCACCCTGAAGCTCGACGGCACGATGGTCTTCGTCGGAGCCCCAGAGAACAAGCAGTCGTTCGCCGTCTTCTCGCTGATCGGTGGCCGTCGCAGCCTCGCCGGTTCGAACATCGGCGGCATCCGCGAGACCCAGGAGATGCTCGACTTCTGCGCCGCGCACGGGATCGGTGCCGAGATCGAGACGATCACCGCCGACGACGTCGACAAGGCGTACGAGCGGGTCGTCGCGTCGGACGTCCGCTACCGGTTCGTCATCGACACGGCAACGATTCCGGGCTGAGGCCGTCTCGACCCACGGCTGAGGCCGTCGCGATCCCCGCCTGAGCCACCGCGACCCGGCCGGAGTCCTGCCGGAGGAGGATCATGCAGACATGACCGTCCTCGCTGTCGTCTTCGCGGCGCTCGCCTCCGCCCTGCACGTGTGGATCTTCGTGATGGAGTCGATCCGGTGGGAGCAGCCGAGCACCCGCCGTACGTTCCAGATGAGCGCCGAGGAGGCTGCTGCGACCCGGGAGATGGCGTACAACCAGGGCTTCTACAACCTGTTCCTGGCGATCGTCACCGTCATCGGGCTCGTGCTCATCGGGGCCGACCAGACAGCAGCCGGAAGGGCGCTCGTGTTCGCCGGGTGCGGATCGATGCTTGCGGCCGCAGTCGTCCTGGTCGTGCGTTCACCGGGACGGCTGCGTGCGGGGATCGCTCAGGGCACGGCGCCCCTGCTGGCCGTGGTGTTCCTGGCACTCTCGATCCCCTCGTGAGCCTGGAGGCCCGTCGGGCGAGTCACGTCCGGGGCGAGGTCGTGTGCCGGTCGCGGTGGCGTTCGAGCGTGCCCGTCGGCGCACCGTAACCCACCGAGTGCGGGCCGACGACCATCGCAGCTGCGGGTCGCTCCACGACACCGACACGCACGGCACCGTCGCGCGCCGCGCTCAGGCCTCGCAGGTAGTCGCGGAGACGCCGACGCTGACGCCGCTCGCGGTCCTCGATCACGCGCCGCGACGACCCCAGCGTCCGACGGAACACGAAGCCGCCGCGTCCATCGGGCTCGACGTGCAGCCGACCCGCGTGAACGGCCATGTGGCACGCCCGGCAGAGGCCGGCGAGGTTGTCGAGATCGGTGCGTCCGCCGTCCCGCTTCCACCACGCGACGTGGTGCAGCTCGACGTGCGTGTTGCGGCATCCGGGATTGGCGCAGAACCCGCCTTGCCGCACCCGAACGGCGGTCCGTTGCGTGCGGGTGGCCAGCCGCCGTGTCCGTCCGACGCTGAGCACTGCGGCATACGGCGTCGGTCCGTCGGTGGTGCCCCCGGTGAGGATGGCGGTGTGGTCACCGCCGCAGGCGAGGAACGCGTACAGATCGGGTCCGATCGGTCCGAAGCCCGAGAGCGTCGGCGGCGCTGCGCCGGGCTGTCGTGCGAGCCACTCGGCGTCGACCGTCACGTGCAGCTGCGGACGAAAACCCTTGTCGCCGCGGAGCCCGTCGGCGATGACAGCGTCCATGAGGTCGTGGAGCGCATCGGTGCGGCGCTGCGACGGGGAGCGCTCGTCCCTTCGTGCGGCACCGTGACGATCGCCGTCTCCGCCACCCGCCCCGACGTCAGGGCCGTCGCCCTCACCCTCGCACCCGGACGGCCCGCGAGGCGCGGAGGCTGCCACCAAGAACGCCTTCAGCTTCGCACCGAGCACGACGTCGACGAATCCAGCCAGGTGGTAGCCGTCGCCGGCGCGGCTGACCTGGACGTCGCGCTTGTCCATGCCTCGCTTCCACGCCTCGTCGAGCTTCTCGGGGTGCGTCACCTCGTCGAGGCGATCGATCGCCTGGGCGAGATCGCTCGGTGCGGCCTGCTTCGCCAGTGGCAGCAGGATGTGCTCGGTCGCGTCGGCGAAGACGGCCGGGTCGATGCGTCGCAAGCCGCTGGTCAGGTGGGCGACGTGCTCCAACCGGATCTCCCCGGCGAGCATGGCGTCGCCGACTCCCGGCAGCGTGCGCATCGTGTGCCCGGCCGCACGAAGCCGCTTGGTGGTCGCGTCGCTCAGCCGCAGCTCGCGCCGAGCCCACGAGAGCGTCGACGACGCACCCTCGTCCGCGAAGGCGCCGCTCGCGTCCATGTGGTCCAGGAGGCTCGCGCGGAGGCCCTCGACCCGGTCGGAGATCGACTGCAGGTCGCGCAGCGCAGCGCGCGTCTGCGCGCTGTCAGCGAGCCCCACGGGCATCGCCGCTACGGCGTCGAACGCCTCGCCCAGCGCGGCGTACCGGCCTGAATCGAACATGTGTCCATGGTCTCGTGGGCGACGGACAGCGCGGAGAAGACGTGCCACGGCCCTGTGGACGTCGCCTGGAACCACAGTCTGTGGACGAACTCCGTCAGGAGTCGGCGCCGACCGCCATCCGCTCGACGATCTCCGACAGGATCGCCCTCGACGTCGCCACCGTGAGCCGCACGTGACCCGCTCCCCCGGCGCCGAACGGAAGCCCCGAACCGACGGCCACCCTGCCGCGCTCCAGGAACGGCCGCGCCGGATCGTCACCGAGATCCAGCCCCCGACAGTCGAGCCACGCGAGATAGGTCGCCTCGGGGCGCTGCAGGCGTACGGCCGGGAGGCGGCGATCGAGCTCCGCCGCGAGGTGGTCGCGGTTCGCAGCAAGCCCTGCAAGGACGGCGTCGAGCCACTCGTCGCCCTCCCGCAGGGCAGCGCTGTGGCCGACGACGCCGAGCTGGCTCACGCCGTGGAGCACGGTCTGCGGCATCCGAGCCAGGTCCTTCGCCGCGTCCCGGCCCGCGAGCACCACGGCGGCCTTCATGCCGGCAAGGTTCCACGCCTTCGAGGCCGACATCACCGCGAACGCGTCTGCGCTCCCGCTCACGGACAGGTACGGGGTGAACGTCGCCCCGTCGAGCACGACGGGCGCGTGGATCTCGTCGACGACCACTCGGACACCGTGCTCGGTCGCCAGGCGTGCGACCGACGCGAGCTCGTCCGCCGTGTGGGCGACTCCCGTGGGGTTCTGCGGGTTGCAGAGCAGGAGAGCCACCGGCTTGCCCGTCGCAGCCGCGCGCTCGAACGCCGCGCCGAGCTGCTCCGTGTCGAGCCGCCCGTCGTCCCCCAGCGGTGCCTCGACGACCTGCCTGCCGGTCTTGCGGACGAACGCGTAGAACGGCGGGTAGACGGGAGGGTTCACGACGACCACCGAACCCGGCTCGGTCACCAGCGTGATCACCTCGGACAGGCCGGTCATCACGTCGGCAGCCATCGTCGACCGGCCGACGTCGACACCGTCCCAGCCCCACCTCCGAGAGGCGAAGCCGGCCAGCGCCTCGGCGTACGCCGTGCCGCTCGGATAGCCGGTGTCTCCGCGCCGGACCGCGTCGGTGAGCGCGCGGACGACCGGTTCCGCGAGCGCGACGTCCATCTCGGCGACGAAGGTGGGGAGGACGTCGGGCGGGTACGCGCGCCACTTCTCGCTGCTGCGGGTGCGCAGCTCGTCGAGGGTCAGCTGCTCGAGGGGATTCTTGATGCTCATCGCCGACCATCTTCGTACGGACGCCCGACGACGCGCTCGACGACCAGCCGCGGCGTCGGCGGCACTGCCCCGTCCTGCTCCGCCGGGCTCGCCCGGCCCGGGAAGTCGAAGACGCCCAGGATCAGCTGCATCGGGTAGTCAGGCGCCTGCGACACCTGCCGGACCACCGCCCCGTCCAGGAGGAAGTCGACCGCTCCGGGCCGCCAGTCGACCCCGTACGTGTGGTCCACCGTGACGTCGAGCGTCACCGGATCCGTCCCGAACTCCTCCACCAGACCGGGATCCCGGAACGCGTGGATCCCTGACCCGTACGCGACCACCGGACGCCCGTCCGCAGCCTCGGTCACCACGTCGCCGAAGACCTCGACGAGGCAGATCTCGCCGCAGCGCTCGGGCTCGTGCTCGATCCCCACCAGCCACGCCGAGAACATCGACCGGGTGCCGATCTCTGCCCGGCAGGTGACCTCGGCGCGGCCGTACGTCGGAGTGAACCCCGCGAGCACCGGCTGCTCCTCCCGCACGACGAGCCCCTCTCGGAACGGCTGCTGTCCCCGCGTGCTCCCGACCGGTCCCGACCAGCTGCCCGACTGCACCGCCGACACGCGGAGCGGCTCGTCGTGCAGGTCAGGGCACCACAGCGGATGCTGCGGCGGGATCTCGAGCGTCAGGGCGCCGTCGGCCACCTCGTACGTCGCCGCCGACGCCGCCCGCGAGCTCCACGCCGGCAGGTAGCTGGCGACCCAGACCGCCGGGTCGAGGTCGGTCCCACCGAAGTCCTCGAGGAAGTCGCGTCGATGCCCGCGTCCTGCGTCGTGCCCCATGGCGTTCAGCATCGACCGATTCCGCACACGGCGCAGAGCACGTGAGGGTGAGCGCCTCCCCTCTGCCACCGCGCGCGCTCGCCATCGGCGCGCGCGGTGCTGCTCTGAGAAGGTCGGAAAATGTCGTCCCCTGACCTCACTTCGACCGAGACCCGACTCGATCGCCGGATCACCGGACCCCTTCTCTTCGCCTTCATCCTCGGTGACGTCCTCGGCGCCGGGATCTACGCGCTGATCGGCGAGCTCGCCGCCGACGTCGGCGGCGTCGTGTGGCTGCCCCTGCTCGTCGCGCTCCTGCTCGCGCTGCTGACGGCCGGTTCGTACGCCGAGCTCGTCACCAAGTACCCCCGCGCCGGCGGTGCCGCGATCTACGCGGAGCGCGCGTTCGGGTCGCCGCTGCTCGCCTTCCTCGTCGGATTCTGCATGCTGGCCGCGGGCGTGACGAGCGCAGCCGGGCTCGCGCTCGCGTTCTCCGGCGACTACCTCGGGACCTTCGTCGACGTCCCGACCACCGTCGCCGCCATCGTCTTCCTCGCCGCGGTGGGCGCCCTGAACGCGCGCGGGATCCGCGAGTCCATGGGCACCAACCTCGTGATGACCGTGATCGAGGTGAGCGGCCTCGTGCTGGTGGTGGTCGCCGTCGCGATCATGGTCGGCGACGGACGCGGTGACGTCGGGCGGGTGACCGAGTTCCCGGACGGCGCGACCCCGGCAACGGCAACCCTGAGTGCCGCGATTATCGCCTACTACTCGTTCGTCGGGTTCGAGACCTCGGCGAACATCGCCGAGGAGATCCGTGACCCGTCACGGGTCTATCCCCGCGCGCTCTTCGGTGCCCTGGTGGTGGCGGGCCTCGTCTACGTCGCCGTCGGGCTGGCGAGCGCGATCGCCCTCCCGCCTTCGGAGCTGGTGGCGTCGACCGGGCCCTTGACCGCTGTCGTCGACGCGACCGACCTCGGCATCCCCGACGAGCTCTTCAGCGCGATCGCGCTGGTGGCCGTCGCCAACGGGGCGCTGCTGACGATGATCATGGCCAGCCGTCTGACGTACGGCATGGCGGAGCGCGGCCTGCTGCCGTCGCCGCTCGGGGCGGTCCTCCCGAACCGACGCACCCCGTGGGCGGCGATCCTGGCCACCACGCTCGTCGCGATGGCGCTCACCCTGGTCGGCGACCTCGGCACGCTCGCCGAGACCGTCGTCCTGCTCCTCCTGCTCGTCTTCATCAGCACCAACGTCGCCGTGCTCGTCCTGCGTCGCGACGCCGTGGAGCACGACCACTTCCGGGTGTGGACGTTCGTCCCGGTCCTGGGTGTCCTGTCCTGCGTCCTCCTGCTCTCGCAGCAGTCGTGGCAGGTGTGGTTGTACGGCGCTGGACTGCTCATCGTCGGCGTCGGCCTGCACCTGGTGGCGCGGTCGACGGGCGCGTCGCCCTCGGAGGACGACCGCTGACGGGCCTACCGCGCGACGGACAACCTCAGGATGCGACGGGGGTTGAACGCCGACCGGTACGACCCGCGTGCGGGCCGAACCTCGACGTGCAGGTGCGGCCCGTCCGGTGCTCCGCGCGCGCCGCTGCGTCCGACCAGGTCGCCCCTGCGGACCCGCTGGCCGTGCTTGACCGCTCGTGAACGCAGGTGTCCGAGCAGGATGTCGCGGCCACGCGAACGGATGATCACCGCACGGCTGCCGTAGGCCGTCCCGATCCTGCGCGTCACGATGCGGCCGGCCACACCGGCGTACACGGGTGTCCCCTTCGCCATGTCGAGGTCGAGGCCGTGGTGGAACCCCCGCCCCCCGGTGCAGCGGGACGACGGCGCGTACCAAGGCGCGCGGGTACAGCCGTACGGGATCATCCGCCGGTGCGCGCCCGCGAACCACCGCGACGTGTAGCAGCGCTTGTCCTTCGTCCAGAAGCGCTTGACGCCGGACGCGGTCCGACGCGGCCCCACCTCGCAGGCCGGCGCGGCACGCCCTGCTCGGCCCGCCTGCCACGGGCCGACGCGGACCGTCGTCCCGTTGCCGATGTCGAGCGACTCGGCCGTGCGGACCACCACCGGCCGCTGGCCGCGTGCCAGCTGGAGCGCGAGCGCGGTGATGCGCTCGGTCTCCGCCCCGGCCAGCTGACCGGCCCACTCCACGTTCGCGTACGCCTCCGCCGCGGGCCGCAGGGTGACGACGGCGGCTGCGGCGTCCTCCCCCGTCCGCTGACGTTGCTCGGCCGCGAGGTCGAGCGGGTCGCCGCTCTGACCCTGGCCGCCGAAGCCGGGGTATCCGTCGAGGGTGCAGGCGGCCTGAGACACGTTGCGCACCGATGCGCGCGAGTAGCGGTGACCGAGGGCAGGCTCGATCGGGGTGAGCGCGACCGTGACGTCCTGCGGACCGCACGAACGGTCGGTCGCGCGCTCGGTCGCCCGGAGAGCGAGCACGCCGGCGCCGACCGCGGTCGGCGCGGCCTCGACAGTCGGCGTCGCGCTGGTCCGAGCGGGCACCGGAGGCGATGGGGACCCGCTCGTGGGCCGCGAGTCCGAGGGCGGCGCGCCGTCGTCCTGCGCGGGAGCCGCGCAGGCTGAGAGCACCAGGATCGCGCTCGCGAGGAGCGGCACGGACGCACGTCGCATCCCAGCAACCTACGCCACGGCGGCGTCACGGCCACCGGACGACCGGCCACCCGCAGACGGACCGCCTCAGACCCGCGGCGTCCCGACGTGCACGACCTTCGTGGTCGTCATCTCGTCGAGGAGCTCGGGCCCGTACCCGAAGCCCGACCCGCTCGCGCCCCTCGGCTGTGCAGCCCCGCCCGGCGCGCCCCCGAAGGCGGCGTTGATCTTCACCGTCCCCACCGGGAGCTCGCGCCAGGCGCGCTGGGCGTGTGCCATGTCGGCGGTGAGCACGACCGCGGCCAGCCCGTACGGACCCGCCGCCGCGGCCGTCAGAGCCGTGGCGAAGTCCGGGACGACGCGTACCGGCGCCACCGGCCCGAAGGTCTCCTCACGCATCACGGTCATCGCATCCGTGCAGTCGGTCAGCACGGTCGCCGGGTAGAACGTCCCCGGGCCCTCGGGCACCGCACCGCCGGCGAGCAGGCGTGCCCCGTCGGCCACGGCGCCCTCGACCTGCTCGTGCACGGTCCGCCGCATGCGCTCGTCCACCAGCGGCCCGAGGTCGGTGCTCGGCTCCGTCCCTGGACCGACGGTGAGCCCCTCGGCCCGCTCGACGAGCGCGTCGAGGAAAGCGTCGGCGACCGCCTCGACCACGTACACCCGCTCGACCGACGTGCAGATCTGCCCAGCGTTCGCGAACGCACCGAGGGCCGCCTGCTCCGCGGCCCACACCGGATCGACTCCGGCGTCGACGATCAGGGGGTCGTTGCCGCCGTTCTCGAGGATCACCTTCGCCCCGGTCCGTGCTGCCGCCTCCGCGATCGCCCGACCGGTCGCGGTCGACCCGACGTGCGCGACGAGGTCCACCTGCGGAGACGCGGCGAGCGCGGCCCCGGTACGACCGTCGCCGACGAGCACCTGCAGCACGCCCGCGGGCAGGACCTCCGCCATCAGCCTCGCCAGCTCGACCCCGGTGTGCGGCGTCCGCTCGGACGGCTTGAAGACCACGGTGCTGCCCGTGACGAGCGCTGCTCCGAGCAGCCCGCACGGCACGGCCACCGGATCGTTCCACGGCGTGATCGCCGCGACGACGCCGCGGGGCTGCGGAACCATCAGGTCGGTCGCGTCCCACCCGCCCTGCAGGGACCTGCCACGGTGCAGCGGCCCGAGCTCGGCGTACTGGCGCAGGGTCCCGACGCCCGCGTCGACCCCGCCGCGGGCGTCGTCCAGCGGCTTGCCCATCTCCCGCGTCGTGAGAAGGGCCAGGTCCGCTGCGGCGACCTCGATCCGGGCCGCCGCGTCGGCGACGCGCGCGGCACGCTCGCCCGGCGCCGTACGCGCCCAGTCGACGGCGGCCTTCGCGGCCGTCTCCACGGCCGTCTCGACCTCCGCGGTGGAAGCGCAGTCAAGCCGCCCCACGACCGACCCGTCAGCCGGGTCGAGGACGGTCAGGACGTCGGGGTCGTACGCGTCGGGCTCGGGCACAGCGGCCTCCGGCGGTCGAGGACAGGTCGTGAGACCCGTACCCGGTCCGACGGCTCGGCAATCGTCAGGCCGGGGTCTGGGCGACCCTCACCACGACCTTGCCGCGAGTGTGCCCGGTCTCGACCGCACGGTGGGCGTCCGCGGCGTGCTCGAGGTCGAACACCTCGGCGACCTCCACCGAGATCACACCCTGGTCGATCAGCCGCGCGAGCTCTGCGAGGTCGTCGGAGTCCGGACGTACCCAGACGTACTGGCCACCGAGCTCGTCACGGGCGCGCGCGTCGGTGATCGACGCGACGCTCCCTCCGTCCTTCAGGAGCGCGGGTGCGGTGTCCAGCGCCTCGCCCCCGACGTAGTCGAGGATCACGTCGAATCCGTCCGGCGCCAGCCCGCGCGCACGGTCGACAAGTCCGTCGCCGTACGCCACGGGCTCGGCGCCGAGCGAGCGCACGTAGTCGTGGTTGCGCTCCGACGCGGTGCCGATGACGCGGGCGCCGGCATGCACGGCGAGCTGCACGGCGAAGGAGCCGACACCACCGGCTGCGGCGTGCACCAGGACCGTCTGTCCTGCCGAGACACCGGCGCGGCGCACGGTCTGGAGTGCGGTCAGACCCGCCAGCGGGACACCGGCAGCCGCCTCGAACCCGAGCGACGCCGGCTTCTTCGCGAGGGTCCGGACGGGCACCGCGACGTACTCGGCGAGCGTGCCGCCGGACACGACGTCCTTGCGGGCGTACGCGTACACCTCGTCGCCGACCTCCACCTCCGGCGTGTCGAGCCCGACCTTCTCGACGATGCCGGCGACGTCCCAGCCCGGCACCGCGGGGAGGTCGACGTCGATCAGGCCCTGGAGGTATCCCTCGCGGATCTTGAAGTCGACCGGGTTCACGCCTGCGGCGACCACCTTCACGAGGACGGTGTCGGGCCCGATGTGGGGGTCCGGTAGCTCGCGGAGGGACAGGACGTCGGCACTTCCGAACTCTTCGTACGCAATGGCTCTCATACCCGGACGAACCGGTCGGTTCCCTGGGTCATTCCTTGGTGTGGGCGGCGCCACTCCCCGCGTACGCCCTGGGTCAGCGATCCCTGCCGGCCGGGCGCTCGCCGTACGTCGCCGCCAGCTCCGCACCGATACGTGCGAGCTCGGCACGCACCGCATCGCCCTCGACCACCTTCAGCCGCGCACCCCACCCCGCGAGCTGCTCGGCGACCGAGACCGCCGTGTGCGCCGCCACCCGCACCCGGACCCGGCCGTCGGCGTCGGGCGGCTCGGGCGTGCAGTGCCTCCCGAAGTGGTTGCGCAGGACGGGGACGTCGCGCTCGGCGGCGACGACGACCGCTGAGACGAGTGAGCGTCGGTGCTCCATCGTGGTGACGACCTCGGCCCACGCCTCCTCGAGGGCGAGGTCATCGGGGCGTTCGGCCGGGTCCTCGGTGACCTCGGCCGTACGGATGCGGTCGACGCGGAAGGTCCGTCGTCCGTGGTCCGTGCCAGCGATCAGGTACCAGCGGTCGTCCTTGTCGACGAGCCCCCACGGGTCGACGAGGCGCTCGGACACGCCGCCCCTCCCCTCGTACGCGAGTCGGACCCGCCGCCGGCGCACGACGGCCTCCTGCAGCTGGTCGACGAGTGGTGGCCGAGTTCGATCGGCGCCGCCCCACGGCGTCGCGTCGACGAGGACGGCCTCGGCCGCGGCCTCGGCGTCGGCGCGGAAGGTCTGAGGCAGCGCTCGCACCAGCTTGCGGAGCGCCGACCGCACCTCGGGCGTGCCTGAGGCGGCAGGCCCTGCCATCAGGAACAGCGCCCGGGCCTCCGACGACGTCAACCCGGTCAGGTCGGTCCTGGAGCCGCCGACGAGCGACCAGCCGCCGTTGCGCCCGGGCTGCGGGTAGACCGGGACGCCCGCGGACGAGAGCGCCTCGAGGTCACGGCGCGCCGTCGCGACAGAGACCTCGAGCTCCTCGGCCAGCTGTGCCGCGGTCACGCGACCCCGTGACTGCAGGAGCAGGAGGGTGGCGACGAGGCGGTCTGCACGCATGGGTCGATCCTCGCAGGAAACGTGCTCAGAAGGTGATCACTTTAGGTGGCAGGATCGTACTCACACCACGAGAGAGGACCACCCCATGCTTCGCGGAATCGCCACCATCTCCTTCTACGCCGACGACCTTCTCGCCGCGCGCGACTGGTATGCCGAGGTCCTCGGCATCGACGCCTACTACGCCTACCCCGCCGAGGGCACCCCCGGCTACGTCGAGTTCCGCATCGGCGACTACGAGCACGAGCTCGGCATCATCGACGCCCGGTACGCCCCGGCCGACCGTCCCACGGAGCCGTCCGGCGCCGTCGTGTACTGGCACGTCGACGACCTCCAGGGCTCCCTCGACCGCCTTCTCGCCCTCGGCGCCACGCCGCACCTCCCCATCACCGAGCAGGGAGACGGCAGCGGCTTCATCACCGCGTCGGTCGTCGACCCGTTCGGCAACGTCCTCGGCATCATGACCAACCCTCACTACCTCACGATGCTCGAGGCAACGCCGAAGGCGACGGCCGCCGACCCGGCCTAGATTGCGAGGCATGTCCTTCGACGTCGCCTCCGCCTCGTACCAGCGCTTCATGGGTCGGTTCTCTGAGCCGCTCGCCGACGCGTTCGCCCGGCTCGCCGATCTCGAGCGGGGACGACGGGCCCTCGACGTCGGGTGCGGGCCGGGGGCGCTCACGGCGCGACTCGCGACGATCGTCGGGGAGGACGCGGTCGCCGCCGTCGACCCGTCGGAGTCGTTCGTCCGCGCTCTGCGCGCACGGCTCCCCCGGGTCGACGTGCAGCGGGCCGCGGCGGAGGACCTGCCGTTCACCGACGACTCCTTCGACGCGGTGCTCGCCCAGCTCGTCGTCCACTTCATGGCCGACCCGGTCGCCGGGCTGCGCGAGATGCGGCGCGTCGCTGCCCCGGGCGGCCTGGTGGCCGCGTGCGTCTGGGACCACGAAGGCGGCACCGGTCCGCTCGAGGCCTTCTGGCGCGCCGTCCACGACGTCGACCCGCGCGCACCGGACGAGTCCGGGCTCGCAGGAACGCGCGAGGGCCACCTGGCGGAGCTCTTCGTGCAGGCCGGACTTCCCGCGGTCGAGTCCTCCGCACTGACCGTCACGGTGGCGTTCGCGACCTTCGACGACTGGTGGGAGCCGTTCACGCTCGGCGTGGGACCCGCAGGATCGTACGTCGCAGGCCTTGGGTCCGGCGCGGTCGCCGCGGTCCGCGAGTCGTGCCGCACGCGGCTCCCTGCCGCGCCGTTCTCCCTCGACGCGACCGCATGGTGCGCCGTCGCCCGGGCGTGATCGCGCCGCGACCGAGCGCGGGATTCGCCAGCGGTCCCCCGGGTACCTCCCACCTATGACGAACTCATCGAACGAACCCTCCGACCGCGGCGACGACCAGGGTGCGAAGGACCGGAACGCCGACGACGCGGCCCCCGAGGTCGACCAAGCGCGGTCCTCGGCCCAGCAGGACCTGCGCGGCACCGGTGACACCTCGGACCGCGGCGCGGTCGTGGACCACGAGGACCAGGACTCCGAGCCGTCCGGCAACGCGCCCGCGGGCCAGGCCCCGAACGATCCATCGGGATCGTGACCGCCGACGCCGCTCAGCGCAACGGCCGGTAGAACTCCCGCACGTCCTGCACCAGCAGGTCCGGCACCTCCATCGCGGGGAAGTGCCCACCACGGTCGAACGTGGACCAGTGCCCGATCTGCCCCTGCGGATCGGCGATCGAGCGGATCGTCGTGTCGGCCGCGAACACCGCGTACCCGGTCGGCGGACCGGCGGGCGCCTCGTCGTCACTGTCGCCCCAGGAGTGGTCGCCCGAGTCCTGCGCGGCGAGCATCTGCTTCCACGCCTGCATCCCCTCGTACGTCGCGTGCGCCGACGACGACCCCGCCTGCCTGAACCACGCGAGGCTCACGTTCGTCAGGAGCTGGTCGCGGTCGACGGCGTCCTCGGGGAGCTCGGCGCTCGGGTCGGTCCACTCCTTGAACTTCTCGACGATCCACGCGAGCTGCGCCACCGGTGAGTCGGTCAGCGCGTAGGACAGTGTCTGCGGCCGCGTCGCCTGCAGGTGGAGGTAGCCGATGCCCTCCTGCTGGTACGCGTTGTAGCGCTCCGCGCGTTCGCGGTCGTCACCCTCGAGCGAGTCCACGTCCACCGGCGGGCCGAACGGCATCCCCGCCGTGGTCCCTGTGAGGTGGACGCCGACGACCCGCGTCGGGTCGATCATCGCCAGCATCCCTGCGACACCCGCGCCGGCGTCCGTCGCCTGCACGGCGTACCGCTCGTAGCCGAGCCGCGTCACGAGCTCCGACCAGGCCTGCGCAACCCGGAACAGGTTGCCCCAGCCCGGCTCGCCCACCGGCGCCGAGAGACCGTACCCCGGCAGCGACGGAAGGACGAGCTCGAACGCGTCGGCGGGGTCGCCGCCGTGCGCCGACGGGTCGGTCAGCGGCCCGATCACCTCGAGGAACTCCAGCGAGGAGCTCGGCCACCCGTGCGTCATCACCAGCGGCATCGCACCAGGCTCGGGCGAGCGTACGTGAAAGAAGTGGACGTCCTGCCCGTCGATCGTCGTGGTGAACTGCGGGATCTCGTTCAGCCGCGCCTCCTGCGCACGCCAGTCGAAGCCGTTCGCCCAGTAGTCCGCGAGGCCGCGGAGGTAGCCGGCAGGGACTCCCCGGCTCCAGTCGGAGCCTGCCGGGTAGTCGGGCCACCGCGTACGGCCGAGCCGCTCGTGGAGGTCGTCGATGTCGCTCTGTGGGATGTCGATCCGGTACGACCGGAGTGCTGCGTTCTCGTTCATCCCCTCACGCTACGAACGCTTGCGGAAGACTCTCTTCCGCGATCGGAGGCACGATGGGAGCGTGATCTCGACGTCGGCCCGACTTCTGCGGCTGCTCTCGATGCTCCAGTCGCAGCGCGACTGGAGCGGTGCGCACCTCGCCGAACGGCTCGGGGTGAGCACGCGCACGGTCCGCACCGACATCGAGCGCCTGCGCGGCCTCGGCTATCCCGTCGAGGCGACGTCCGGCGTCGGCGGAGGCTACCGGCTCGGCTCCGCGGCGGACGTCCCGCCGCTGCTGCTCGACGACGAGGAGGCCCTCGCGGTCGCGATCGGCCTGCGGACCGCCGCGGGTGGTGTCACCGGCTTCGAGGAGACGGCCCTGCGCGCGCTCGCCAAGCTGGAGCAGACGCTGCCTCGCCGACTCCAGCACCGCCTCGACGACCTCCTCGACGTCACTGTGACGGTGCCCGGACCCACGACCACCGTTCCGGTCGACGTCCTCACCACCATCGCCGACGCCGTACGCCGGCGCGAGGGCCTGCGGTTCGACTACACGGGCTCGGACGGGGCAGAGGGACGCCGGACCGCCGAGCCGTACCGCCTGGTCCACGCCCGCGAACGCTGGTACCTCGCGGCGTGGGACGTCGACCGGCGGGACTGGCGGACGTTCCGCGTCGATCGGATGCGGCTGCGGGTGCCGAACGCGCGCCGCTTCCAGCCCCGCGAGGAGCCCGACGGCGACCTGGTCGGGTTCGTCGAACGCTCGATCGGGTCGGCGACCTGGCGCGTCCGTGCACGCGCACACGTCAAGGCGCCCGCGGCAGCGATCATCGCGCGCGTCCCGCCGGCGGTCATCGTCGAGGAGGTCGACGCCGAGACGTGCATCGCGCACGTCGGGTCGGACTCGTCGGCCCAGCTCGCTCTGTGGCTCGGGCTCCTGGACGCCGACTTCACCGTCGACGGTCCGGACGACCTCGCACCGGCGCTTCAGCGCGTCAGCGACCGGTACGCCCGTGCGGCCGGGGCTGCTGGCACGCTGGAGACATGAGGGACGACAGCTGGTTCGAGTGGCGCGGGCGTCAGATCGCGTGGAGCAGGCGCGGGTCGGGCCCCGCGGTGGTCCTGTGCCACGGGACCCCATGGTCGTCGGCGCTCTGGCGGCCGTACGCCGAGGCCCTCGCGGACGACTTCACCGTCTACCTGTGGGACATGCCGGGATACGGCAGGTCCTCCCAGGACCCGGGCCACGACGTCGACCTGGGCGTCCAGAGCGAGGCATTCGTCGCGCTCCTGGAGCACTGGGGTGAGGAGCGGCCGCACGTGGTCGCGCACGACTACGGCGGCGCGGTCTCGCTGCGGGCGCACCTCCTGCACCACGTCCCGTACGCCTCGCTCTGCCTCGTCGACGTCGTCGCCCTGCGCCCGTGGGGGTCGCCGTTCTTCCGGCTCGTGAAGGAGAACGCCGACGTCTTCGCCCAGCTGCCCCCGGAGATCCATCGGGGCCTGGTCGAGGCGTACGTCGGGACGGCGAGCCATCGAGGGTTGTCCGCGACGGACCTCGCGATGCTCGTCGACCCCTGGCTCGGGGTCGACGGACAGGCGGCGTTCTACCGTCAGATCGCGCAGGCCGACGAGCGGTTCACCGCCGAGATCGAGGACCTGCTCGGCTCCGTCGACACGCCCACGCACGTCGTGTGGGGTGCTGACGACACCTGGATCCCGGTCGACCGCGCGGCGCGGATCCACGCCGCCGTCCCGGGGAGCACGCTCACCCTCGTCCCTCGCGCCGGGCACCTCGTCCCGCTCGACGCCCCCGTCGCCCTGGCCGCCGAGCTTCGTCGTTGGCTCGGCGTCGTGGCGTCGTGAAACCGGCGACGGGCTCCGACATACTCCGGGGATGAACGAGAGCGATTCCTCGCGCCAAGGCACCGACTGGCGCGAGCTGGTCACCGTCATCCTGCTCTCCGTGACGGCCATCCTGACGGCGTGGACCGGCTTCCAGGCGAGCAAGTGGAGCGGTGCGATGTCGATCTCCTTCAGCCAGGCGTCGACCGCCCGGATCGAGGGCGCTCGCCTGGATGCGGACGCCAACCGACGTCTGACCGTGCAGGTCGGGCTCTTCAGCCAGTGGCTCGCCGCCTACCAGGACGACGACACGCAGCTCGCCGCCTTCCTCGAGGACCGCTTCCCCGAGCCGCTCGCGACGGCCTTCCCCGTCTGGATCGCCAGCCGCCCTCTGCAGAATCCGGCCGCGGCCGACTCGCCCTTCGACCTTCCCGAGTACGTCGTGCCCGAGCTCGTCGAGGCCGAGGCAGCAGATGCCCGCGCCGATGCGAAGTTCGCGGAGGCCCTGCGCAACAACCAGCGCAGCGACAACTACACCGTCCTGACGATCGCGTTCGCGGCCGTCCTCTTCTTCGGCGCCCTCGCCGGGCGCATGAGCGACCGCCGCAGCCAGTGGGCGCTGCTGGCGCTCGGCATCGGCGGGTGCATCGTGCTCGCGGGCATCCTGCTGGCGTTCCCGAAGCTGGTCTGACCGCGGGCTTTCCGCAGCGGCCGATCGTATATTCTCGCGTGCATGGGACGCACGCTGAGCGAGAAGCTCTGGGACGAGCACGTCGTACGCCGGGCCGACGGCGAGCCCGACCTCCTCTACGTCGACCTCCACCTCCTGCACGAGGTCACGAGCCCGCAGGCGTTCGACGGCCTCCGGATCACCGGCCGTCCAGTACGCCGGCCGGACCTCACGCTCGCCACGGAGGACCACAACGTTCCGACCACCGACCTGGACAAGCCCATCGCCGACCTGCTGTCGAGGACGCAGGTGGACGCGCTCCGCCGCAACTGCGCGGAGTTCGGTGTGCGCCTGCACTCGCTCGGCGACGTCGAGCAGGGCATCGTGCACGTCGTCGGACCGCAGCTCGGGCTCACCCAGCCCGGGATGACCGTGGTCTGCGGCGACTCCCACACCTCCACGCACGGAGCGTTCGGGGCGCTCGCCTTCGGCATCGGGTCGAGCGAGGTCGAGCACGTGCTCGCGACGCAGACGGTCTGGCAGGCGCGGCCTCGCACGATGGCCGTGACCGTGAACGGATCGTTCCCCGACGGCGTCACTGCAAAGGACCTGGCGCTCTCGCTCATCGCCCGGACCGGCACCGGCGGCGGTCAGGGCTACGTCGTCGAGTACCGCGGCGAGGCCGTCCGTGCGCTCTCGATGGAAGCACGCATGACGTTGTGCAACATGACGATCGAGTGGGGCGCGAAGGCCGGGATGGTCGCGCCCGACGACACGACGTTCGACTACCTCCGTGGACGCCCTGAGGCGCCGACGGGGTCGGACTGGGACGCGGCCGTCGCGCACTGGGGCACCCTCGTCACCGACGAGGACGCCACGTTCGACGAGGAGATCGTTGTCGACGCCGCAGGTCTCTCACCCTTCGTCACCTGGGGCACCAACCCGGCGCACGGCGTGCCCCTCGACGCCGTCGTCCCCTCCCCCGACGACTTCGGCGACGACCGCGAGCGTACGGCGGCCGCGCGGGCGCTCGACTACATGGCGCTGGAGCCCGGCACCCCCATGCGGGACATCGCGATCGACACCGTCTTCCTCGGTTCCTGCACCAACGGTCGCATCGAGGACCTGCGCGCAGCGGCCGCCGTCCTCGAGGGCCGCACGGTCGCGGCGAGCACACGGCTCCTGGTCGTCCCGGGGTCGGTCCGCGTACGCCTCCAGGCGGAGGCAGAAGGCCTCGACGCGGTCTTCACGAAGGCCGGCGCAGAGTGGCGCGGCGCCGGCTGCTCGATGTGCCAGGGGATGAACGCCGACCGTCTCAGTCCCGGCGAACGCAGCGCGTCGACGTCGAACCGCAACTTCGAGGGCCGTCAGGGAGTCGGGGGCCGCACACACCTCGTGTCACCGATCGTGGCGGCAGCCACCGCCGTCACCGGTCGTCTCAGCTCCCCGGCGGACCTGCCCGCGGACTGACTCACCCGAGCGGCAGCCGTACGCGCGCCACGGTCTCCTCACCTTCACGGGCGAGGGCGATCGCGCCGCGGTGGCGCTCCGCCACGACCCGGCGCGCGATGTCGAGACCGAGCCCGGTGCCCTTGCCGACGTCCTTGGTCGTGTAGAACGCGTCGAACGCGCGGGCGAGCACCGCGTCCGCGACCGCGGGGCCGGAGTCGGCGAACGTCACTTCGATGCCGTCCTCGACCTCGCGGGTGCTGATCCGCAGGGTGCCACGCCCGTCCATCGCGTCGACGGCGTTGTCGACGAGGTTGGTCCACACCTGGTTGAGCTCGCCGGCGTTCGCGTCGATGGACGGAAGGCCGTCGGCGAAGTCCCGCGTCACGACGATCCCGCCGCGAAGCTTGTGCCCGAGCACCAGGAGGCTGCTCTCGATGCCCTCGGTGACGTCGACCTGCTGGTGCTCGCCGCGGTTCACCTGAGAGTACGACCGGACCGCCGTGACGAGCGCGGACACGCGGTTCGTGGCGACCTTCACCTCGTCGAGCAGCTGCGCGGTCTCCGCGGTCGACGCCATCCAGGCGATGCCAGGGCCGAGGGACGCAGGCGCGACCGCGTCGGCGACCTCGTCGCACCACGAGACGTCGGCGCCGGCGGCGGCGAGCGTGGCCGCAAGACGCCACGCGCGTTCGATCCGATGGTCCTCCAACCAGTCCGTCAGGCGTTCCTCCAGGTCGGCCCGGTCCAGCGGGTCGACCCCCACGGCGCTCGGCTCCAGCTCCCGCCAGTGCCGGTCGAACGTGGCGACGTCCTCCGCGGACACCTGTGCCGCGGCAAGCCCCTGAACCGCGGTGAGCACGTTCGCCGCGGCCGTGTCCAAGGACTCCACGGCGCGGACCGCCGCGGCTGCCGGGTTGTTGATCTCGTGCGCGAGGCCCGCCGCGAGCGTCCCCAGGGTGACCAGCGACTCCCGGTGTCGGGCGGTGGACTCGATGCTGCGGGCCGTGCTGTAGAGGCCCTCGATGAGGTGGACCGCGAACGGGAACCAGGTGAGCGACAGCTCGCGCAGCGCCGGTGCCTGCACCTGGAGCATCCGGCCGGGTCGGGCACCACGACCGGTCGCGAGGTAGCGGCCGCCGTCGTCCCACGCGCGGAACCCGCCGGCCCACTGCCCCGGCAGATCCATCCGGCGTACGACGGTGTCCTCCCCGCCGACGTTGCGGACGAGGTCGACCGCACCATCGAGCAGGAGCCACCAGGCGTCGGCGTCGCCGCCCTCGTGGAAGAGCTCCGCCCCAGGCTCGATCGCGATCTCCGTGCCGTGCGCGACGAGCTCCGCGAGCTGGTCGTCCCCGACCCCGTCGAAGAGCGACAGCGGACGGAGCTCGTCGACCGTGATCACGTCGCCGCCAGGTAGCGGTGGACGAGTGCGACGGCCATCGCTCCCTCTCCTACGGCCGACGCGACGCGCTTCATCGACTCGTTGCGCAGGTCGCCCGCCGCGAAGACGCCGGGGATGCTCGTCTCGAGTGCGAACGGCGTCCGCGCGAGAGGCCACGAGCTGGCCCCGTCGGAGTGCCGGAGCGACCGCCCGGTGACGACGTACCCGTCGTCGTCGCGCACGACGTCGTCCCCCAGCCACGCGGTGTGCGGTGTCGCTCCGATGAACACGAAGAGCCAGTCGGTCGCGACCGTCTCCTGCCTCCCGGTGCCGCGCTCGGTGAGCACGACCGACTCGACGTGGCCGTCCCCCGAAACCGCGGCGACCTCGGTCGCGTAACGGACCTCGATGTTCTCCGCCGCCTCGATCCTCTCGACGAGGTAGCGCGACATCGAGTCGTCGAGAGACGTCCCGCGGGCCAGCACGACGACCCGCTTCGCATACTGGGCGAGGTTCAGCACGGCCTGCCCCGCGGAGTTGGCCGCACCGACGACGTGGACGACGTCGCCCTCGCACTGCGAGGCCTCTCCAGCGCCGACGCCGTAGTAGAGGCCGCGGCCGGTCATCTCCTCGACACCAGCCGCGGGCAGCAGCCGGTACGACATCCCGGTCGCGACCACCACGGCGCGCGCCTCGATGCACGTACCTCCCTCGAGCGACAGCATGCGCACGGGTCCGCGGCTCTCGAGCCCGACGACGTCGCGGGCCAGGACCATCTCCGCTCCGAACCGCTGCGCCTGGGCGAGAGCCCGCTGAGCGAGGTCGGCGCCCGTGAGCCCACGAGGAAATCCGAGGTAGTTCTCGATCGCCGCACTCTGGCCGGCCTGTCCCCCGGGCGCCTCGCGCTCGACGACGACGGTGCTCAACCCTTCCGACGCCGCGTAGACCGCTGCGGCCAGGCCGGCGGGTCCGGCGCCGACGATCGCGAGGTCGTAGAGCGGCTGCTCCGCCTGCGTCCGCAGCCCGAGGGCGGTGGCGACGTCGAGCGTGGTCGGCGCGCGCAACGTGTCGCCGGACGGCGTGAGCACGACCGGCGTGTCGTCGGCCGTGGCGCCCGCGAGACCGAGCAGCCGCTCGGCGTCGGCGTCCAGCTCGACGTCGTACCACTGGTACGCGATGTGGTTGCGCGCCAGGAAGGTCTTGAGGTCGTGCGTCCGGTCGGACCAGCGGTGGCCGATCACACGGACGTCGCTGTGGTCGGGGTTCGCGCGCGACCAGTCGTCGAGCAGGTCGTCGACCGCGGGATAGAGCCGGTCCGCCGGCGGATCCCACGGCTTCATCAGGAACTGGTCGAGCCCGATCTCGTTGATCCCGGCGATCGCGACCTCCATGTCCGCGTACGCCGTCAGGAGCAGCAGCTTGGCGGTGGGCGCGAGGTCGCGGACCTGCGCGAGCATCTGGGTTCCCGTCATGCCCGGCATGCGCTCGTCGGCTGCCACGAGCGCGACCGGCTGACCGCGCAGCGCGAGACGGCGGAGCACCTCGAGGCCGTCGGCCCCGGAGGTTGCTCTGACCACCCGGTAGTCGTCGCCGTAGCGGTCGCGCAGGTCGCGGGCGATCGCGTGCGACACGCTCTCGTCGTCGTCGACGGTCACGATCGTGGGCTTGGCCATCGACACCTCATCACGAGCAGGCGGCCCCGCGACGATGCGCGGGCTCTCCCGCATCGTAGAGGCGGTGGCCGGTGCCACGGGGGCGAATTCATCAGCTGGAGCGGCGCCCCTGCCGCGGTCGGTCCGCGCCCTGGCCGACGACAACACCGGACCGCTCCGTTAGCGTGTGCGCATGACAGACGTCGCCGAGGTCCGGCACCCCGTCCCTGTGCTCGTGCGGCGTCTCGACATCGCAGCCAAGGTTCTGCTCGTCCTGATGCTCGGCACCGCGCTGGCCTTCCCGGAGCTCGGCAACCTCGAGGAGAAGGGCGCCGTCGCGCGCGCGATCGCGTACCCGGCTCTCGCGTTCACCGTCCCGGTCGTCTGGCACGTGTGGTGGCGCGAGCGGGCGTCGTTCCCCTGGCTGGCCGACCTCCTCATCACCATCACGTGCTTCACGGACATCCTCGGCAACAGGATCGACCTGTACGACCAGGTCGTCTGGTTCGACGACTGGATGCACTTCATGAACACCGGCATGCTCGCGGCGGCGGCGATCCTGCTGACGCTCCCGCGCAGCGCAAGCTTCGGCGCGACCATCGAGCGGGCGCTGGCGTTCGGTGCGACTGCCGCGATCGGCTGGGAGCTCGCCGAGTACTTCGCCTTCATCAGCAGGTCCGCGGAGCGCCACAGCGCGTACACGGACACGCTCGGCGACCTCACGCTCGGACTGCTCGGCTGCGTCGTCGCGGCGGTTGCCATCCACGCCGCGTGGCGTCGCGGAAGGCTGCGCACCGCTGCGCCGCAGCTCGAGACCTCGCCGGTCGAGCAGCCGATCCCCCTGGTCGAGTAGGGCGGCGCGCCACTAGCGTGGCGGGGTACGCCTCCGACCTCGAAGGAGACCTCGTGTCGAGACCGCCGCTGCCCGACGATGCCGTCGCCCTGCTCCGTCGACCGAACCCTGCTGTCATCGCCACCGTGCGGCAGGACGGGTCACCGGTGACGACGGCCACCTGGTACCTGTGGGAGGACGGCCGCGTCCTCGTCAACATGGACGAGGGCCGTGCCCGTCTGAAGCACCTCCGCCGCGATCCTCGGGTCAGCCTCACCGTCCTGGCCGAGGACGGCTGGATCACCCACGTCACCCTCATGGGCCGGGTCGTCGAGATGTACGACGACGAGGGACTGACCGACATCGACCGGCTGTCGACCCACTACGGCGGTCAGGCCTACCCCGTACGCGACCGAGCGCGGGTCAGCGCCTGGATCGAGGTCGACCGCTGGCACGGTTGGGGTGCGATGAAGGACTCCGACCAGGCTGGAGGCTGACCCCGGCGGCTTCGCGGATCGCCCCCGCGACGGCCGCCACCGCTGGCGTACGGCTCTGTCGGGTGAGCATGAACACCGTCCTTCCGACGGTTCCTTCGGCAGGCAGGCGAACGGCGACCCCAGGCGCGCCTCGACTCAGCACGAGGTCAGGCAGGAGTGCCGCTGCACCCACCGTCTGGACGAGCTCCAGCAGGATCAGGAAGTCGTCCGAGCTGTAGCGCACGTCGGGCTCGAACCCGCCGAGGTCCCGGCAGACCCGCACCTGCATCTCGCGGTGCCCGGTGCCGGGCTGGCAGGCCGCCCATGCGATGTCGGCCAGCTGCGCGACCGGCACCTTCTCGAGGTGCGCCGCAGGATGGCTCTCTGGCAGGACCAGGCGGATGTGCTCCCGCAGGAGGTCCTCGCGCTGCAGATCGGCATGGACGGCTCGTGGCTGTCCCTCGTACTCGTCCCCCACCACGACGTCGAGCTGGTGAAGCCGTAGCGCAGGCGCCGCTTGCTCGACCTCGGCCTCGACGGCCTCGACGCGCACGTCGGGGTGAGTGTCTGCGAGCGTACGCACAGCTGGCGCGACGATGCTCAAGAACGCGGACTGGAACGACGCGACACGGACCACACCGGCCGCGCGACCCGCAGCGACCGTCGCCACCTCCGCCTCGGCCGCCTCCATGCCGTCGAGTAGACGGGTCGCGTGCGTCACGAGCACCTGGCCCGCCTCGGTCAGCCGCACGTTGCGGCCGATCCGCTCGAGCAGCGGCGTGCCCGCCTCCCGCTCGAGGACGGCGAGCTGCTGCGAGACGGCGCTCGGCGTGTATCCGAGGGCCTCTGCGGCGGCGTGCACGGTGCGGCGGCTGTGCACCTCGCGCAGGAGTCGCAGGCGATGGAGATCGAGCATCCGTTCAGCATAGCTTCACGGTTCTGTGCAGGAAGCCGTGATAGACGTGAATGGTTCGCGGCGCGACGATGGAGACGTGGGACGCCTCTACTGCATGACCTCCGCCGCCGCCTTCGGGGCGATGGCCGTCTTCGGAAAGCTCGCGTACGAGTCGGGCGTCGGTGTCGACGCCGTTCTCCTCGTGCGCTTCGGGCTCGCCGGCGCCGTCCTGGTTCTCCTCGCCCTCGCGCGTGGGGCGTTCCGGGGGCTCTCGGCGCGAGCGGTGCTGATTGGTCTGGGCATGGGCGTCTTCGGGTACGCGCTCCAGTCGAGCCTGTACTTCTCCGCGCTCACCCGCATCGACGCGGCGCTCGTCGCGCTGCTTCTCTACATCTATCCCGTGCTCGTGATGGTGGTGGCCGTGGCGCTGGGCCGTGAGCGGGCCCCCGGACGGCGGATCGGTGCGCTGGTCGTCGCCCTGGTCGGCATCGGCCTCGTGCTCGGCGGTGCGGCGTCCGGCCGGCTCGATGCGGTCGGCGTGCTGCTGGGCCTGGGCGCCGGGGTCACGTACACCGCATACATCCTCGTCGGGGACCGCGTCACCGGAGACGTCCCGCCACTCGCCCTGGCGGCGCTGGTGTGCACCGGCGCGACGGCGACGTTCGTGCTCCTGGGGGCCGTACGGGGCGGCACGGACCTGACGTTCGAGCCGTCCGGCTGGCTGTGGTTGGCGGCGATCGCCCTGATCAGCACCGTCGGCGGGATCCTGCTCTTCTTCGCCGGCATGGCGCGGGTCGGCCCGTCGATGGCGGCGATCCTGTCCATCCTCGAGCCGGTGGTGACCGTCGTGGCAGCCGCCCTGGTCTTCGGCGAGATGCTCAGCGCAGTCCAGTGGTTCGGCGGCCTGCTGGTGCTCGCGGCTGTCGTCGCGGTCCAGTGGCCGCCGCGGACGACGCCGGCACCCCCGCCGGTCGATTCTCCTGCCGACGACGTCGCACTCAGTCCGACACCTTCACGAGCCTGCGCCGCTTGACCGTGTAGCCCGGCGGCAGCGTGCCGTCCTTCATCATGCGGATCGGGCACCGCTTGCAGCGGGAGTCGGAGACGCAGCACTTCGCCTTCGGCCTCTTGGCCTTCTTGGCCGGCTTCCCGCGTTTGCGGTCGCCCTTCCTCTTGGACACCACCGCCGCCCTTCGTCCCCCGGAGTCGTGTCATCGAGGGTAGTGCTCGATCGCAATCTCACCCTCGAAGGATGACCCACCGCCGGGGAGATCCTCCCTAACGTGAAAACACGTTCGCTGCGTTGCCAAGGGGTGATGAGAGTGCCTATGTCTCGAATCCAGCACACCGACATCGGCTGGTCGACATGAGCGCCGCGGACGCGACCGCGGGAGCAGCCGCACGGGCCAAGGTACCGGCCACCGCGTGGATCTCCTGGGTGGCCCTGGCGATGATGACCACCAGCTCGGTCGCCAGCCTGCGCGCGGCGCCGACGATGGCGGTCTACGGCCTGGCTTGCGTCTTCTTGTACCTCCTCCCTGCCGTCGTGTTCCTCCTGCCGACCTCCCTGGTCTCCGCCGAGCTGGCGTCGGGGTGGGAGGGCGGCATCTACAAGTGGGTATCGGAGGGCATCTCGAAGCCGATGGGCTTCCTGGCCGTGTGGTGCCAGTTCGCGATGACGATCTTCTACTATCCGAGTCTTCTCGGGTTCGTGGCGAGCACCCTCGCGTACGTGTTCAATCCGGAGCTGGCCAGCAGCGGAGTCTGGACCGCGGCGGTCATCATCGTCGTGTACTGGTCCGGTGTCTGGATCTCCTCGCGTGGCACGAAGGGCGTGGCCGGACTGGCCAGCGGTGGCCTGATCATCGGAACCCTGATCCCCGGCGTCGTCCTGGTGCTTCTCGGCATGGTCTTCCTCGGGCAGGGCAACCCGTCCGCGGCGCCGATGACCGCCGAGAACATCTTCCCGGTGTGGGCCGGACTCTCGAGCCTCGTGCTCATCGTCAACAACTTTCTCTCCTACTCCGGCATGGAGATGAACGCAGTGCACGTCTCCTCACTGAAGAACCCGGGCAAGGAGTTTCCGAAGTCGATGTTCCTGGCGATGGGACTGGTCCTGGCGATCTTCATCCTGCCTGCGCTGGCGATCAGCTGGATCGTGCCCGCAGAGGAGCTGTCGCTCACTGCCGGCGTCATGCAGGCCTTCGACGCGGTCTTTGCGAACTTCGGCTGGCAGTGGTTGACGCCGATCGTCGGCATCATGCTGGTCACCGCCTCGCTGGGCGGAATGCTGACGTGGCTGGCCGGGCCCTCGAAGGGCCTGCTGCTGATCTCGCGACAGGAAGGCTATCTGCCTCCCTTCCTGCAGCGCCTCAACAAGAACGGCGTCCAGCAGAACATCCTGGTCGTCCAGGGCCTGGTAACCACAGTGATCGGGCTGGCCTACGCGCTGATCCCGGACGTCTCCAGTGCGTACTGGATCTTCTCGGTGATCACGACCCAGGTCTACCTGATCATGTACCTCTTGATGTTCGTGGCCGCGATCCAGCTGCGCCGCAAGCATCCCGACCACCCGCGCGGCTACCGCGCACCCATGCTGGTCGGCATGTGCGGCGTCGGCTTCGCAGCCTCGCTGGCCGCGCTGCTCGTCGGGTTCATCCCGCCGTCGCAGTTCGCGAGCGGCAACTCAGGCGTCTACTTCCTGATCGTCGGCGGCGGCGCGCTCGGTCTCGGGCTCCTCGTGCCGTTCCTGTTCTACAGGTTCCGCAAACCCTCATGGCGTCAACCCGAGCCTCAGGAGGTGACCTCGTCATGAGCACCCACGTCGAGACACAGAGCAAGCGTGAACGCACCTGGATCTATCTCGCGGTGTGCGTCGTCCTCGGCGCCATCGTCATCGCAGGGTTGGTCGCCTTCAGCTCCGCACGGGAGTCCCGCGAGGCGGAGGAGAAGGCCGACCAGCTGATCGCGGCGATCGAGGACGCCGGAGCGACGGCCCCCTCGCAAGACCAGGTCGTGCGCGTCCTCGGCGACGACGGTGGGGCCACCTGCGAGAACCCGAACGACGCGCTGAGTCGGGCCGCCCTGCTCGCGCAGCTTGCGAACGGGGCGAGCGGCCC
This sequence comes from Mumia sp. Pv4-285, assembly GCF_041320275.1. NCBI lineage: Bacteria > Bacillati > Actinomycetota > Actinomycetes > Propionibacteriales > Nocardioidaceae > Mumia > Mumia qirimensis. The sequence continues at coordinate 2,221,514 of NZ_CP162023.1, read as the reverse complement.
CGGCGCAAGGCCGGTCATCGCCGACAGCCGCGTCTTCAAGGGCCAGCTGCTGATCATCGAGATCTACTGTCCCGACGAGCTGGACGACTTCAACGAGTTCGTCGAAGACCTCAAGACCGACGACGTGGCGGGGTGATCGACTCATGGATCTGAGGGCCCGTATCGCCGGCCTGATGCCGCAGGCGCGCGAAGAGCTGGCGGACCTCGTGGCCATCAGGTCGGTCGCCGATCCGCGTCAGTTCCCGCCCGAGGAGTGCCAGCGCGCCGCACAGTGGGTGCTCGACCGCTTCGCGGCGCTCGGGTTCACCGATGCCCGGCTGGCGAAGACGGCGGACGGCAGCAACGCTGTCCTCGGCTCCCGTCCGTGCGCCCAGGCCGATGCACCCACGGTGCTGCTCTACGCCCACTACGACGTGCAACCGCCCCTTGACGACGCTGCGTGGGAGACGCCGCCGTTCGAGCTGACCGAGAAGGACGGCCGCTGGTACGGGCGCGGAACAGCCGACTGCAAGGGCAACATCCTCATGCACCTGACCGCACTTCGTGCGCTGGGTGAGGACGTGCCAGTTCACCTGAAGCTGGTGGTGGAGGGTTCCGAGGAGCAAGGCACCGGGGGCCTCGAGGCCTTCGTGGTCGACAACGCCGACCTGCTCCGCGCGGACACGATCCTGGTCTGCGACACCGGGAACGCAGCCGTCGGCCAACCCGCCGCTACCGTCAGCCTGCGGGGCATGGTGAACGTAGTCGTCACGATCGAGGCGTTGGCCTCGGAACTGCACTCCGGCATGTTCGGCGGTGCAGCCCCGGATGCCCTCGCAGCCCTGGTCGCGGTGCTGGCGAGCCTGCGAGACACCGCCGGCAACACCACCATCGAGGGGCTCGACAACACGCGGCACTGGGACGGCCAGCCGTACCCTCCCGAGCAGTTCCGAGGAGACGCCGGGCTGCTGGACGGGGTGCAGCTGCTCGGAGACGGCACGGTGTCGGACATGCTGTGGGCGCGGCCGTCGATCACCGTGCTCGGCATCGACTGCCCACCCGTGATCGGCTCGTCGGCGTCGATCGTTCCCAAGGCCGCAGCGCGGCTCAACCTTCGCATCCCTCCCGGGCTCGCACCTGCTGCGGCCGAGGACGCGCTCGTCGCGCACCTCAAGGACCACGCACCGTGGGGTGTCCACGTCACCGTCGACGTGGAAGCCACCGGGTCACCGTTCCAGGCGACGATCGACGGGCCGGCGTACCAGGCGATGGGCGCGGCGATGCGGGAGGCCTACGGCAAGTCGATGGCGACGTTGGGGCAGGGTGGCTCGATCCCGCTGTGCAACGTGTTCGCCGACACCTATCCCGACGCCGAGATCATCTTGATGGGCGTCGAGGAACCCTTGGCCTTGATCCATGCTCCGAACGAGAGTGTGGACCCCCGCGAGATCTCCGCGATGGCACTGACCGAGGCGTTGTTCCTGCAGCGCTACGCCGCTGTGGCGACCTGAGCGAGCTCGGTTCGACGGATGTCAGCCCCTGACCCGCGCGACATCTACAGCACCCTCGACCTCGCACTCCGGATCGGCGATCTCATGCTCTCTTCCGGGGCGGGAGCCGCAGATGTCGCGGCCACCATGCTCGCGGTGACTCACGCCTGCGGACTGCAACGGATCGACGCCGACGTCACCTTCACCGAGCTCTCCCTCCAGCACCAGCCGAACCTCGAGGAGCCGGCCTCGATCCTGATTCGGCGGGTCCGACGCCGGCCTGCGGACTACGCAGAGCTGATCGAGGTGAACCGGCTCGTGCAGGACCTGATCGACGGAATGGCCACTCGGGACGGGGCGCGGGAGCGGATCGCGGCCATCGACTCCGCCGATCACCCCCGCGCTCGATGGCTCATCACAGTCGGCTGGGGTGCCGTGGGAGGATCTCTCGCGGTCACGCTCGGAGGCGGGCTGGTGGTGAGCGGCCTCGCATTCGTGGCGGCGTGCGGCATCGACCTTGTCGGACGCGCCACTCGGAGTCGGGTTCCGCTGTTCTACCAGCAGACCGCGGGCGGGTTGCTGGCCACGCTCGTCGCGGTCGGTGCCGCTGCAACGCAGATCGACGCGGACCCCTCTCTGATCGTCACCGCGAGCATCATCATCCTGCTCGCCGGCATCGGACTCATGGGCGCCATGGCCGACGCCCTGACCGGGTATCCCCTCACGGCGAATGCCCGCCTGCTCGACGCCCTGCTCGCCACCGTGGGCGTGATCGCCGGCGTGGCCGCCGGTCTGACCGTCGCCGAGCTCGCAGGGGCCGACATGGGCCACGTCGAGCCCGGAGCCACGGGTCTGGCCCAAGGATCGGTCATGACCATCGGTGCCGGGCTGGCCGCCGCCGCGTACGGCCTGGCATGCTATGCGCCGTTACGCGCGTCGACCGCGGCCGCTTGCGTGGCCGTCTGCGGCCAGGCGATCTTCTTGGCGGTCGACGGGTTCTCGCTCGGGCAGACCTGGGCGGCAGCCACCGCCGCCATAGTGATCGGCACGATCAGCCACGGAATCGCCGGCCGAGTACGCGTGCCGCCCCTCGTCCTGATCGTGCCCGCCATCGTGCCACTGCTGCCGGGGGTCTCCATCTACCGAGGGCTGGCCCTGCTCGCCGAGGGTGAGGACGGTGTGCTGGATCTGGCTGCCGCCGGTGCTACGGCGATCGCGCTGGCCGCCGGAGTCATACTCGGACAGTATCTGGCTCAGCCCATCAGGCGGGAGGGCTCGCGACTGGAGAGCCGCCTGGCTGGTCCCCGACTCGCCGGGCCGCTGCTCAAGCGGGTCGGCCGTCGAGGCAGGCCGCCGATCGGCCCGAATGACGCCTAGCCGCTCGACAGACGTCACAACCAGAACCGGCCCTGGCTCAGCGCTTCCGCTGGCCAGAGCCGGTTGTCTGGTCGGGCTGACAGGATTTGAACCTGCGACCCCTTGACCCCCAGTCAAGTGCGCTACCAAGCTGCGCCACAGCCCGATCAGGCCGGAACGTGGTCCCGGACCCGAGAAGCAACAGTAGCAGCCGCGGTCCAGCATCCCGACACCGCCGTCGGCGGTGCGATGTGGTCGGATGAACGGGTGAACGACGCAGTCCTCCGACGGACGCTCGGCGTCCGGGACGCGGTCGGCATCGGCCTCGCCTCGATGGTCGGGGCAGGCATCTTCGCCTCGCTCGCGCCCGCAGCCGAGGCGGCCGGATCGGCTCTCCTCGTCTCCCTCGTCCTGGCTGCAGCGGTGGCCTACGCGAACGCGACGTCGTCCGCGCGGCTGGCGATGCGGTACCCCGAGTCGGGAGGCACCTACGTCTACGGACGGGAGCGGTTGGGACCGTTCTGGGGCTATCTCGCCGGCTGGGGTTCGTCGTCGGCAAGACCGCGTCCTGCGCGGCGATGGCGCTCACCGTCGGCGTCTACGCCTGGCCGGAGCACGCACGCGAGATCGCCGTCGTCGCGGTCGTCCTCGTCACCGCGCTGGACTACCTCGGTGTCCAGCGGTCCTCCGCCGTCGCTCAGTCGGTCGTCGCGGCAGTCCTCGCCGTCCTCGTGATCGTGGTCGTCGTCTGCCTGCACGGGGCCGGGTCGACAGCTCCGGTGCTGGGCACGGGCGAGGGACCCGACGGTGTGCTGCGCGGGGCAGGGCTGCTGTTCTTCGCCTTCGCGGGCTACGCGCGCATCGCAACGCTCGGCGAGGAGGTCCGCGACCCGGTCCGGACCCTGTCCCGTGCGGTGCCTCTCGCGCTCGGGATCGCGGTGGTGGTCTACGGCGCCGTGGCGTACGCCGTGCTCTCCGTGCTCGGGCCGACGGGCGTCGCCGCAGCGTCCGACCCGCTCGCTGTCGCCGTCGACGCCGCGGGCGCACCCGCGCTCGTGCCGGTGGTACGCATCACGGCCGCCGTCGCCGCGGGCGGCGCCCTGCTTGCCCTCGTCCTCGGCATCTCGCGCACCGTTCTCGCGATGTCCCGCGATCGCCATCTCCCTCGCGCGCTGGCCGCGGTCGAGCCAGGGTCGGGCGTCCCGCGTGCCGCCACCCTTGCCGTGGGCGCCGTCGTCGCGGCCCTCGCCGCGACGACGGACCTGCGCGGGGCGATCGGATTCTCGTCGTTCGGCGTCCTCGTGTACTACGCGATCGCCAACGCCTCGGCGCTGACGCTGTCGCGCGCCGAACGCCGGCCACCGCGCCCGCTCGCGGCCTTCGGCCTGGTCGGCTGTCTCGTTCTTGCCTGCACCCTGCCCGTGCCGTCGGTCGTCGCCGGCGTTGTCGTGCTGGCGGTCGGCGCGCTCGTCTTCCTCCTACGGCGCCGCTGACGAGCCGCGATGATCCGCCACGAGCGGAACCGCGACGCCGACGGTTCCACTCTCGAACGCGCCGACGTACGGTCGGGCCATGCCCGTCCCCGTGGTCCTGCTCCCGGCGCTCGGCGAGACGCGTGCGAGCTGGGACGGCGTCACGCCGGTTCTCGCCCGCGATCGTGCAGTCCACGCGGTCGATCTGCGTGGACATGGCGAGGCATCCTGGGAACCGCCGTACACCATCGCGGGGATGCGTGACGACGTCGTCGCACTCCTGGACCAGCGTGGCCTGGACGTCGTCGACCTCGTCGGACACTCGCTCGGCGGTGCGGTCGCGTGCCGCGTCGCCGCCTCGCACCCCGATCGCGTACGCCGCCTCGTGCTCGAGGACGTCGGCGCTCTCCGGCCTCGTACGCCGAGCGTCCCGGACCGCCCTGACGGACCGTTGTTCTTCGACTGGGACATGGTCTTGTCCGTGCGACGCCAGATCGACTCGCCCGACCCGGCCTGGCGCGACGAGCTCGCCCGCATCGCAGCACCCACGCTCGTCCTCGCAGGCGGTCCGACGAGTCATGTCCCGGACGAGACCATCGACGAGCTCGTGAGCCGTGTCCAGGACGCCAGGCGCGTCACGATCCCTGTCGGCCACCTCATCCATGACGCCGCACCCCGCGCGTGGCTCGGCGCGGTCCTCCCGTTCCTCGACGCCTAGCCGCCCTTGCCGGCGCGGCAGGCTGGACGGCTCCGTGAGGTGGCCGCATCCGGACATATCTCTTCCAGGTGATGCAGGTCACTTGTACGGTGAGGCGCGAATGAAACGTTTCATCCGGACGAAGTCGCCCATCCCACGACCGGAAGGCACCATGCATCCGACATCCCAGTCCCCTCGCTCGCGTCCTCGCACCCGTACGAAGCTGGCAGCGGCAGCGCTGACGGTCTCAGCGCTCGGGCTGTGTCTGAGCTCGCCCGCGATCTCCGCACCCGACCACGACGGCGACCGGCCGACGGCAGCCGACCCGTGGGAGAAGTACATCCTCGCCCCGGAGTCGCGCACGGTCCGAGCAGACGGCGTGTACGCGTCGACCGGCGCGGTCGCGAACCCTGAGGGTGCGTTCGGCGACGGAGCCGTGACGCTCGGCCAGGGAGGACAGGTCACGCTCGACTTCGGCGTCAACATCGCCGGTCTCCTCAACCTCGAGTTCGGCGACGTCACCGGCTCGCCCGCCCGCGTCGGCATCGCGTTCTCCGAGACCACCAAGTACGTCGGTCGCGAGTCCGAGGCCTCCACCGGTGGTCCGCGCGGTCGTGACGGCACTGTCTGGGTCGAGGCCGAGGCCGACGGCTCGTGGTCGGCGCCCAAGGAGCTGCTCCGTGGTGCCTTCCGCTACGTCACGCTGTTCGTCGACGACGCGGCATCGGTCCAGATCGACGACGTCGTCGTCGACTACACGGCAGCGCCGCTGATGGAGGACCTGCGCGCCTACCAGAACCACTTCTACTCGTCGTCAGACCTGCTCAACCGACTCTGGTACGCCGGCGCGTACACGACCCAGATCAACACCATCGACCCGACCACCGGTCGCAGCTGGCCTGCGCCGTCCGCGCTGTGGGACAACAGCGCGACCACCGGGGTCGGATCGTCGATCCTGGTCGACGGCGCCAAGCGCGACCGTACGGTGTGGCCCGGTGACCTCGGGATCTCACAGGGCACCGCCTTCGTGTCGACCGGCGACACGACGTCGGTCCGCAACTCCATCATGACGGCGTACGAGAACCAGAAGGCCACCGGAGAGCTCCCGTACGCGGGCCCCGAGCTGAGCTTCTACCGCTCGGACACGTACCACATGTGGACCCTGCTGGCGACGGCGGAGAACTACGAGAACACCGCCGACGTCGCCTGGGTGCGGAGCGTGTGGCCGGAGTACACCGCCGGCCTCGACTACATCCGGGCCAAGAAGAGCGACCGCGGCCTGCTGCTCATCGACGAGACCAACGACACCACGCACGAGTCCCGCATCCCCGACGGCGAGGAGTCGATGGCCAACGTCATGTACTGGCGACTGCTCGGGACCGGCGCCACGCTCGCCGAGCGCGTCGGTGACGACGCGCTCGCGGCAGAGCTCCGCGCGGAGGCCAAGACGGTCGCCGCGGCGATCGACACCTACCTGTGGGACGAGGAGGCCGGGGCGCTCTCCTGGTATCCGGACCGCCGCGACGTCCACCCGCAGAGCGCGAACTCCCTCGCCGTCTGGTGGGGCCTGCTCGACGAGGCGCGCGCCGACCGCGCGATGGAGCACCTGCGTACCACCAACTGGGTCGAGCGCGGTGCCCGGACGCCCGAGCGCGACGACGACCTGCAGCTCCTCTTCGGCTCGTTCGAGCTGCAGGCGCAGCTCGCGGCGGGCGACCCGGAGGCGCAGGAGGCCGCCGTCGATCTCATGGAGCGGCAGTGGGGCTGGATGCTCGACAGCCCGCAGGGACCGCAGAGCACCTTCTGGGAGTCGCTGCGCGAGTCCGGTGAGGTCGTGAGCTCGTACCAGTCGTACGCCCACGGCTGGTCGACAGGACCGACCCGCGCCCTCACGGAGCAGGTCCTCGGCATCCAGGCCGAGGAAGGCGGGTCGCGGTGGGAGGTCGACCCGCACACGGCGGGCCTGCGTCACGCCGAGGGGCGCCTCGTCACCGCGCAGGGACCGATCGACGCGTCGTGGACCGATGAGGGCAAAGACCTCACGATCGACTTCACGACACCGCGCGGCACCGAGGGCTCGATCGGCGTCCCCGTCGACGGCGAGCACGTCCTCGTGAAGCTCGACGGACGCGTGGTCTGGAACAGCAGCAACGGCAAGGCGTACGGCCACCCCGTGCGCCACACCGGCGAGCGGGTCTACATCGACGGGATCGACGGCGGGCACCACACGGTGGTCGTCCGCACCACCCGCTGACCCACCACCCGACGAGAGGACCCGACGTTCCTGCCCGGATCCGGGCAGGAACGTCGGGTCCTGATGGCGGGTCCGCGGTCAGCGGCGCTTGCGCTTCTCCCGCACGCGCTGGGTCAGGTGGATCGGCGAGCCCTCGAAGCCGAACTCCTCGCGCAGCCGGCGCTCGACGAACCGCAGGTACTGGTCCTCGAGCTTGCCCGACGTGAACAGAACGAAGGTCGGCGGAGCGACGCTCGCCTGCGTCCCGAACATGATCTTCGGCTGCTTGCCGCTGCGGACCGGGTGCGGGTGCTCCGCGACGAGACGGCCGAGGAACGAGTTGAGGAGACCGGTCGGCACCCGGGTGTACCACCCGTCGAGCGCGGTGTTGAGCGCCCGGACGATCCGGTCGACGTGCCAGCCGGTGAGCGCGGTGATGTTGACCCGCGGCGCCCACTGCACCTGGACCAGCTCGCGGGTGATCTCCCGGTCGAGGTAGTAGCGACGCTCGTCGTCGACGAGGTCCCACTTGTTGAACGCGACGACCAGCGCACGTCCGGCCTCCTCGACCTGGCGGATGATGCGCAGGTCCTGCTCGGAGATCGGCTCGCTGGAGTCGAGGACGACGACGGCGACCTCGGCCCGCTCGATCGCGGAGGCCGTACGCAGGCTCGCGTAGTACTCGTGACCCGACGCCTCCTTCACCCGGCGGCGGATGCCGGCGGTGTCGATGAGCCGCCAGACGTCTCCCCCGAGCTCGACGAGCTCGTCGACCGGATCCACGGTCGTGCCCGCGACGCTGTCGACGACGACGCGCTCGGAGCCGGCCAGCTTGTTGAGCAGGCTCGACTTGCCGGCGTTGGGCTTGCCGACCAGGGCGATGCGGTGCGGGCCCTCGTCCTCGTCGTCGGTCTGCTGGGGAGCCTCCGGCAGGACGTCGAGGATGATGTCGAGCAGGTCGCCGGCACCACGGCCGTGCAACGCGGACACCGGGAACGGCTCGCCGAGCCCGAGGTTCCACAACGAGGCTGCCTCGAGCTCACCCCGCTCGTCGTCCACCTTGTTCGCGACCAGGATGACCGGGTTGCCTGAGCGCCGCAGGACCTTCACGACCTCCTCGTCGGCGTCGGTGATGCCCACCGTCGCGTCGACCACGAACAGCACCGCGTCGGCGGCGGCGACGGCGACCTCCGCCTGGGCGGCGATCCGCTCGGCCAGCCCCTTGGCGTCGGGGTCCCAGCCGCCGGTGTCGACCACGGTGAACTCGCGGCCGTTCCACTCCGCCTCGTACGAGACACGGTCACGTGTCACCCCGGGGACGTCCTGCACGACAGCCTCGCGGCGTCCGAGGATGCGGTTGACGAGCGTCGACTTGCCGACGTTGGGGCGTCCGACGACGGCGAGGACCGGGAGGCGTACGCTCCCCGGCTCGGTGACGGGTTCGGTCATGATGCGGGTCCTCCGAGATCGGGTACGGCCTTGACGGCGAGGCGTACGACCTCGTCGACCACCTCGTCGAGCGTGAGGTGGGTGGTGTCGAGCTCGATCGCGTCGTCTGCCTTGGCCAGCGGGGACGTCGTACGAGTGGAGTCGATGGCGTCGCGGCGCTGGAGCGAGGCGGCGGTCGCCTCGACGTGGGCGGCGACCTCCGCCTGCCCCTCCTCCGCGGCGCGACGTGCTGCCCGGGCAGCCGTGTCGGCGACCAGGTAGAGCTTGAGCGGTGCGTCCGGCGCGACGACGGTGCCGATGTCACGGCCCTCCAGCACGATGCCGTCCGAGGAGGCGATCGTCTGGCGCTGGAGCGCGACCAGGCGCTCGCGCACGGCGGGGACCCGACTGACCTGGCTGACGGCGTCGGTCACCGCCTGCTCGCGGATCGGGCCGGCGACGTCGACGCCGTCGGCGATGATGGTCGGCGCCTGCGGATCGGTGCCTGACTCGATCACGATCTCCGCAGCGGCCTCGGCCACGGCCTCCGCGTCCTCGACGTCGACATCGCGCTCCAGCACCGCCCAGGTCATGGCGCGGTACATCGCCCCGGTGTCGAGGTAGGCCAGTCCGAGGCGGGTCGCCACCTTGCGGGCCGTGCTCGACTTGCCGGACCCGGACGGTCCGTCGAGAGCGATGACGACAGGGGGCACGGAGCCAACCTTTCTCACGGAGTTCGAAACCTTCTTCACTGGTACGGCGTTGTCATGGTGCAGCGTCATTCGTCGGGCGGCGTCACAGGTACGCGGTCCAGCCGCGGTCGGTCAGCGCAGAGGTCAGGTCCTCCGCGCGCTCGGAGCGCACCGCGATCTCGGCGATGCCCACAGGGCGGCCGAGGTCGTGGTCGATACGCAGATCCTCGATGTTCACACCCGATTCTCCCGTATCGCGAAAAAGACGGCCCAGCTCGCCCGGCTGGTCGGGCACCTGGACGAACACGGTGGCCAGCAGAGGCGCGGCCTCCTCTCCGTGCTTGCCCGGGATCAGCCGTGTCCCGGAGACACCACGACCGAGGACGTCCTCGATGACCTGGCTGCGCTCCATGCCGTCGAGGAGCTCGTCGAGATCGTCCCGGACGCCCCTCAGGAGCTCGACGAGCGGGAGACGGTTCGCGTGCAGGATCTGACGCCACAGGCCGGGGTCGCTCGCCGCGATGCGTGTCACGTCCCGCAGTCCCTGGCCGGCGAGCGCGAGGTGGTCGGAAGGACCGCCGTGCAGCCGTGCCGCGGTCAGCACCGACATCACCTGGGGCAGGTGCGACACGCGTGCGACGGCGAAGTCGTGCTCGTCGGTCGGCATCTCGACGACGGTCGCCCCCGTCGTACGACCGAGCTCACGGACGAGCTCCACCGCGTCCGGAGCCGCCGCGGCGTGCGGAGTGACCGCCCACGCGCGACCCTCGAACAGCGTCTCGGACGCAGCCGTCGGGCCCGAGCGCTCGCTGCCGGCCATCGGGTGGCTGCCGACGTACCGTTCGAGCCCAGGCGTGTCGGCGTCGGCCAACGACTGCAACGGTGGGTGCTTCACGCTGGCGACGTCGGTCACGACGGCATCGGCCCACTCGCCGAGGGCGTCCGCGACGACCTCGGCGACGTAGTCAGGCGGAACCGCCACGACGACCAGCGCCACTGTCTCCGGCTCCGCCAGGGTGCCGGCGCCGAGCATCTCGGCGGTCCGTGCGTTCTGCGGCAGGACGTCGCGGAGGTGGACGGCCACCCCCGCCCGGGTGAGGGCGAGGGCGATCGAGGTGCCGACGAGCCCGCAGCCGATGACGAGGACGGGGCCGGGAATCTCAGCGGCTCGGGGGGCGGAGCTCACAGCTCCACGCTATCCAACAGCGCCCCGAGCTCGTCGGGCGTGAGGTCGCGCAGGTCACCGGGCTTCATGCCGCCGAGGTGCACCACGCCGAACGCGGTCCGGGTGAGGCGTACGACCGGGTGGCCGACGGCGTCGAGCATCCGGCGCACGATCCGGTTGCGACCGACGTGGATGTCGAGCTCGACGATGCTCCGGTCCGCCGCGGTCTGCTTGACCGCGAAGCGGTCGACGCGCACCGCTCCGTCGTCGAGCTCGATCCCCTCGCGCAGCTGGCGTCCGAGGCCACGGGCGACCTGACCCTCCACCTCGGCGACGTAGGTCTTGATGATCTCGAACGACGGGTGGGCCATCCGGTTGGCGAACTCCCCGTCGTTGGTGAGCAGCAGCAGCCCGCTGGTGTCGGTGTCGAGGCGTCCGACGTGGAAGAGGCGCTCGGGTCGGTCCGCGACGTAGGCCGAGAGGTCGGTGCGGCCGCGCTCGTCGCTCATCGACGACACGACTCCGCGCGGCTTGTTGAGGACGAGGTACGCATGGTCCGACGCGGGCGGGATGCGCTTACCGTCGACGTGGATGACGGCCGTCTCCGGGTGGACGCGCAACCCCATCTGCGTGACGACCTCGCCGTCGACGGTGACGCGACCGCGCTCCATCAGCTCCTCGCAGGCGCGGCGGGAGCCCAGACCGGCCTGCGCGAGCACCTTCTGCAGTCGGATGCCGTCCGGGTGCTCGCTCATGGTCGTTCCTCGTCCTCTGCTGCTGCGGGTGGCGCGGATTCGCCCGGCTCGTCGTCGACGCCGGCGCCGTCGGTCGGTTGCGGCACAGTGGGCTCTGGGCCGGCCACCACCTCAGGATCCTCCACGTCGTCCATGTCGGGCAGGAAGGGTGCCAGGTCGGGAAGCTCGTCGAGGCTCGACAGCCCCATCCGCTCGAGGAAGTAGGGCGTGGTCGCGTACAGGAGGGCACCCGTCTCGACGTCGGTCCCTGCCTCGGCGACGAGGCCGCGGGTCACGAGGGTGCGCATCACGCCGTCGACGTTCACGCCCCGGATCGCCGAGACCCGCGCCCGCGAGATCGGCTGCCGGTAGGCGACGACCGCCATCGTCTCCAACGCCGCTTGCGTCAACCTGGCCTGCTGACCCTCGAGCACGAACCGCTCGACTGCGCCTGCGTACTCGGCGCGTGTGTAGAAGCGCCACCCGCCGGCGACCTGCCGCAGCTCGAAGCCGCGGTCCTCGTCGTCGTACGAGCGTGCGAGCTCGACCAGCGCGACCTCGACCTCTGCCGGCGGATGTCCCACGGCGGTGGCGAGCAGCAGGTGGTCCAACGGCTGGTCGGCGACCATGAGGATGGCCTCGAGCGCCGGGCGGAGCGGGTACGAGGCGAGGCTCTCCGCGTCGGTCGGCGACGACTCCGCAACCGCCTCGGGCACGTCATTGCTGTCCATCTGCATCCTCGTCCTCGTCGTCGCTGGGCTGATCCTCGTAGCCGAGCTGACCCTCATCACCCAGTTGATCCTCGTCGCCGAGCTGATCCTCGTCGCCGACCTGATCCTCATCGCCGAGCTGATCCTCATCGAACTCGGCGCTGACCTCGACGTCCTCGTCCTCGCCGCCCGTCCACCGGATCGTCAGCTCGGCCAACGGGGCGGCCTGGTCGAACGCGACCACGCTCTCGCGGAACAGCTCGAGCAGCGCGAGGAACCGCGCGACCTTCGTCAACGTGTCCGGCGCGTCCGCGACCAGCGCGCGGAACGTCATCGACGATCCGCGGCGCAGTCGCTCGACCACCACGACGGCCTGCTCGCGCACGCTCACCTGAGGTGCGTGGAGATGTGTCAACGAGAGGATCTGGGGCATCTTCGGCTCCATCGCCTTCGCGGCGAGCAGGGCCAGCTCCTCGGGCCCGACGGCGATCAGCACCTCCGGCAGCAACGTCGCGAAGCGCTGCTCGAGCGCGACCGCCCGCGGGAACCGGTTCGCCTCGTCGGCGAGCCGCTCCTTCATCCGGCCAGCGACCAGCTTGAACGCGCGGTACTGGAGGAGCCGCGCGAACAGAAGGTCGCGCGCCTCGAGCAGCGCCAGGTCGTCCTCGTCCTCGACGTCGGCTTGCGGGAGCAGCCGCGCTGCCTTGAGGTCGAGCAGCGTCGACGCGACCAGGAGGAACTCCGTGGTCTGCTCGAGGTCGCCCTCGGGCCCCATCGCCTTGAGGTGCGCGATGAACTCGTCGGTGACCTTCGACAGCGCGATCTCGGTGATGTCCAGCTTGTGCTTGGCGATCAGCTGGAGGAGCAGGTCGAAGGGCCCCTCGTACGCGTCGAGGTGCACGACGAAGCCCGTCGACGCCCCGGGCGCGTCGGTGTCCGGCTCGGTCACGATGCTCCGAGCCGCCGCGCGAGCTCGCCGTCGGCGCCGTTCTCGGCGTACTCCGCCAGCGCCATCGCGACGGCCTCACGGATCAGTCGCCCACGGTCGAGGCTCTGCCCCAGGTCGCGCCGCAGCTCCAGCCTCGCGTGCTCGAGGTCGAGCAGCTCGTCGGAGGTCATGTAGACCGTGACCTTGCTGTCGTGCTTGACGCGACCGCTGGGCTTGGCGTCGACCGCGTCCTCGCTCTCCGACGCCGCAGGCGCGTTGCCGGGAGCGTCGGGGATGGTGGTCGGTCGGAACAGCTCGTCAGCGCCAGGCAGTCTCACACGCCGGGGCACCGGACGAGCACCTCCCGGGCGAGCTGGCGATAGGCGTCGGCACCCTTGGAGTCCGGGGCGAAGTCGGTGATCGGCTCTCCCGCCACCGTCGCGTCGGAGAACTTGACCGTACGCCGGATCACGGTGTGGAAGACCTTCGGTCCCCAGCCGTCGACGAGGGTCTGGAGCACCTCGCGGCTGTGCAGCGTCCGGCTGTCGTACATCGTCCCGAGCAGGCCGATGATCTCCAGGTCGAAGTTGGTCCGCTGACGGACCTTCTCGATGGTCTCCTTGAGGAGGGCGACTCCGCGCAGGGCGAAGTACTCGCACTCCAGCGGGATCAGCACGCCGTCGCACGCCGTCAGCGCGTTGACCGCCAGCAGGCCGAGGGACGGCTGGCAGTCGATGAGGATGACGTCGTAGTCGTTGAGCACGGGACGTAGCATCCGGGCGAGCGTCTGCTCGCGGCCGACCTCGTGGACGAGGTGCATCTCTGCACCCGACAGGTCGATGCTCGCGGGGAGCAGGTGCAGGTTCGCGGTGCGCGTCTTGAGGAGGACGTCGGAGACCTCGACGTCGTCGTGCATCAGCAGGTGGTAGACCGTGGCGTCGAGGTCGTGCGCGGGGAACCCGAGACCGACCGTCATCGACGCCTGCGGATCGAAGTCGACGAGCAGCACACGTCGCCCCAGCTCTGCGAGCGCGGCACCGAGGTTGATCGTGGTCGTCGTCTTGCCGACGCCGCCCTTCTGGTTGCACAGGGCGATGACGTACGCGGGGCCTCCGCTGGGAGGTCGCGGCGGCGGAAACTCCGGCATGGGGCGGCCGGTCGGGCCGATCTCGGCGCCGGCCGACGGTCCGAGCTCGCCGAGCAGATCGCTGTGGTGGTTCATGCGCTCTCGATCCCGTGGCTGTTCTTTCCCGTGCTGGGGCTGCTTGGACTGTACCAAGTCGACAAGTCTCCACCTCGACGCCGCGCGGCATGTCGCCGGGGCTGCCCAACGTCCCGTCGCGCCCCACGATTTGACGGGTTCTCCACCTTCTTGACCCGAGCTTCGGTGGACAAGCGGTCAAATCGTGGGGCGCGGCGCGCGCTACGCCAGGGCGCGGGGGTGGGCGGTCGCGTACACCTCGCGGAGCTTGTCGATCGTCACCAGCGTGTAGACCTGGGTCGTGGTCACCGACGCGTGCCCGAGAAGCTCCTGCACCACGCGGACGTCGGCGCCACCGTCGAGCAGGTGGGTCGCGTACGAGTGCCTCAGGGTGTGCGGGGACACGTCGACCGTAATTCCGGCGCGCCGAGCCGCCTTCGCGAGCACCGCCCACGCGCTCTGCCGTGACAGCCGGCCGCCGCGGGAGTTCAGGAACACCGCTCCCCCGGTCGTACGGACGCTGGTCAGCGCCGGGCGTACGGACTCCAGGTACGTTCGCAGCGCGTCCTGGGCGTACCGTCCGACCGGCACGACCCGCTGCTTGCCGCCCTTGCCCCGCAGCAGGACCTCGCCGATCTCGAGGTCGAGGTCGTCGACGTCCAGACCGACCGTCTCGGAGATGCGCGCGCCCGTCCCGTAGAGCACCTCGAGCAGTGCACGGTCCCGGACCGCCAGCGGCGTCCCGGCCGAGCCCGCGGCGTCGAGCAGAGCCTCGACCTGGTCGACCGCGAGCGCCTTCGGCAGCCGCCGTGGCGGCGTCGGGGGCTTCACCTCCGCGGCGACGTCGTGGTCGACGACGCCCTCGCGCAGCGCGAACCGGTGCAGCCCGCGAGCCGAGACGATCGTCCGCGCGGCGCTGGGTGCCGACAGCGGCGGATGGTCGGCGTCCCCCTCGCGCAGCGCCGCGAGGAAGTCGGCGACGTCCGCCTCCGTGACGTCCCCGAGCGTCTCGATCCCCCGCTGGTGGAGGTAGGCCGCGTAGCGGCGCAGGTCCCGGCGGTACGAGGTCAGCGTGTTCGCCGCGAGACCCCGCTCGACGCCGAGGTGGCTGAGGTAGTCGTCGACGAGCCGGCCGACCGCGCCGCGGCCCGCCCCGCTCACGTCAGCCCCACGACCTCGCCCGGTGAGACGTACGACATCGCGTGCGCCTCGGCGACGCCCTCGTTGGTGACGGCGCCGTCGTGCACGTTGAGACCGGCACGCAGCGCCGGGTCGAGCCGCAGCGCCTCCACCCAGCCGTGCTCGGCCAGCGCGAGGACGTACGGCAAGGTGACGTTGGTCAACGCGTACGTCGAGGTGTGCGGGACCGCGCCAGGCATGTTGGCGACGCAGTAGAAGACCGACTGCTCGACGACGAACGTCGGGTCGTCGTGGGTGGTGGGCCGCGAGTCCTCGAAGCAGCCGCCCTGGTCGATCGCGATGTCGACCAGCACGCTCCCGGGGCGCATCGATGCGACCATCTCGTGGCTGACCAGGTGAGGCGCCTTGGCACCGGGGACCAGGACGGCGCCGATCACGAGATCGGCCTGGGCGACCGCGCCCTCGATCTGGTAGCGGTTCGACGCGACCGTCTGCAGCCGACCGCCGAACTCCGCGTCGAGCTGGCGCAGCCGTCCGACGTTGATGTCGAGGAGCGACACGCGGGCGCCCATGCCGAGGGCGATCACCGCTGCGTTGCGGCCCGACACTCCGCCGCCGAGCACGACGACGTGGGCTCCGTGGACACCCGGGACGCCGCCCATCAGGACGCCTCGACCCTCGGGCGCGAGCAGGTGGTAGGCGCCGACCTGCGAGGCGAGGCGTCCGGCGACCTCGCTCATCGGCGCGAGCAGCGGCAGGGCGTGGTCGGCGGTCTGCACGGTCTCGTAGGCGATCGCGGTGGTCCCCGACCCGACCAGCGCGTCCGTGCACTCGCGTGACGCGGCAAGGTGCAGGTACGTGAAGAGGACCTGGCCGCGGCGCAGGCGCGCGTACTCCTCCGGGATCGGCTCCTTGACCTTCAGCAGGAGGTCGGCGCTCGCCCAGACCTGGTCAGCGCCAGGAAGGATGTCAGCGCCCGCCCGGACGAACTCGTCGTCGGAGATCGAGGAGCCCGCGCCCGCGCCGGTCTCGACGACCACCTCGTGGCCGGCGTCGCGGAGCTCCCGCACGCCTGCCGGGGTGATCGCCACGCGGTACTCATGGACCTTGATCTCGCGCGGGATGCCGACCAACACGTGTCGATCCTAGGCCGAGGACCCCTGGTTCGCGCGGATATGACACGCAAGGAGCCCGGCGACAGCGAGCGAGTTGGTGATCCGCCCGTCCAGGACGGCGGCTACGGCGTCCTCCAGCGGGACCCAGACCGCGGCCATGTCAGCCTCCTCGTCGACACGATCGGTCCGTGCGTCGTCGGCGACGGCGCTCAGGCCCCGCGCGAGGAACACCTCGACGCGCTCGTCGGTGAATCCCGGCGAGGACCGCAGCGTCACCAGCGGCTCCCACCGGGAGGCGACGAGGTCGGCCTCCTCGGCCAGCTCGCGGGCAGCGGCGTCCTGCGCCGGCTCTCCGTCGATGTCGAGGAGACCGGCGGGGAGCTCGACCAGCCGCGCACCGACCGGGTGGCGGTACTGCTCGAGCAGCAGGACACGGCCGTCGTCGTCGAGCACCACCACGCCGACCGCGGCGTCGTGCCGCACCGTCGTCCGGTGCATCGCGCCACCTTGCGGCGTCTCGACCTCGTCCAGCACGACGTCGATGAAGGGCGACGCGTACGCCGTGGTGCTGCTGCGGACGTGCCACACCTCCGGCCGGTCCGTCACCCGTGCACCGTCGGCGACGACCATCCCCGGCAGCGTCGGATGCGGCACGCGTTCGGGGAGGCGGTGCTCCGCGCTGCTCACGCGGTCGTGTCGACCGTGTGACGCCGCAGACCGGACTCGTCCACGGGCAGCCGCATCTCGCGCTGACGCGCGAGCGCGGCGCTGACCAGGCCGGCGAACAGCGGGTGCGGACGTGTCGGACGCGAGCGCAGCTCCGGGTGCGCCTGTGTGCCGACGTAGTAGGGGTGGACCTCGCGCGGGAGCTCGACGAACTCGACCAGGTGGTTGTCCGGCGAGACGCCGGAGAACACCATGCCGGCCTTCTCGAGCGCGTCACGGTAGCCGTTGTTCACCTCGTAGCGGTGGCGGTGGCGTTCCTCGACCTCGGTCGCGCCGTACGCCTCCGCGGCGATGGAGCCCGCCGTCAACCGTGCCGTGTAGAGACCGAGGCGCATCGTGCCACCGAGGTCTCCGGCACCCTCGACGTACGCCTCCTGCTCCGCCATGGTCGCGATCACGGGGTGCTCGGTCGCGGGGTCGAACTCCGTCGAGCTCGCGTCGGGGATGTCGCCGAGCACGCGTGCGTACTCGATGACCATGCACTGCAGCCCCAGGCACAGGCCGAGCGTCGGCACCTGGTGCTCACGCGTCCAGGTCAGCGCACCGAGCTTGCCCTCGATGCCGCGGATGCCGAACCCACCCGGGACGCAGACCGCGTCGACGTCGCCGAGCCACTGCTGAGCGCCTGCAGGGGTGCTGCACTCGTCGGACGGGACCCACTTCACGTGCACCTTTGAGTCGTTGGCGAAGCCGCCGGCGCGCAGCGCCTCCACGACCGACAGGTACGCGTCGGGGAGGTCGACGTACTTGCCGACGAGTGCGACCGTGACCTCCTCCTCCGGCTCGTGGGCGCGTCGCAGGAGCTGGTCCCACTGCTTCCAGTCGACGTCACGGAACGGCAGGTCGAGACGACGGACGACGTACGCGTCGAGGCCCTCCGAGTGCAGGACCTTGGGGATGTCGTAGATCGAGGGCGCGTCGGCCGCCGTGACCACGGCCTCGGCATCGACGTCGCACATGAGCGAGATCTTGCGCTTGACGCCGGCCGGGATCTCGCGGTCAGAGCGGCACACGATCGCGTCCGGCTGGATGCCGATCGAGCGCAACGCGGCCACCGAGTGCTGGGTCGGCTTGGTCTTGAGCTCACCCGACGGCCCGATGTACGGGACGAGCGAGACGTGGAGGAAGAAGCAGTTGCCGCGTCCGATCTCGTGGCGGACCTGTCGCGCGGACTCGAGGAACGGCTGCGACTCGATGTCGCCGACGGTGCCGCCGATCTCATGGATCACGACGTCGATGTTCGGACCGCCCATGGAGAGCATCCGGTCCTTGATCTCGTTGGTGATGTGCGGGATGACCTGCACGGTGTCACCGAGGTAGTCGCCGCGTCGCTCACGCGCGATCACGTCGGAGTAGACCTGGCCGGTCGTGACGTTGGCGCGCCCGACGAGGTCCTCGTCCAGGAAGCGCTCGTAGTGGCCGATGTCGAGGTCGGTCTCCGCGCCGTCGTTGGTGACGAACACCTCGCCGTGCTGGAACGGGTTCATGGTGCCCGGGTCGACGTTGAGGTAGGGGTCCAGCTTCTGCATCGTGACCCGCAGACCGCGGGACTTCAGGAGACGGCCCAGGCTCGACGCCGTGAGCCCCTTGCCGAGGGAGGAAGCCACCCCACCGGTGACGAAGACGTGCTTGGTGGGCACCGAGTTTGCCAAGAGAACTCCCGTGATCGTGTCGGTCGGCGTGCCGTCGGGCTCGATCGGTGCGCCGGTGGAACACAGGCGGGAGAGCCGCACATGTTCACGGGATTTCACCCTATCAAGGCCTGGCAACTGCGCGACCCGCCACGCGGGCGAAACCGGTGCGACCTGTGCCACCACCTACCGGCGTTCGAGAGGCCGGCCGCCCTATTCGGCCGAGGGCCAGGCGCCGTCGGCAGCCCCCGCCGTACCGAAGTGACCTGCCGTGCCGGCGCGTTCCTTCTGGAGCGCCGACAGGAGGACGAGGTCACCGAACGGGACGCCGACGACGTCGACGGTGGAGACCGTCTTCGCCGCGTCCGAGGCGCGGACGGCCTCCACCGCGCCGTCCGTGGTCCCTGAACCCACCGGCCCAGCGACGATCGTGCCGACACCCGCCGCGTCGATGCCTGCGGCCAGGGTCGCGACGAGCTCGCCCCGTCCTCCGGAGTAGTCCTTCTCCGCGCCGGTCACCAGCACGGTGAGCTGCGCACGCGACGTCGGTGACGCGTCGGTGGTGGCGAGCTTCGCCTCGGTGAGCGCCGAGACGATGGTCTGACCGGCGGCGTCCGTCGGGACCGTCGTCTTGGCGGCGATCGCGCGGCCCAGCGCCGCGCCGACGACCTCGTAGTTAGAGAGGTCGTCGGTCGGCGTGTCCTTGACCTCCTCGAGCGTCTGCTCGGCGACGCCGACGACGAACTGGCGGTCGGCAGGGTCGACCATCCGCTCGGTGAGGGCGACCGTGCCGACGACGGTGGCACCCGAGGCTCTCAGTGTCGCGGTGACGCTGTCGATGATCGTCGCGTCCGCGCCGGGCAGCGTCACCACAGCGACCGACGCGCCGTCGAGCCTGCCGGCGAGAGGTGCCTCGCCCAGGTCCGCGCGGTACGCGTCGGCGACCGCGCGCGCCGCCGAGTCCTCGGGCGTCTCCTCGGGTACGACCCGCGCGGCCGAGGCGGGCTCGGGCTCCGCGCCGTCGAGGACCCCGGCCCCGAGGGCGATCCCACCGGCGAGAGTCACCACCAGCGCACCTGCGACGACGAAGGCGGAACGTGCGGGCATCAACCTCGGATCCCCCGGATCGTCGTGGAGACCCAGTCACCCGCGGCCTCGAACCAGTCGGACCCGACCGGCGTCGCGGCGACGGCGGCTCCGACGGCGACGAGGGCCAGCAGGAGGACGAACAGCACCTGGAGCCAGGTGAACCGCGGCCGGTGCAGCCCCGTCATCGCCTTGGCGTCGACCAGCTTCGCGCCGAGGCGGAGCCGTGTCAGGTAGCGCGTCGCACCGCCGGAGCGGGCCGAGTCGAGGAACTCCTCGAGCGTGCCGAAACCTCCGACCGTGACGACGACCCGAGCACCGCGCGCGTCGGCGAGCAGGAGGGCAGCCTCTTCGGCGCCGGCGGCGCCGGGGAACTCGACCGACGTCCGCTGCAGGCGCTCGAGGCGTTCCTCGGACTCGACGTGCCGTCGCGAGCTCGTGACGACGATCTCGTCGACCGCGCGGAGGGTCCGGTCGCTCATCTGCCCGATGTCGCCCACCACGATCGTCGGCTCGTACCCCTCGACCATCAGGGCGTCTGCGCCGGCATCGACACCGATCAGCACCGGCTTGCGCTCCTTGAGGTAGCGCCTCATCCCCTTCAGCTCGCTGCGAGCGTCCGCACCGGGGAGGACGACGACGACCTCGCGGCCCTCGAGCCTCGTGGCGATCTCGGGGATGCCCACGCCCTCGAGGAGGAGCGCGTGCTCGCGCCGCAGGTACTCGCCGCTGTTGGCGGTCAGCGTCTCGAGCTGCACGGACATGCCGGTGCGGCCGCGGAGGAGCATCTCCTCGACACGGTTCTCGTCGATCACGACGCCTTCGGCGAGCGTCGTCTCGCCACGGACGAGCGCCGTACCGTCCAGCCCGACCTTGTCGCCGTCCTTCAGCGTGGCGAGAACGTCGGTGCCGACCCCGTCGAGCAGGGGGATGCCGGCCCGGACCAGCACCTGCGGGCCCAGGTTGGGATAACGCCCGGTGCTCGACGCCGCAACATTGACGACGGCGACGACACGTCGTTCGCAGATCTGCTCGGCGGTCGCTCGGTCGAGGTCCGGGAGATCCACGACGGCGACGTCGCCGGCCCGGACTCGTCTCACGTCGTGCGGGTTGCGGACGACGCGTGCAGGCCCCGCGACATCGAGGTCGGTGTCGCGCGGGGTACGGCGCAGGTTCAGCAGGCTCACCGTCGTCATGCTGC
This sequence comes from Mumia sp. Pv4-285, assembly GCF_041320275.1. Lineage (NCBI taxonomy): Bacteria > Bacillati > Actinomycetota > Actinomycetes > Propionibacteriales > Nocardioidaceae > Mumia > Mumia qirimensis. Next base: position 2,200,530 of record NZ_CP162023.1, on the reverse strand, counting down.
CACCCGTCCCGGGGCGATCCGCGCACCCGCGACACCCCGGCGTGTCAGCGCAGCGCCCGGTCCTCCGCGGCCAGTGCGACCAGCTCGCGCGCGTGGGCCTCCGCCGTCGCGGAGCCTTCCAGCCCGGCGAGCATCCGAGAGAGCTCGGCCACCCGGGCGTCGTCGTCGAGCAGCGCGACGCCGCTCGTCGTCACCGTGCCGTCGTCGGACTTCAGCACGTGGTAGTGGCGGTCGCCGAACGCCGCCACCTGCGGCAGGTGCGTCACCACGAGCACCTGAGCACCCGACGCGAGCCGGGCGAGACGACGGCCCACCTCGATCGCGGCCCGGCCACCGATGCCTGCGTCGACCTCGTCGAACACGAACGTCGGGACGCTCGCCTTGTCGGCGAGGACGACCTCGAGCGCCAGCATCACCCGCGAGAGCTCACCGCCGCTCGCACCCTTGGCGAGCGGGCGCGGTGCCGCGCCGGCGTTGGCTGCCAGCAGGAGCTCGACCACGTCGGTGCCGTCCGGGCCGAGGTCGGAGGGCTCGGGCGTCTCGGGAGCGCGGACGGCCACCTCGATGCGCGCGTGCGGCATCGCCAACGCCTCCAGCTCCGCGCCGACCTCGGCGGCGAGGCGTACGGCCGACTCCTGGCGGAGCGCGGTGATCTCCGCTGCCTGGGCGAGCAGATCGCGCTCGAGCTGCGCGATCTCCTCGGTCAGCTCGGCGATCCGGCCGTCGTCGCCTTGAAGTGCCGCCGCCCGTGCCCGTGCGTCGTCGGACCAGGCCAGGACGTCGGACAGCGCCGGCCCGTACTTGCGGGTCAGTCCGGCCAGCGCCGCACGGCGTTCGGACACCGCAGCCAGCCGAGCAGGGTCGACCTCGACGCCGTCGGCGTACGACGCGAGCTCACCGGCCACGTCGCTGACGGTGAACCGGACCTCGTCAAGGCGCCGTGCCTGCGCGTCGAGCGCCGGATCGTGCTCGCGGACACCGTCGAGGAGGCTGCTCGCCCGGCCGAGGAGGTCGAGCACGTCCGCCGCGTCGTCGGTGTCGGAGAGCAGGCCGTGCGCCTCGGCCGCCGCGAGGACCAGCGACTCGGCATGGGCGAGGCGGCTCTCCTCGATCCGGAGCGCGTCGTCCTCACCCTCCTCAGGGGCCACCTGGGCGATCTCGTCGAGGCCGAACACGAGGACGTCCAGCTCACGGGCCCGCTCCTGGCTCGCCGACGTGAGCTCCTCGAGCTCGCGCCGGCTCTCGACCAGGCGCGTGTACGCCGGCCGGTACGAGGCAAGCGCCTTGCCCACGTCACCGAAGCGGTCGAGCGCGTCTCGCTGGGCTCCCGCCTGGAGGAGCCGGTGCTGGTCGGACTGCCCGTGGACCGCCACCAGCTGCTCGCTGAGCCGTGCAAGCATGCCGGCCGGGACCGACGCGCCGCCGAGGTACGCGCGGGAGCGACCGTCCTTGCCGATCGTGCGGGCGAGCACCAGGTCGTCGCCGTCGGTCTCTGCCGGCGTCTCGTCGAGGAGGTCCCTGACGGCAGGGAGGCCCCCGACGTCCACGGTGGCCTCGACCCGGAGACGGTCGGCACCGTGGCGTACCAGCCCCGCGTCGGCACGTGCTCCGCGGAGCAGCCCCAGGGCCGTCACGACCATCGTCTTGCCGGCGCCGGTCTCGCCGGTGAGGACGGTCAGGCCCGCGCCGAGCTCGAGCTCGGCGTCCGCGATCACGCCCAGCGACGACAGCCGGATCTCGTGCCACACGTCGATCAGCCCTCCTCGGGGTCGGGACGTCGCTCGAGGGCATCCCGCTCGCTCCTGCGCTGCGCCGCCGCTCCGCGCCACCCGGTGACCGGCAGGTCGAACTTGCGGACCAGACGGTCGGTGAACGGCGCCTGGTGGAGGCGGGCGAGGCGGATGTGCTTCTCGCCCTGCCTCACCTCGACGCGCGCGCCCGGCGGGAGGTCGTACGTCCGGCGACCGTCGCACCACAGCACCCCGGAGGCAGGAGCCTCGGGGATGACCTGGATCGCGAGCAGCGACGTCGGCGAGACGACCATCGGCCGCGCGAACAGGGCGTGCGCGCTGATCGGCACCATGAGCAGCGCCTGCACCTCGGGCCACACCACCGGTCCGCCGGCGCTGAAGTTGTAGGCGGTGGACCCGGTCGGGGTCGCGCAGACGATGCCGTCGCAGCCCCAGCGCGAGACCGGCCGGTCGTCGATCGCCACGACGACCTCGAGCATCCGCTCGCGCGACGCCTTCTCGACCGCGGCCTCGTTGAGAGCCCAGCTGCGCGCGACCTCCTGGTCGTCGACGAAGACCCGCGCATCGACGGTCATCCGCTCCTCGACCGTGTACTCGCGGTCGACGACCCGGCGGACCGTGTGGTCGAGGTCGTCGACGTCGGCCTCGGCGAGGAAGCCGACGTGCCCGAGGTTCACGCCGACGAGCGGCGTGCCGCACTCACGGACCAGCTCGGCCGCCCGCAGCAAGGTGCCGTCGCCACCGAACACCACCGCCAGCTCGCAGCCGGCACCGGCCTCGGGATCGACGGGGACGACCTCCGCCTCCGGCAGGCCCCAGCGTTCGAGGGCCGGCGCGTCCTCGACGACGACACGCACGATGATGCCCTCGGCCACGATCGCCCGCGCGAACTCGGCCGCGATCTTGCTGGCCTCGTCGCGTCCGGTGTGGGCGAGGATCAGCACGCGTCGTTCGGTGCTCACTGGTGCTCCCGTCCGTTCGGTGATCCCAACGGCCCCTGGGCCACCGCCGCGCGGACCGCGTCCTCGGCGACCGGCGGGGCGTCCTGCCGGAACCACCCAAAGTACTCGACGTTGCCGGTGGGTCCGGGCAACGGGCTCGCGGCGACCGCACGAGTGCCCCAACCCGCCTGCTCGGCGGCGTGGCAGACGCCGAGGACGGCCTCCACGTGAAGCTCCGGGTCGCGTACGACACCCTTCCTGCCGACCCGGTCCTTGCCGACCTCGAACTGCGGCTTGACCATCAGGACCATGTCGCCGTCGGCGGCGCAGACCCGGGCGAGCGCCGGCATCACGAGGGTGAGCGAGATGAACGACAGGTCCGACACCACGAGGTCGACCGGCCCGCCGATGGTGTCGGGGTCGAGCTCGCGCACGTTCGTACGGTCGTGGACGGCCACTCGGGGATCCTGCTGCAGCGCCCAGACCAGCTGGCCGTACCCGACGTCGACGGCGACCACCTCACGCACGCCGCGTCGCAGCAGCACATCGGTGAACCCACCGGTCGACGCACCGGCGTCGAGGCAGCGCCGCCCCTCGACGGCCAGTCCCTGCGGCTCGAACGCCTCGAGCGCTCCGAGCAGCTTGTAGGCGCCACGCGATGCATAGCCCGGATCGTTCTCCGCGTCCCGTACGACGACCGCCTGGTCGGTCGTGATCTGCGTCGCCGCCTTGGCAGCCGTGGCGCCGTCGACGGTGACACGGCCTGCAGCGATCAGGTCGCTGGCCTGCTCGCGCGACCGCGCGAGCCCACGGCGTACGAGCTCGGCGTCCAGGCGGATCCGACGGCTCACGAGGCGCTCGGGCGGTCCTGGCCGGCCGACTGCAGCACGTCGCGGAGCTTCGCGTGAACCTGCTCGTACACGGCGAGGTGCTCCGACACGGGAAGCTCGGCGAGCTTCTCGAGGTCGGCCAGCACGGCTTCGACCCTCGGGTCGGCGGCGGGAGGCTCGCCCGCTCCGGCGTCAGGCGCTGCGGGCGCGGGAGGGGCCGTCGGGGGCCGCGGGCGAGGCGGGCCGGGGACGGGAGGCCTCGGTGCGGCCGGGTTCTCGGGTCCGTCGTCGGTCATCTCGCGCTCCTTCGTTCCACCGGCTCGATCATCGCACTCCCCAGGGCTCCAGCGCGGAGCGGATCGCGGCGAGGTCGAGGCGTCGCGACGACTCCCCCGCGATCTCGTCGCGCCGGTGCCAGGCCAGCGCCACGGCGGCGCGCAGCAGCTCGACTGCTGCTTCGTGGTCGTCGGCGGCCAGCCCTGCCCCGTCCACTAGCAGCGCCCCGTCGGCGACGAGGACGGCATGGCTGCCGCACCGTGCTGCCTCTGCCTCGACGTCGACCGGCGGGTGCGGGAGCGCGAGCGCCCGCAGGTCGGGGGCCACGTAGGTCGGGCGTGACGGCGGCGGAGCCGTCATCAGCGCGTCGAGGTCCGTGACACCTGTGAGGACGAGCAGGCTGTCGGCGCCCACGTTGTTGGCACCCTCGATGTCGGTGTCCAGCCGGTCGCCGACCACCAGCGGACGCGACCCGCCGACGCGGAGGACGGTCTCGTCGAAGAGCGGAGCGTACGGCTTGCCGGCGACCTGCGGGACACCGCCCGTGGCCGTCGCGATCGCGGCGACCAGGGTGCCGTTGCCCGGAGCGAGACCACGCGCGGTCGGGATGGAGCCGTCCGTGTTGCTGGCGACCCACGGGATGCCCCGTGCCACCGCGTACGCGCCCTCCGCCAGCTGCGCCCAGCGGAGGTCTGGCGAGAAGCCCTGCACCACCGCGTCGGGACCGTCGTCGGCGGACGCGACCGGGACGAGACCGTGCTCCTCGACCGCCTTCTGGAGCCCTTCGCCACCGACGACCAGCACGCGGGAACGGGGTTCGACGAGCCCGGCAACCAGGCGACCAGCGGCCTGCGCCGAGGTGACGACCGCGTCGTCCTCCGTCGGCATCCCGAGTCCGCGCAGCTTCGCGACGACCGCGTCGGGCGTGCGAGCGGCGTTGTTGGTGACGTACGCGAGCCGGACACCCGCCGCCCGGGCGGCCTCGAGGCTCTCCGACACGTGATCGATCGCGTCGTCCCCGCGGTAGACCACACCGTCGAGATCGAGCATGGCCACGTCGTATCCGTCACGGAGCGGGCCGCTGCGGTCGTGCAGGCGCTCGACCGCCCGACGGCGGTCGTCGGGCGACGAGGGGGCGTGATCATGGGGTCGAGTCGCGTTGTCGGGCATCGCGACCAGCGTAGGGGCAGGAGACCTGGCCTACGATGCACCGGTGGACAACGGCGCGATCGTGCCCTTCCGGGCTGTGGGTTTCGACGGTGGTGCGCCGGCGGTCTCCGCCCGCACGTACGTCCCGTCGGTCGGCTGGGCCGACCTTCCGTCGACCCTTCCCGAGCACCACGTCCTGCGCCTGCTCGAGCCCGCCTTTCGCGACGACGCGCCGGCGCGCGCGGCCGAGACCGCTCGCACCTGGTTCACCGACGGTGTCCTCACCACCGACGAAGAGCCTGCGTTCTACGCGTACCGGCTCACCCACGACGGCCATCAGGCACTCGGTGTCGTCGTCCTCGTCGACCTGGACGCCGGACGCCTCCGCCCGCACGAGGACGTGATCGCCGCGTACGCGATCCGGCAGGCCCGCCTGGCGGAGGCGACGCAGGCGCAGTGGGAGCCGATCACCGCCTACACGACGGGTGAGCCGGTCGCGCCGCTCCTCGAGGGCGTGCTCGACCGGCCCCCGGACCGCATCGCCGAGGACGGAGGACGAACGGACGAGGTGTGGGCCATCACCGAGTCGCAGGCGATCGAGCGCATCGCGGCACGCCTCGACAGCCAGCCGCTCGTCATCGCCGACGGACACCACCGGTACGCCGCCTGGCGCACGGCCTACGAGCGGGCGGGACGGCTCGCACTGACCCTGGTCGTCGATCCCCCGGCCCTCACAGTGGGTCCGATACACCGCGTGGTGTCGTCCATCGACCTCGACGAAGCCGTGAAGGGCCTTCCGCTCCCAGTCGTCGACCTCGCCGGTGAGCCCGATGCCACGCGCTTCGTCGCCGAGGGCGAGTCGCGTTGCGTCCTCACGGACGGCCGCCGGTTCCTCGGCGTCGACCCGTACGAGTGCTCCCCGTGCTGGGTTGAGGACGTCTTCACCCCCCATCACGGCCTCGAGTCGGAGGCGGTGGCGTACGAGCCGGACCTCGAGACGGCTGCACGGGCCGTCGCATCGGGAGGCGGCGTGGCCCTGCTTCTCTCGACCCCGACCCTCGCGACCGTCACCCGCGCGGCGACGACGGGTCGACTGCTGCCGCACAAGTCGTCGTGGTTCAGGCCGAAGCCGAGGGTCGGCATGGTCATGCGGTCCTGGGCATGAATGAATGCAGAAATGGCTGAAGGCCGTCACCTGGTGGTGACGGCCTTCAGCTGAAGTGTTGTCCGGCGGCGTCCTACTCTCCCACACAGTCTCCCGTGCAGTACCATCGGCGCTGAAGGGCTTAACTTCCGGGTTCGGAATGTTGCCGGGTGTTTCCCCTTCGCCATGGCCGCCGTAACCCTGTGGGGTTACAACTGGACCAAAACATGGTGTTGCTATTTTGTTTTGGTTCTGGGTTGTGGTCCCAGAACCTCACAGTGGACGCATTTGAGTGTCGTTGAAGTGTGTGTAGACAAGCCCTCGGCCTATTAGTACCGGTCAGCTACACGCATTGCTGCGCTTCTACTTCCGGCCTATCAACCCAGTGGTCTACTGGGGGCCTTAACCCACATGGGGTGGGAAACCTCATCTTGAAACGTGCTTCCCGCTTAGATGCTTTCAGCGGTTATCACTCCCGAACGTAGCTAATCAGCAGTGCTCTTGGCAGAACAACTGACACACCAGAGGTTCGTCCATCCCGGTCCTCTCGTACTAGGGACAGCCTTTCTCAAGTTTCCTACGCGCGCGGCGGATAGGGACCGAACTGTCTCACGACGTTCTAAACCCAGCTCGCGTGCCGCTTTAATGGGCGAACAGCCCAACCCTTGGGACCTGCTCCAGCCCCAGGATGCGACGAGCCGACATCGAGGTGCCAAACCATCCCGTCGATATGGACTCTTGGGGAAGATCAGCCTGTTATCCCCGGGGTACCTTTTATCCGTTGAGCGACGCCGCTTCCACATGCCAGCGCCGGGTCACTAGTCCCGACTTTCGTCCCTGCTCCACCCGTCGGTGTCACAGTCAAGCTCCCTTGTGCACTTACACTCAACACCTGATTGCCAACCAGGCTGAGGGAACCTTTGGGCGCCTCCGTTACATTTTAGGAGGCAACCGCCCCAGTTAAACTACCCACCAGGCACTGTCCCTGATCCGGATCACGGACCTAAGTTAGATATCTAGTACGACCAGAGTGGTATTTCAACAGCGACTCCACAACCACTGGCGTGGCCGCTTCACAGTCTCCCACCTATCCTACACAAGTCGAACCAAACACCAATACCAAGCTGTAGTGAAGGTCCCGGGGTCTTTCCGTCCTGCCGCGCGTAACGAGCATCTTTACTCGTAGTGCAATTTCGCCGAGCTCGTGGTTGAGACAGCGCCCAAGTCGTTACTCCATTCGTGCAGGTCGGAACTTACCCGACAAGGAATTTCGCTACCTTAGGATGGTTATAGTTACCACCGCCGTTTACTGGGGCTTAAGTTCAGTGCTTCGCCTTACAGCTAACACGTCCCCTTAACCTTCCAGCACCGGGCAGGAGTCAGTCCGTATACATCGAATTACTTCTTCGCACGGACCTGTGTTTTTAGTAAACAGTCGCTTGGGCCTGGTCTCTGCGGCCCTCAACGCTCCCCCAGCAAGTGGGTTCACGAATCAGGCCCCCCTTCTCCCGAAGTTACGGGGGCATTTTGCCGAGTTCCTTAACCACGATTCACTCGATCGCCTTGGTATTCTCTACCTGACCACCTGTGTCGGTTTGGGGTACGGGCGGCTCTGGTACTCGCTAGAGGCTTTTCTCGACAGCATAGGATCACTCACTTCGCCAATAAGGCTCGGCATCAGATCTCAGGCACATGGCAGACGGATTTACCTATCTGCCGCCCTACGTCCTTACACGCGGACAACCATCGCCGCGATGAGCTACCTTCCTGCGTCACCCCATCACTTGCCTACTACCAGCTCGGGTCACACGCTCACCAAGACACGCCACCCCGAAGGGCGGTCTAGCTCGGCTCGGGTGCTTAGCATCACTGATTCAGCATGGGCGCACCAACGCCGGTACGGGAATATCAACCCGTTGTCCATCGACTACGCCTGTCGGCCTCGCCTTAGGTCCCGACTTACCCAGGGCAGATTAGCTTGACCCTGGAACCCTTGGTCATTCGGCGGAAGAGTTTCTCACTCTTCATTCGCTACTCATGCCTGCATTCTCACTCGTGTGGCATCCACGGCTGGGTCACCCCGCCGCTTCACACGCCACACGACGCTCCCCTACCCATCCACACACCTGGACCCACACCACTTGGATGCGGGCCGAGTACACGTATGAATGCCATAGCTTCGGCGGATTGCTTGAGCCCCGCTAAATTGTCGGCGCAGAATCACTTGACCAGTGAGCTATTACGCACTCTTTCAAGGGTGGCTGCTTCTAAGCCAACCTCCTGGTTGTCTGTGCGACTCCACATCCTTTTCCACTTAGCAACCGCTTAGGGGCCTTAGCTGATGGTCTGGGCTGTTTCCCTCTCGACTACGGAGCTTATCCCCCGCAGTCTCACTGCCGCTCTCTCACTTGCCGGCATTCGGAGTTTGGCTGATTTCGGTAAGCTTGTAGGCCCCCTAGACCATCCAGTGCTCTACCTCCGGCAAGAAACAAACGACGCTGCACCTAAATGCATTTCGGGGAGAACCAGCTATCACGGAGTTTGATTGGCCTTTCACCCCTATCCACAGGTCATCCCCTCAGTTTTTAACCTAAGTGGGTTCGGTCCTCCACGCGGTCTTACCCGCGCTTCAACCTGCCCATGGATAGATCACTCCGCTTCGGGTCTAGAGCACGCGACTCATACGCCCTGTTCGGACTCGCTTTCGCTACGGCTACCCCCCAACGGGTTAACCTCGCCACGTACCACTAACTCGCAGGCTCATTCTTCAAAAGGCACGCCGTCACCCCAACCCCAAAGGATCAAGGCTCCGACGGATTGTAGGCACATGGTTTCAGGTACTATTTCACTCCCCTCCCGGGGTACTTTTCACCTTTCCCTCACGGTACTAGTCCGCTATCGGTCATCGAGGAGTATTTAGGCTTAACGGGTGGTCCCGCCAAATTCACGCGCAATTCCAGGAGTCACGCGTTACTCGGGAAACACACAAGGAAGGCACAAGCTTACGTCTACAGGGGTCTCACCCTCTACGCCAGACCATTCCAGGCCCTTCGACTTCACTCATGCTTTATCACTTCCCGCCAGCTCGGCAGAACCAGCAAGTGCGCTCCCACGACCCCGCACAGACAACAACTGCCGTCTCTCACATCTGCACGGTTTAGCCTCATCCGCTTTCGCTCGCCACTACTCACGGAATCACGGTTGTTTTCTCTTCCTGTGGGTACTGAGATGTTTCACTTCCCCACGTTCCCTCCGCACGCCCTATGTGTTCAGGCGCCGGTGACCAGACATAACTCTGGCCGGGTTTCCCCATTCGGACACCCCCGGATCACAGCTCGGTTGTCAACTCCCCGGGGCTTATCGCAGACTCCTACGTCCTTCATCGGCTCTCGATGCCAAGGCATCCACCATGTGCCCTTAGTAGCTTGCAAAATACACACACTACAAAGACACTCGCGTCCACTGTGAAGTTCTCAAACCACAACCCGCAACCACCCCGCACCACAGAAAACCTGCAGCCGACATGACCGGAACAGAAACACCAACACCCCCACACCCCAACCCCCACCCGAAGGCAAGAGAAGAGACACAGGAGGCGCCTGATGCCTCAGGACCCAACAGTGTGCCCAACCACACCCCACCCCGCCCAGACCGTTCCACACCCACCCCCCAAAAAGGAGCAAGCAGTACTAGACCCAGACCGGACAAGACCGGCTGAATAATCGACGTTCCACCATCTGAGCACCCGACCACCACGACATCCGCGTGATCAAGCCGAGAACACACCCACCCACACCACCAGGATGCGAGCAGATGAGCAATGCTCCTTAGAAAGGAGGTGATCCAGCCGCACCTTCCGGTACGGCTACCTTGTTACGACTTCGTCCCAATCGCCAGCCCCACCTTCGACAGCTCCCTCCCACAAGGGGTTAGGCCACCGGCTTCGGGTGTTGCCGACTTTCATGACGTGACGGGCGGTGTGTACAAGGCCCGGGAACGTATTCACCGCAGCGTTGCTGATCTGCGATTACTAGCGACTCCGACTTCATGGGGTCGAGTTGCAGACCCCAATCCGAACTGAGACCGGCTTTTTGGGATTCGCTCCACCTTACAGTTTCGCAGCCCTTTGTACCGGCCATTGTAGCATGCTTGAAGCCCTGGACATAAGGGGCATGATGACTTGACGTCATCCCCACCTTCCTCCGAGTTGACCCCGGCAGTCTCCTATGAGTCCCCACCATCACGTGCTGGCAACATAGAACAAGGGTTGCGCTCGTTGCGGGACTTAACCCAACATCTCACGACACGAGCTGACGACAGCCATGCACCACCTGTACACCAGTGTCCAAAGAGACCCACATCTCTGCAGGCTTCTGGCGTATGTCAAACCCAGGTAAGGTTCTTCGCGTTGCATCGAATTAATCAGCATGCTCCGCCGCTTGTGCGGGCCCCCGTCAATTCCTTTGAGTTTTAGCCTTGCGGCCGTACTCCCCAGGCGGGGCGCTTAATGCGTTAGCTGCGGCACGGAACCCGTGGAATGGATCCCACACCTAGCGCCCAACGTTTACGGCATGGACTACCAGGGTATCTAATCCTGTTCGCTCCCCATGCTTTCGCTCCTCAGCGTCAGAACAGGCCCAGAGAACCGCCTTCGCCACCGGTGTTCCTCCTGATATCTGCGCATTCCACCGCTACACCAGGAATTCCGTTCTCCCCTGCCTGCCTCTAGTCTGCCCGTATCGGAAGCACGAATGGGGTTAAGCCCCAAGTTTTCACTCCCGACGCGACAAACCGCCTACGAGCCCTTTACGCCCAATAATTCCGGACAACGCTCGGACCCTACGTATTACCGCGGCTGCTGGCACGTAGTTGGCCGGTCCTTCTTCTGTAGGTACCGTCACTTGCGCTTCGTCCCTACTGAAAGAGGTTTACAACCCGAAGGCCGTCATCCCTCACGCGGCGTTGCTGGATCAGGCTTTCGCCCATTGTCCAATATTCCCCACTGCTGCCTCCCGTAGGAGTCTGGGCCGTGTCTCAGTCCCAGTGTGGCCGGTCACCCTCTCAGGCCGGCTACCCGTCGTCGCCTTGGTAGGCCATCACCCCACCAACAAGCTGATAGGCCGCGAGCTCATCCCCCACCGAAAAAACTTTCCACCCCACACCATGCAGTGCGAGGTCATATCCGGTATTAGCCACCGTTTCCAGAGGTTATCCCAGAGTGAAGGGCAGATTACTCACGTGTTACTCACCCGTTCGCCGCTCGTGTACCCCGAAAGGCCTTACCGCTCGACTTGCATGTGTTAAGCACGCCGCCAGCGTTCGTCCTGAGCCAGGATCAAACTCTCCGTCGAAACCCAACCAAAAGCTGGGCACAACAAAAACTTCAAACCCGGACTAACTATTTGCTGACAAATAATTTGTCACGGAAAAATGACCAAACAGGTCATACTGATTATCTCGTCGACTTTTAACACACTGTTGAGTTCTCAAACATCAGACACACAAAACCCAGAACCCCCCACACAAGGAGACCCCAGACCAAGGCGCGACCCCCCAACCTACCAGAACAACCACAACACCCCAAACAGGGCGGTGACTCCGAAAGAGAAGGAAGATAAGTCAACCAGGACCGCGAACCCGACCCACAAGGCCTTGCCCACCGCCGTCCCCGGCAACAAGAAGAACACTACGCGGAGGTAAACAGGCGGTCAAATCGAGGCGATGTGCCCTGGGTCACAAGTGCCGTTTCTGCAGGTCAGATGGCGTTTTGGGGCCGAAGACGTGGGACCCGCCGGCGCAACGCGACGACGGGCCCCACGGACGTCTCGGACATGTCTGGACAGACCGGTCACGCGCTCGCCAGCTCGGCCCCCGCGACGGACTTCTTGCCCTTGCGGAGGACCACCAGCCCGCCCTGGAGGGCGTGCTGCCCGTCGAGCGTCGTGTCCGGGTCCTCGACACGGACGTTGTTGACGTAGGCACCGCCCTCGTTGACCGCGCGGCGCGCGGCGGACTTGCTGTCGACGAGGCCCGCGGCCACGAAGGCGTCCACCAGGGGCGTACCGCTCTCGACCGTCACCAAGCCGGCCTCCGTGAGGGCGGCCCGCAGGGTCGACTCCGGCAGATCGACGAGCTCCGCCCTGCCGAACAGCGCTGCGGACGCCTGCTCGGCAGCGGTCACCTCGTCCTGCCCGTGCACCAGCGCAGTCACCTCCGCCGCGAGTCGGCGCTGGGCGATGCGGAGCCCGGGGCGCTCGGCGGACTCGGCGGCGATCTCCTCGATCTCGTCGAGACCGAGGAAGGTGAACTGGCGTAGGTACTCGACGACCTTCGAGTCCTCGGCCTGGATCCAGGTCTGGTAGAAGGCGTACGGCGACAGCATCTCCGGGTCGAGCCACAGCGCTCCCCCCGTCGACTTCCCGAACTTGGTCCCGTCCGCCTTCGTGATCAGCGGCGTGGACAGCGCGTGGACCTTGGCACCCTCGGCGCGCCGGATCAGCTCGACGCCTGCGGTGATGTTGCCCCACTGGTCGCTGCCTCCGGTCTGCAACGAGGTGCCGTACCGGCGGTAGAGCTCCAGGTAGTCCATCGACTGGAGCAGGACGTAGCTGAACTCGGTGTAGCTGATGCCCGTCTCGAGGCGGCTCGCGACCACCTGGCGGTCGAGCATCCGGTTGACCGGGAAGTGCTTCCCGACGTCACGGAGGAAGTCGATGACGTTGACGTCCTTCGTCCAGTCGAGGTTGTTGACGACCCGCGCGGCGTTGTCGCCCTCGAACGACACGTACTGCTCGACCTGCGACCGGATCCGGTCGACCCAGTCGGCGACGGTCTCGCGGCTGTTCATCGTCCGCTCCCCCACGTCCCGCGGGTCGCCGATCAGGCCGGTGGACCCACCGACGAGAATCAGCGGCCGGTGACCCGCGAGCTGCAGCCGCCGGGCGGTGAGCAGCTGGAGAAGGTTGCCCATGTGGAGGCTGGGGGCCGTCGGGTCGAAGCCCACGTAGAACGTGACCGGCCCCGCGGACAGATCGGCGCGCAGGGCGTCACGGTCTGTCGAGTGCGCGACGAGTCCGCGCGCCTCGAGGTCGTCCAGGACGTGGGTGGTCACGGTGGTCTCCTCACAGCTGAGTGCCCGGTCGGTGATCGACCGGGTCCAGCTGCAAGTCTGCCGCACCCCTGCGCGTCCCTGGCACGGGACGGGGCCGTCGGTCTTCCCCCGGTTGGCCGACGACCCCGCGCCGCGGTCTCAGGAGAGGCCGACGGCTGCGCGGTACACGCCCGTCGGGTCGTGCTCCGCAATCACGTCGGCGAGCCGCTCGCGGTCGGCGTACGAGGTGCTGCGGTCGAGCGTGTCCCACGCGGACACCAAGGTCGATCCGACGGCGCCGGCGCTCCAGGGCCGCAGTGCCGCGGCGACCTCCGCGAAGGCGTCGCGGACCATCGGCTCGAGTCCCGGGTCGGGCAGCAGCGAGAGCGCGACGGCAATGTACTCGGACGGAACCTCGGTCATGAGGCCCGAGCGACGTGCGGTTCGCGACGGCCCCAGGTGACGTACCTGCACCTGGAGGATCGCGCCGGGCCTGCCGGCCACCGCCAGCAGCGCATCGATCGCGGTCGGCGTCAGCTCACCGAGCGCCATCCCGTGGTGGGCCACAGGCATGGGGTCGATGGGCTCCTCGCAGATGTCGCCGACCTCCGACGCGGTCCGCTCGCGCACCGTGTCGTACACGAGCACGCCGGCGGCACGGATCGGCGCGAGCGCCCGCTCGAGCCCGGTGAGTCCCTCCGCCGTGCAGGACTCCACCACGACGAACGACTGGCCGCGCACCTCTTCCGGCATGAAGTCGAGGTTCGGGACGTGGACGATCGAGGCCCACAGCGAGATCGCGTCACCAGCGGCGGCAGTCGCCTGCGCGAACGCGTTCAGGACGCTGCGCGCGTCGGCGATCGGGAACAGCATGCGACCGCCGGCGATGGCCGGGGCCAGGTGGAGGTCGATCTCCACCGACGCCACGTAGGCGACGTTGCCGCCACCACCGCGAAGTGCCCACATGAGCCCGGGGTCGGTGTCGTCGTCGACGTGTCGTACGACGCCGTCCGCATCGACGATCTCGGCCGAGCGCAGGGAGTCCGCACCCATCCCGAAGGGGCGGGTGAACCACGAGTAGCCGCCCTGCAGGGTGTATCCGACCACCGAGACGTCGGGGTTCGAGCCGATCATGCCGGTCAGCCCGGTGCCGTCGAGCGCTGCCTGAAGCGCCCCCCAGCGCACGCCGGCGCCAACTCGCGCGGTGCGTGCGATCACGTCGACGTCGATCACGTCGAGGCCGGTCCCGCGGACCACGATGCTGCCGGCGAGCCTGGCAGAGGCCCCGTGACCGCTGGCCTGCGGCGCGACGGCGATGTCGAACGCACGGCCGAACCGTACGGCGGCTGCCACGTCGTCGGCGCTCTCGGCCAGGACGACCGCGCAGGGCGACTGGTCGACGGCGAGGTTCCAGGCGAGGCTGACCTCGTTCCACCCGGGGTCACCGGGGCGGACGAGACGGGTGCCGATCTGCGCCCGAAGAGCGTCGAAGTCGACGTCGGCGGGCTCGTCATGACGACTCGGTCGGGTCGCGATCGTGTCGGTCAGTGTGGTCATGGTGCTTCCTTGCTTCCGTGGCCGACCTCTCTGTCGGCGCGTCGATGAACGAGAACCACCGTGCGCCTGCCCACTTGGGGAGTCCTTGGGATCGGCTTGGGGACGGCATGGGCATGGCTCGCGAGCACGGAGGGACCGCCTCTCGGCGCGGTGAAAAGCAACGTCCGGAACCTCCGTCCGACCTATGCTCTGAGCCATGTGGCTCGCAGTCCTCGGCCCGGTCGAGGCGTACCGCGAGCAGGCATCGCCGCCGGTCGCGCTCGGGACGCGCAAGCACCGCGTCCTGCTCGCTGCGCTCGCTCTCGGGGTCGGCAACGTCCAGAGCGTCGACACGTTGATCGACTACCTGTGGGGTGACACCCCACCCGACGGCGCCCTCGGCACCCTCCAGTCGTACGTCTCGGGCCTGCGTCGAGCGCTCGGCACCGCGCTCGGGCCGGGCGAGGCGCTGCCACTGAGGACGACCGGGGGCGGGTACGTCCTCGACGCGAGCAGCGTGACGGTCGACGCGGCCGCGACGATCGCGCTCCTTCAGTCCGCACACCGAGCGCTCGGTCCGCTCGCGCGGGACGCGATCCCTGGGGCGGGCGTGCTCGACGACGAGGTGCTCGAGCAGATCAGGCACGACCTCGAGACGGCGACCGCGACCTGGCGCGGGCGCGCGTACGACGAGCTGGCCGACCATCCTCAGGCGATGGCCGAGCGTGGCCGGCTCGACGAGCTGCGGCTCGTCGGGCTGGAGGACCTCGCGGTCGTCCGGCTCGCCCAGGGTGAGCACGCGACGGTCGCGGCAGAGCTGGAGTCGCTCTCGTCCCAGCACCCGCTCCGCGAACGCCTGTGGACGCTGCGCGCGGTCGCGCTCGCCCGAACCGGCCGACAGGCCGACGCGTTGGACGTCGTCCGGCGACTGACCGAGACGCTCGACGAGGAGCTGGGCCTCCAGCCGACAGCGCTGGTGCGTGACACGCAGACCGCGATCCTGCGCCAGGATCCGCTGGTCGCCTGGGCGGAACAGCGTGTCACCGCCACGGTGGCCGCGGCGGCGCCCCCGTCGGCGACGCCAACCGCGCCCGAGCCCGCCGATCCACCGCTCCCCCGGTCGGAGCACCGGCTTCCGACGCTCCCTCCTTGGCCGATGGTGGGCCGCGACGACGAGCTCGACGAGCTGCTCGACAGGCTGGACGTGGCCGACGCCGGCGAGCCGCAGTTCGCGTCCGTCGTGGGCGAGCCCGGGATCGGCAAGTCGCGGCTCGTCGCCGAGCTGATGGCCCGGGCTCGGGCGCGCGGGGCGCACGTTCTCGTCGGCCGGTGCTCCTCCGACCGCGGCGCGCCGCCGCTGTGGCCGTGGGAGTCGGTGCTGACCGGCATCGGCAGCGTCGTGAGGGAAGCCGGCCCGGACGCCGCGGATCCCGACGGAGGCCGTTTCGCGGCCTGGGACCACATCTGCCGGCAGCTGCTCTCGGCCGCCGCCGACCAGACGGTCGTGGTCGCGCTGGACGACCTCCAGTGGGCCGACCCGTCATCGCTGCGCGTCCTCCGGCACCTGTGCACGATCGCCGACCGGGCGCGGCTCCTCGTCCTCGTCACCATGCGAGCGCACCCCGAGCCGACCGGCCAGCTCGCGGAGACCATGGAGACCCTCGCGCGACGCCACGCGGCGACCGTACGGCTCCAGGGCCTGACCGTCGCCGACACCGCGCGGGTGCTGGAAGCGATGGCGGACCACCCGGTCGCGGAAGCCACGGCCGCCACCATGCGTGACCGCACCGAGGGCAACCCGTTCTTCGTGGTCGAGTACGCGCGACTGCTCGGAGACGAGGGCAGCCTCGACGCCGAGCCGCCGACCGCCGTGACCGACGTCGTACGCCGCCGGCTCAGCGCCGTTCCCGAGCCGACCCTCGACGTCCTCCGGCACGCCGCCGTCGTCGGTCGCCGCTTCGACCTGGCGACCGTGATGGCGAGCACCGGACTGACCGATCTCGACGTCCTCGACCACCTCGAGCCGGCCACCGCGGCGGGGATGCTGCGCGACGAGGGCGACGACCGCTTCCGGTTCTCCCACGCGCTCGTGCGCGACGCCGTCTACGCGTCCTTGTCGCCGTCGCGTCGCCAGCGCGTGCATGCGCGGATCGCCGGGACGCTCGCGGACGGTCGCCACGCGTCCGCGCGGGTGGCCGAGATCGCACGGCACTGGGCCGAGGCGGGCGCCGACCACGCGGCACAGGCCTGGACCTCGGCGTACCGGGCGGCGCTCGCGGCGCAGCAGCGGCACGGCTACGACGAGGCGGCGGACCTGCTCCATCTCGCGCTGACCCGGATCGACATGGATCCCGACGCGTCCCCGGGCGACCGGTACGAGCTGCTCCTCGCACTCGCCGACGCCGCACGGTGGGCGGCCCGGTGGGACGAGCTCACCGACGCCGTCGAGGAGGCGATCGGGGTCGCCGACGCGCTGGGCGACACCGCCCTGCTCGCCCGGGCGGCGGTCGCGACGACGCGGGGTGCGCTGTGGCAGACACGGTCGTTCGGCGAGACCAGCGACACGATCGTCGGCGCCCAGCGCCGCGCGCTCGAGGCGCTCCCGGTCGAGGACTCACCGGTCCGGTGCACGCTGCTGATCAGCCTCGCGAACGAGCTGTACTACACGGCCAGCGAGGAGGAGTGCCAGCAGCTGGTCACGGACGGGCTCGACATGGCGCGGCGCCTGGGTGACGACGCCCTCCTGATGGACATGTGCACGGCGGCGTTCATCGCGATCTGGCACCCGTGGACGGCACGCCAGCGGCTGACGCTCGCCGACGAGGCACTCTCGCTCGCCGGACGGGTCGGAGACCGCCGGGTCGAGGCGATCGCCCTCGCCCAGCGGGCCACCGCTCGCAGCGACCTCGGTCTCGTCGCCGAGATGGAGCAGGACCTCGAGCGAGGACGCCGGATCGCGCGCGAGCTCCAACTGCCGTACACGCTGTGGTTCCTCGACTGCATGCGCATCCCGTGGCTCGCGATGCGCGGCGACCTCGACGCCGCCCGTGACTCCCTCGACGAGCTGCTGCGGGTGGTCGACACGATCGCCGTCCCGCACAAGTACGACGCGCTCAGCGGTCTCATGCTCGTGCTGGCGATCTGGCGCGGCGCGGACCAGGACGACGACGGCGACCGCGCCGACAGCGCGCTCGACGCGCTCGTGCGGACGGCCGTCGTCCCGATCCACATGGCGGCGACCGGGTTCCTCGTCCGCCGCGGCAGGATCGACGAGGCGCGCGCGCTGTACCAGCGGACCTCGCCGACGATCGACGACGACAGCTGGATCGCGCCCATGATCTGGGGTTTCGGCGCCGAGGTCGCGCTCGCGCTCGACCTGCCCGACGTCGCCGCGACGTCCTACACCCGGCTCGCGCCGCTGGCCGGGGGCGTGCTCAGTGCGGGATCGACGATGGCGCTCGGACCCGTGGACGCCTATCTGGCCCTCGCCTCCGCTGCGACGGGAGACCTCGAGCGCGCCGCGCACCACGCCGACGACGCTCTCGCCCTGATCGAGGCATGGAACATCCCGCTGGTGGAGGGATGGTTCCTCCACCAGCGGGACGCGTACGGGTTCTGACGCAGGTCAGCCGCGTACGGGCTGGCCCTCGCCGAGCTCGTCGACCTCGCTCGCCTCGTCCGGCTCGTCCTGCTGATCGGCCTGGCCGGACGACGGCTCGGCGACCGGCACGTCGGCCGGCTCCATCCGGACGTGCGGCAGCATGCGGTCCAACCACGCCGGCAGCCACCAGTTCCAGCGGCCCAGCATCGTCATCGTCGCCGGCACGAGGACGAGGCGCACGAGCGTGGCGTCGAGCGCGACGGCGGCCGCCATCGCGACACCCAGCATCTTCACGGTCACCGCCGACTCGGTCGCGAACCCGATGAACACCGCGACCATGATCGCCGCAGCGCTCGAGATGACGCGCGCGCTGCTCGCGAGACCCGCCACGACGGATCCTCGGGCGTCACCGGTACGCAGCCAGCTCTCGCGGATCCGCGACAGGAGGAACACCTCGTAGTCCATCGAGAGCCCGAACAGGATCGCGAACGTGAGGATCGGCACCCAGCTCGACACGGGCACGGTGTGGTCCATCCCGAGCAGGGACAGCCCCCAGCCGTGCTGGAAGACGAGCGTCACCACGCCGTACGCGGCGCCGATCGACAGCAGGTTCATCGCGGCGGCCTTCAGCGGGACGACGACCGACCGGAACATCACCGCGAGCAGGATCATCGAAAGCAGCACCACGAACCCGACCACGACCCAGATCCGCTCGGAGAGCATCACCGAGATGTCCGTGAGGATCGCCGTCGTCCCCGTCAGTGCCACACCGGCGGGCAGGACGTCCGCACGCATCGACGTGATGAGGTCGGTCGTGCGCTCGTCCTGGGGACCGAACGCCGGCTGTGCGTCGAACACCGCGATCGCTCCGTCCGCGGAGGTCACCGGCTCCCCCACCGCGACGATCCGTGGGTCGTCGGCGAGCGTCGCCCGCAGCTGGTCGAGGTCTCTGTCGTCCACGGTGTCCAGATCGGCGACGAAGGTCAACGGGCCGTTCGCCCCCGGACCGAACTCGTCAGCCACCACGTCGTACGACTGACGCGTCGTGAAGCTCGTCGGCTCGGCGCTGGCGTCCTGCGGGAACGTCCGCATCCCGAGCGCGGGAGCAGCGAGCGCGACCATGACCACGAGCGCCGCCAGCGCCCACGGCAGGGGCCGGGCGCCGACACGTGCGGCCCACCGGGCGGTCAAGGTCGTACGGTCCGGGTCGCTGACCGCGCCCCGGCGGGCCTTGCGCGACACCAGGCGGTGGCCCGCGAGCCCGCACAGCGCCGGCACGAGCGTGAGGGCAGCCGCCATCACCGCAAGAACCGTGATGCCGGTCGCCATGCCGAACGCCGAGTACGTCGGCAGTCCGGCAAGTCCGAGCCCCATCAGCGAGACGAGGACCGTCAGCCCCGCGAAGAGCACGGCTCGGCCCGCCGTCGCGGTGGCATGCCCGGCGGCAGCGGCCCGGCCGTGCCCCGCCCGCAGGAACTCCACGAACCGGGTCACGAGCAGGAGCGCGTAGTCGATGCCGACACCGAGGCCGACCATCGTGGCGACGGTCGGAGCGTCGTTGCTGACGTTCGTGGTCGCGGCGAGCAGGGTGACGCCGGCCGACCCGAGCGCCAGACCGAAGAGCGCGACGGCGATCGGGAGCCCCGCGGCCACCACCGAGCCGAAGGTCAGCACCAGCAGCACGAGAGCGACGCCGACCCCGATCAGCTCACCGCGCCCGTTCATCTCCATCGCCGTCCCGGGGACCTCTCCCCCGAAGTCGACCTTCACGTCCCCCAGCGCCGCCTCGTCGACGGCGTCCTCGAGCGGCGCCAGCTCTCCCATCACGTCGGCGTGGGTGACAGGAACGTCGTACCGGACCGACATCAAGGCGGTGTCGCCGTCCTCAGACAGCCGCGGTGCGGAGACGCCGATCACGTGCGGGACGTCGCCGACCCGCTCGGCGAGGCGATCCAGGTCGCTGGCGGGGATCCGGTCGCCCTCGGCGTCGTGGACGCTGATCAGTGCGTTCGCACCACCGGCGTCGGGCATGTGGGCGCGCAGCTGGTCGAGGCCGGTCTGGCCCTCGGCTCCGGGTACGTCCCAGTCGTCCTGGAAGGTGCCGCCGACGCTCGCGGCGAGGGCGAGGACACCGACGAGGACGACGACCCAGGCGCAGATCGTGCGCCACGGGTGAGCCGCGGTCGTGTGGCCGAGGCGGTAAAGCAGGCTGGACATCTGTGCTCCTCAATCGTCTGTCTGACGGAGAGGAGCCTCGCGGTGACCACTTGGGGAACGCTTGGGAACGGCTTGGGGCGCCTCCGGACGAGGTCCGGAGGCGCCCCGAGCGCTGTGCTGCTGGTCGTGCGCCGTACGGCAGCTAGGCGGTGCCGCTGCTCCGCCGCGCCCGGCGCGACAGCGAGTCGATCGTCACGGCGAGCAGCAGGACCGCACCGGTGACGATGTAGCGGACCTCGGCCTCGACACCGATCAGGTTCAGGCCGCTCGTGATCGACTGGAGCACGAGCATGCCGAACAGCGCCGCGTACGCCGAGCCGCGCCCACCGAACAGGCTCGTCCCGCCGATGACCGCGGCCGCGATCGCCATCAGGTTGGTGTCGGTGCCGCCGCTGGACTGCGCGACCGACTGCAGACGGCCGGCGGCGAGGATGCCGCCGAGCACCGCGAAGGTCGAGCATGCCGCGAACACGGTGATGTAGACCTTGTTCACCGCGACGCCTGCGCGACGCGAGGCCTCCTCGTTGCCGCCGACCGCGAAGACCGAGCGTCCGAAGCGCGTCTTGCGCAGGATCAGGTCGACCGCCACGATCATCGCCACCCAGAACAGCGGCATGTAGCCGACGCCACGGTCCTGGTTGAGGTACCACGCGCCGAACAGCAGCGCGGCGACCATGAGCGCCGTACGGATCAAGGCGCCCTGGAAGGACGGCGCCGACAGGTTCGCCGCACGACGTCGCTGGATCGTGCGCAGCCGCGTCACGAGGTAGACGGCACCGATCGCGACCGCCAGCACGTACGACGCCAGCGGAGACAGGAACTTGAAGTTCGCGAACTCGATGAGCCACGAGTCGACCGGCAGGTTCACCGTGCCGCGGCTGCCGAGCACCCACAGCTGGACGCCGAGGAACGCGAGCAGGCCGGCCAGGGTGATGACGAAGCTGGGCACCCCGAACTGCGTGAACAGCAGCCCGTAGAACAAGCCGATCGCCACGCCGACCGCCAGCGCCATCAGGATGGCCGCGAGCAGCGGCCACCCTTGGTAGACCAGCAGGACGGCCATGACGGAGCCGCCCACACCGCTCACCGAGCCGACGGACAGGTCGATCTCGCCGAGGAGCAGCACGAGGACGATGCCGAGCGAGATCATCCCGATGGTCGCCGAGTCGAGGCTCAGGTTGACGAGGTTGCGCGACGACAGGAAGCGGTCGTTCTGGAAGAAGAAGACCAGCCAGATCGCGACGAGGCCGATGATGACCGGGGCCATGCCGAGGTCGCCGGACCGGATCCGTCGTCCGAACGCGCCCAGCGCGGCGCGTGGCGTCCCCGCCTCGACGAGACGCTCGTCGCTCTGGTCGTACGCGGTGCTCATGCGTTGCGCTCCTCGTCCGAGTCGGGAGTCGTGCCGGTGCCGGGAGCGTGGTGGCCGTCCGGCAGCACGGCGTCGGGATCGATGTCTTCGGGAGCGATCGACGCTCCCGACTGGTCGCGCGCCGCACGCTCGGCGACCACGTTGTCGGACGCCCCCGTGATCGCGGCCACGAGCTGAACCGTGGTGACCTCGCCGATCGCGAACTCCGCGCCGTTGCGCCCGAGGCGCAGCACGTAGATCCGGTCGGCGACGGCCTGCACGTCGGCCATGTTGTGGCTGATGAGCACGACGCCGAGACCGCGGCTGCGGAGCCGCTCGACGAGGTTCAGGACCTCGGCGGTCTGCGCGACACCGAGGGCCGCGGTCGGCTCGTCGAGCATGACCACCTTGGGCTCGCCGACGAGGCTGCGGGCGATCGCGACGGTCTGCCGCTGTCCGCCGGACAGCGAGGCGATCGGGATGCGGACGGACGGGATCTTGGCGGAGAGCTGACGGAGCAGCTCCCACGAGTGGCGCTCCATCTCGACCTCGTCGAGGACACCCGCGGAGGTGCGCTCGTGACCGAGGAACAGGTTGGCGACCACGTCCAGGTTGTCGCACAGGGCGAGGTCCTGGAAGACCGTCGCGATGCCGAGCTCCTGCGAAGCCTTGGGACCGGGGATCGAGACCTTCTTGCCGTCGAAGACGATGTCGCCGCCGTCGGGCTGGTAGACGCCGGACATGATCTTGACGAGGGTCGACTTGCCGGCGCCGTTGTCGCCGACGAGGGCGACCACTTCACCGGGGTGCACGTCGATGGAGACGTCACTGAGGGCTTGCACGGCGCCGAAGCGCTTGTCGATGCCGCGCAGCGAGAGGATCGGCTGGCTGCCGTCGTTCATGGTGTCCTTCGCTGGTCGTGGGGACGGGAACGGTCCGGGCGGTCACGACGACGCGTGACCACCCGGACCCGGGGACTGCGGATCAGCTGAGGCCTGCGGCTGCACAGGCGTCCGCGTACTCCGGCGTGCAGATGTCCTCCACCGAGTAGAACCCATCAGCCACGACGGAGTCCTTGATGTTGTCTGTCGTGACGACGACCGGGTCGAAGATGAACGACTTGACGCCCTGGAAGTCGGTCGTGTCGCCCACGTCGTCGCCGTTGACGATGGCGACCGCGACCTCGGCGGCCTTCTCGGCCTCGGTCTTGATCGACTTGTAGATCGTCATGAACTGGTCGCCGGTGACGATCCGCTGGATCGCAGCGAGCTCGGCGTCCTGACCGGTGACCGGCGGGAACTTCGTCATGCCGTCGGCACGGAGGGCGGCGATCACGCCGCCTGCCTGGCCGTCGTTGGCGGCGTAGACGCCGGCGAGCGAGGCGCCGTCGACGTTGTTGAGCTGCGACGTGACGAACTTCTGCGCGTTGTCGGGGCTCCAGTCCGGGTTGTCGAACTCGGCCACGACGTTGAGGCCGCTGGCGTCGATCGCCTTGTGCGCACCCGCCTTGAACTGGGCCGCGTTCGGATCGGTCGGCGCGCCGTTGAGCATGAGGATGTCGCCGGTGCCGCCGGTGGCGTCCACCAGGGCCTGGCCCTGGAGCTCGCCGACACGCTCGTTGTCGAACGACATGTAGTAGTCGGCGCCCTCGATGAAGCGGTCGTAGGCGATGACCGGGACCTCGGAGGACTGGGCCGACTTCACGATGCCGACAGCGGCCTCGCTGTCGACCGGGTCGAGCACCAGGACAGCCGCACCGTCGGTGATCGCCGACTCTGCCTGCTGCTGCTGCTTGGAGGCGTCCTGGTCGGCGTTGAGGTACTTGACCTCGCAGTCGTCACAGAGCTCCTGGACCTTCGCCTCGAAGAGCGGCTTGTCGAACGCCTCGTAGCGGGTGGTCTTGGTCTCGGGGAGCAGCAGCGCGATCGTCTTGCTGTCGCTGCCACCGTCGCCTCCGTCGTCGTCGCCTCCACAGGCGCCCAGTGCGGCCGCGAGCACCACGACCGACGCCGCCCCTACAGCGGTGCGGGCAAACTTCTTCACGTTTCCTCCCCAGGAAGATGTGACGCAGGAAACTCCGCGTCTGTCGCCCACAGTCTTGGCATCTTCGGAGAAATCGTCAAGTTGTGAACATAAGAGCGTTGCAAAACCGAAACATTCGCGTGAAACCTTCACCCCTTGACGATTTGTCGAATCCGACTAGGTTGAGGCAATGCGACCCACCGGATCGACGTCAGCGCTGCGCTCAGCGAACCTGGCGCGCGTCGTGTCGGTGCTGCGCACGGACAGCGAGCTGAGCCAGGCGGAGATCGCCCGACGGACCGAGCTCGCGCCCGCCACGGTGTCCAACATCGTCCGGCAGCTCGTCGCCACAGGCCTGGTCGAGACGGCCGGCAGCGGCGGGCGCGCGGGCCTCACGGTGAGCATCGCGCGCGGTGCCGGGCTGGTCGCCGGCATCGACTTCGGCCACTCCCACCTCGAGGTCGCGCTCGGAGACCTCGCCGCCCGTCCCCTGATCACGACGCGACGCCAGCTCGACAACGACCACGCGTACGGCGACGGGCTCGCGCTCGCCGACGAGCTCCTCGACTCGCTGCTCGCCGAGCTCGGTGAGCACCGCTCGAACGTCCACGCCGCCGGGCTCGGCCTGCCGGCTCCCATCACCAAGGACGGCCGGATCACCGCCGGCTCGATCCTCCCGGGCTGGGTCGGAGTCGCCGCGCCGGACGTCGCGTCGAAGGCGCTCGACCTGCCCACGCTGGTGGACAACGACGCCAACCTGGGGGCGCTCGCCGAGCACAGCGACCACCCGGAGGTCAGCACCCTCGCCTACCTCAAGGTGTCGTCGGGCATCGGCTGCGGTCTCGTGCTCGACGGCAACCTCTACCGGGGCGGCCTCGGCACCGCCGGCGAGCTCGGCCACATCACGCTCGACGAGACCGGCCCCCTCTGTCGGTGCGGGAGTCGCGGTTGCCTCGAGGCGTACGCCGGTGGCACGGGCCTCGTCGACCAGCTCCACAGCCGCATCCCCGGCCTGGCCGTGCACGACCTCGTCGACCTCGCCGACTCCGGGGACGCCGGAGCCCGGCGCCTGCTGGAGGATGCCGGCCGCGCCCTCGGCCAGGGCTCGGCGATCCTCGCCAACCTCCTCAGCCCCGAGCTGATCGTCGTCGGGGGTGATCTCGCGTGCAGCATCGTCGTCGACGGGATCCGCGACGGCCTCCGTCGCCATGCCGTGGACGGGCTCGGCGGCGAGATCTCGGTTCGGGTGTCCGAACGCGGTGACCAGGCGTCGGTCGTCGGTGCGCTCGTGACGGCGCTCGACGCCGTGGCGCTCCCGCTCTGACCTCTCAGACGGTCGCCGCGCCGAACATCGCCCTCAGCTCAGCCGTGGTCGGGATCTGATCGAGCGGGCGCCCGTCGACGACCACCGCCGGCGTACCCGAGATCTCCTCGACACCGCGCTCGGTCAGCACACGCACGAGCTCCTGATGCTCCTCGTCGCGGATGCACCGCTCGCTCCGGGCGCCGGCGATGTCGGCGGCGAGCGCGACGAGGTCGTCGTCCGAGAGCCCGTCCGGCTGCTGGTTCTCGAGCAGGGCGCCGACGAACGCCTCGTACGCGACCGGGCCTCCCGCGGCCGACACGCACAGCGCTGCGTTGACGCTGCGGGCCGAGGCGCGGTCGGTGCTGCCGGTGTCGAGGAACGAGACCAGCCGGTACTCGAGGGTGATCGCCCCCGAGGCGAGCCGGTCTGCGAGCAGGCGCCCCTGGTCCGCGGCGAACGCGCCGCAGTGGGGGCACAGCGGCTCGACGTACACCGCCACCGCGACCGGGTCGTCCGGGTAGCTGCCGGTCGGATCGAGGTCGTGCGCCGTGACGACGACGCCGCCGTCGTCGGTCAGGGGCAGGCCTGCTGCCTCCGGCCCCCAGGTCTCGCCGCCCGACTCCCCCGCGATCTGTGCGGCGCTGCCGCACGAGACGAGCAGCAGGGACGCGAGCGCGGCGGCGATCCCGCGCAGGGGCCGGGTGCGAGTCATGCGCTCATCCTCACAGAGCGCCTGCGGCACCGGCGCGGGGACTGCGGCGGTAGGCGGAGACGGTGGGGTCTCCGGTCAACCAGAACCGCCAGGGGACGTCCGCCGCCTGCGAGACGCCGACCCGCGGACCGCTGCTGACCTCGGCCGCCGGGACGGCGGCGCGCCGCAGCACGACCTCCGGCCCGCCGAGCGCGACGCCGTTGTGCGACAGCGTGAGGCCGAGGGCCTGGGTCAGGTTCGCCGGTCCACGAGCCAGCCGGACGTCGGTCACGCCCGGCCCACGGCGTACGCGTGCCGTCTCGACGCCGCGGACGACCTCCCCGGCGCGGAGGAGCACGGCCGAGGCGTCGCCGTCGCTCCCGACGACCACGTTGGCGCAGTGGTGCATCCCGTACGACAGGTAGACGTACAGCACGTCCGGCGGCCCGAACATGATCGCGCTGCGCGGTGTCGGCCCCCGGAAGGCGTGCGACGCCGGGTCGGCGGTGCCGCCGTACGCCTCGACCTCCGTGATCCGGACGGTCACGCCGGCATGGCTCAGCGTCGCGTCCAGCAGCGCCCGTGCCTCGGTCTCCAGATCGCTCGTCACACCGCCGAGTCTGCACGCCCGTCGTGCTTGACGGCGAGGACGGGTACCGGGGAGTCGAGCAGAAGGCGTTGGGCGACGCTCCCGGTGATCGCCTTGCCGACCGGCGAGCGGTGGCGGATCCCGATGACGAGCTCGTCGGCGCCGACCTCCGCGACGACCGCGAGCACGGCGCCCGCGATGTCGGGGTCGATCGGCTGCCGGACGTCGGCGTCGACGCCGAGCCTCGCCAGCTCGTCGCGGAGGTGGTCGGCGGCGCTTCCCGCGGCGAAACGCCGGTCGACGTACGCGTCGCCGCGGGTCGCGTTGACCACGACCAGGTCGCTGCCCCGCAGCGTCGCCTCCGCCACTCCGTAGGAGAGCGCGGCGCGCCCCTGGTCGTCCTCGCTGTACGCCACTACGACGGTCACGGGCGGACCTCCTTCTCCAGGTCGTCGAGCTCCTTGTCCAACCGGTCGTTCCCACCACCGCGCAGCCGGGCGAGCAGCGGGACGACGAGGATGAGCGCGACCACGACGTACGCGACGACCGCGACGGGCTCGGAGAGCAGGGTCGTCCAGTCGCCCTCCGACAGCTGCAGGGCCTGACCGAGCTGGTACTCCAGCTGGGGGCCGAGGATGACGCCGATGATGAGCGGCAGCACCGGCAGCGCGAACCGTCGCATCGCGAGTCCGAGCATCCCGAACGCCAGCAGCACGAGCAGGTCGAACCACTGGAAGTTCACGCTGTACGCACCGAGCGACGCGAAGAACAGGATCCCTGCGTACAGGTACGGCCGCGGTGTGCGCAGCAGCTTGGCCCACACCGGCGCGAGCGGCAGGTTGAGGACCAGCAGCAGCGTGTTGGCGACGAAGAGGCTCGCGAGGAGGCCCCAGACGAGCTCGGGCTCGTTGTCGAACAGGCCGGGGCCCGGCTGGATCCCGTAGCTCTGCATCGAGGCCAGGATGACGGCCGCGGTCGCCGTCGTCGGCAGCCCCAGCGCCAGCAGCGGCACCATCGTCCCCGCGGCCGAGGCGTTGTTGGCCGCCTCGGGACCCGCTACGCCTTCGATCGCGCCGTGGCCGAACTCCTCCGGGTGCTTCGCGAGCCGGCGCTCGGTGATGTACGAGAGGAACGTCGGCATCTCCGCACCGCCGGCCGGCAGCGCCCCGAAGGGGAACCCGTACGCGGTCCCGCGCAGCCACGGCTTCCACGAGCGCGCCCAGTCGCTGCGTCCCATCCAGGGGCGGCCGACCGGGATGATCTCGAGCGGCCTGCGCCGCAGGTGCGCCGCCACCCACAGCGCCTCGCCGATCGCGAAGATCGCGACCGCGACGACCACGATGTCGATCCCGTCGGCGAGCAGCGGGTTGCCGAAGGTCAGCCGCGGCTGACCCGTCGACGTCCCGACGAGGCCGATCGCCAGACCGAGCGCGAGGGAGATGAAGCCCCGGAGCCTGGAGTCGCCCAGCACCGCGGTGACGGCCACGAGGGCGAGCACCATGATGGCGAAGTACGACGGTGCGCCCAGGTTGACGACCCAACCGGCAACGCTCGGCGCGAGCGCGACCAGGAGGATCGTGCCGATCGTCCCGGCGACGAACGATCCGATCGCGGCGGTCGCCAGCGCCTGCGCAGCACGGCCGGCCTTGGCCATCTTGTTGCCCTCGATCGCGGTGACCACCGAGGAGGACTCACCCGGGGTGTTCAGCAGGATCGAGGTCGTGGACCCGCCGTACATGCCGCCGTAGTAGATGCCGGCGAACATGATGAGGGCGCCGTCGGGGGCGACGTTGTAGGTCACGGGGAGCAGGAGGGCGACGGTCATCGCCGGACCGATACCGGGAAGGACGCCCACCGAGGTCCCGAGCAGCACTCCGATGCAGGCATACAGCAGGTTGACGGGGGTCAGCGCGGTCGCGAACCCGTCGAGGAGCATCTCCATCAGAGCACCCCGTCCAGGATGCCGGCCGGGATGGGGATGCCCAGGCCGACGTAGAAGCCGTACCAGGTGCCGACCGAGAGCACCGCGCCGATCGCGAGGTCGCGCACGTGCGTACGGCTGCCGAGGACCCAGGTGCAGCCGGCGAACAGCAGTGCACCGGTGATCGCCCAGCTCAGCAGGTCGATGAGGGCGATGCTCACGACGAACACCGCCACGAGCTTCGCGACGGTGGCCCAGTCGGCGCCGCCGGTCAGGTCGACGTCCTCACCGGCCTCCGCCTGCGGGCGGTCACCACGTGCGGTGACGACCGCGAGCAGCACCGCGAGGACGATCAGCGCCGACCCGATCACGTACGGGAACACCGCGGGCGACAGCGCCTGGTCGGAGAAGCCCGCGCTGAGGGTCGCGGCGTCGTACAGCACGTAGGCGCCCACCACGACGAGGAACGCCGCGAGGCCGTACTGCGCCCGGTCGACCGCTGCTCCCCCGGACTTCAGCTCCTGTGTCTCGCTCATACCAGCCCCAGCTCCTTCAACGTGTCCTCGACCCGCTCGTCCTGCGAGACGAGGAAGTCCTCGAACTCGGTCCCGGTCTGGAACGCGTCGATCCACCCGTTGCGCTCCAGCTCGTCGCGCCAGGCCTTCGTGTCGTGCATCTCCTCGAGGAGGCGGACGAGGGCGTCGCGCTCCTCGTCGCTGATCCCGGGCGGGGCGAGGATCCCGCGCCAGTTGCTGAACGAGAAGTCGATGCCCGACTCCTTCAGCGTGGGCGCGTCCACGTTCTCCAGCGGCTCCTCGCCCGACACCGCGAGCACCCGTAGGGTGCCCTCCTCGAGCTGGCCCTCGAACTCGCCGAGCCCCGAGGTGCCGACGTCGATCTTGGAGCCGAGCAAGGCGGTCGTCAGCGGGCCACCACCGTCGTACGGCACGTAGTTGACGTCGCGCGCGTCGACCCCGACGGCCTGGGCGAGCTGCATCGGGAAGAGGTGGTCAGGACCGCCCGGTGACGATCCGCCGCCGATCGAGACGCTGCCCGGGTCGGCCTTCCACGCCTCCACGAAGTCGTCGACCGTCTTGAACGGCGAGTCTGCCGGAACCAGCAGGCCCTCGGACTCCTCGACCAGGCGCGCGAGCGGCGTGGCGTTGTCGACGGTCGCGTCGGACCGGTTGGTGTAGACCGCCCCGACCACGCCGAGGCCCATCGTGAGCATCAGGTCGTCGGCCCCCCGCTCGTTGAGCAGCCGCTGCATCGCGACCGTGCCGCTGGCGCCGATCACGTTGGTGATCTCGAAACGGCCGGTGAGGCCCTCCTCCTCCATCACGCGCGCCGCCGCGCGCCCGGTGAGGTCGTACCCGCCGCCCGGGCTGTTCGGGATCATCATGCGGAGCCGGCGGTTGTCCGCGTCGTCGGCGCCACGAGTGACGCCGCAGGCCGAGACGAGCGCGGTCAGCGCCGTCGCGAGCACCACGGCCACCACGGCGCGCACACGGTGCGCGCGGCGTTCTCTCGCGTTGGTGGCCATCGCTCTCTCTCCCTCGGTGCGCGCAGGTCCGCATGCGCGTCACCTGCGAGGATGGTCGGTGGACGTGGTCCACGTCACCCTTGCGGAACCAAAGGAGGTTGTGGTCGTTGTGGTCGTTGCGCCGCCCCCGGGCCACCCTCGCCGGACAGTTCCTGGTGCTGCAGCTCTGTGTCGTGGCGGTCGTGCTCGCGGTCGTCGCGATCATCTCCGTACGCCAGTCGACGACCGACTTCCGCGAGCTGAGGGGCAGCCGGCTGCAGGCGGCCGCGGAGTACGTCGCCAACCCCCCCGTCGTCCGGTCCGAGGCGAGCACGCCCGGGGCACCGCGACGGCTCGCCCCGGCGATCCAGCAGGCCGCCAACCTGTCCGGCTCGGACACGGTCAGCCTCGTCGCTCCTGACGGCGACGTCCTGGCGTCGACCGACCCGCGTCTCGTCGGCACGACCGAGTCGGCCGCCACCCCCGCTTTCGACGGGCGCGCGTGGACCGGCGACGTCGACGACCCCGACGGGACGCGGATCGTCGGTCAGGCTCCGGTCATCTCCGACGACGGTCGCCTCGTCGCCGTCGTGACCGCGGAGGACACGTACCCGTCGGTGTGGCGGCGGCTCTCGTCGGCCGCTCCCGACCTGGTGCTCTACCTCGGGGTCGGCGCGCTCCTCGGCATCGCCGGGTCCTGGCTGCTCTCGCGACTGATCCGGCGCCGGACCCACGGGCTGGAGCCGGCCGAGATCGCGACCCTCGCCGACCATCGTGAGGCGCTGCTGCACAGCATCCGCGACGGCGTGGTCGCGGTCGGCACTGACGGCAGGATCACCGTGCTGAACGACAGCGCGTGCGCGCTGCTCGGGCTCGAACCACGCGACGTCGGCCGC